>NZ_JBEPPW010000004.1:0-290358 GCF_040547525.1 Roseovarius sp. MBR-6 | reverse complement strand
GCGAAGGCGTGAACGTGGCCATCCACCCAAGCCTCGGCAGTGGCTGCCGGATAGGCTCGCACGAAGCAGGCATCACTGTGCGGCAGATCCATGACAAAGAAATGCGCCTTCTGCTCGATGCCGCCGATGACGACCACCGCCTCGCCGAAGTCAGCCTGGGCATGACCGGGCGGATGCGCCAGCGGCACGAACATCTCGCGGCCGCGCCGTTCGCGCTGTCGCATGTAATCCTTCACGATCGTGTAGCCGCCAGTGAACCCGTGCTCGTCGCGAAGCCGTTCGAACACCCGCTTCGCCGTGTGCCGCTGCTTGCGATGGACCTCCCGATCGCCGTCCAGCCAACCGTCGATGATCCCGGTGAAGGCATCCAGCTTCGGTCGCTTGACCGGTGCCGACCGCCGATACCCAGGCGGAACCGAAAACGCCATCATCTTGGCTACGCTATCGCGCGAGATGTTGAAATGCCGCGCCGCCTCTCGCTGGCTCATGCCCTCAGCACACGCCAGCCGAACCTTCCGATACAAATCCACAGTGAAAATCCTCCCGCCCTCCCTGTCACCAGAAAGGGTAAAGGTGGCCGACTTTTACGCCGCCCGCAGCAGGCTCATCCCGCCGCTACCGTGGCCGACTTTCGCACCGCCGTTCTCAAAATTTCCCGAACCGCAGGCCGGGTCGAACACCCGGATACGCGACAGGCGCTGACGCAGGTTGTAGAGCTTGCGCTTGTTCGTCCCCGCCGCCTCGAGCTGCTCGCGCAGGTCGTCGAGGAAGAGCGGGTCCAGCACCTTCTGGATGTTCGGGACAGAGGTGTAGTGCATCCCCAGTTCGCCGCGCTCGTCCTCGTCCGCGACGGCCTGGATCATGGAGCCGAAGATGTCGGGGTTGATGGTCTTCCAGTCGAGCTCACCCGCGCGGAGCAGGTAAGCGCGCGAGGTGCGCGAGAAGGCGGGGCAGCCGATGTCGTCGGCGAAGAGGCCGCCGTTCACGTATGGGAACCTGTCGGCCCAGGCTGGGAGGCCAGGGCGGGCGGCCCCGTCGGGAGCCTTGATGTTCATCGCCCCGAAGAGGCGCAAGAGGACGTCGCGCGTGTTCGAGCCGTCCGCCTCGGTCATGGTCTGGACCGTGGTGGTGAAGAGGTCGTCGCCCTGGAAGATGCCCGTGTCCTCGGCGAAGAAGCAAAAGATCATGCGGGCCATGAAGCGGTTCAGATCGCCGCGCTTGTCGGCGCTGCCCCAGTCGGCGTTGTCCTTCAGGAGCTGGACGTAGAGGCGGTTCAGGCGCGAGGTGGCCTTGATGTCGATCGGATTGTTCTTGACCTCGGCGACGGTTGAGATGCCAGCGAGAGGCAGGAAGAAGCCGAAGTTGTTGCCGAGCTCGTCATAGCGGCAGGAGAGGACCTCACCGGAGCCGATCTCCTCGGCCTCGACCTGGATGCCGTCTGTGGCGAGAATGAACTTGGCCTTCTGCCGTTCGGTCAGCGGGCTGGCCTTGAGGCGGGCAAGGGTCTCGACCGTCTCACCGGTATCGGCGACCGCGATGTGGATGTTGTTGCGCTGGAGGACGCCGCCGATGTCGGATTTGTTGGTGTTGCCGGTCCGGAGGCGCTTGATGGTCGCCTCCTTGTTGCCGAAGGCGGCGAGGAAGGCGAACGGGAACTCGGCCGCGTCGAAGGGCTGCTGCGCGAGGTCAGAAACGGCTTCCTCGATCTCAACGGCGTTCATGATATTGATTCTCCCAGCCTTTTTGGTGGGAGAATGGCACGTTCGGACAGGTGCTTTCCAGTGCAGACCCATTGGCGGCGAATAGATGGCTCAAACCGCTTCAGAATCGTGCGGCTGATCGCGCCCGCTCGTGCGAACGGCGAAATTCGTGTCCCAGATGCAGATACCGGTCGTAACGATAGAGTTGCGGCCAAAACAATTTCAAAGATTGCCATGATCCACTCCTAAACCATGGCCGGACGCCTCATGCTATTTGCGCTATTGTCATCCTGAAATCGCAGGATTAGCACGCTCTGTCTGGCCGCTCATCGCCACATTATCATTATGTATCCAAAAAAGTTTTCACGCGCTTTGGTTGCGGATGTGCTGGGGCGTAGCTCCGTCTCGTAGCAACGAGGAGGCCATGATGCCCAAAGATGAAGAGAGATACCTTACAATCGAAGAAATTGCGAAGCGGTTTCGCCGTCACCCGCGAACCATTCGAGACTGGATCACGAAAGGTGCCGTAACTCCGCGTGGGCGGGTCTTTCTGGACGCCACGAAGCCCGGTAAGAGCTGGCTTGTGCACCCAGACTGGCTGGCGCTCTTCGAGGATCAAATCCGCCCTCTGGGGATCGGGACGCATCTCGGTCATGCCAGTGAAGCCGCCGGCGCGTCCTATCGTGCATTGGCGGACGGTGATGCGGCCGCGAGATCCTGGGCTCGGATGCGTGCGTCGATCGGCGCGAATTAAAGATGCAGGCAGCCATCCCGCCACGCTGTCTGATCGTTGCGGGGTCCTCTCGACGAGACCCCGCAACGATCTTGGGCCAGTGAAGGGCCCTGACCCCCGCAGCTTCCTCCTTCCGAGGTTTGTCAACGTGGGCCGCCACCTCATGGCCGCCACCCTTGTGCCGCGGCCCACATCGAAAACCTTCAGGTAAGCCGACATTCTCTGCGGGTGCGAAATCATCAGGAGGAGGCACAAGTAGCGGACATTGGAGTGCCTCCTAAAGCTGCTTAGCGGCAGTTCACCGCCGTGACGCAAATAGAAGCGTTCGATCTGCGAAATCAGTCAGTTCGGCATCATTGATCGCAGCTGTCTGCCAGGCGGGGTTGGTATCGTGGTGGAATAGGTTCACATAGTCGAGCAGGGCTCTCAGTTCCGCAATGTCGCCCGCTGACAATATCTCGTTGATCCCGCCTACGCGCTGGTTGCACTGTCCGAGAAAGGGGCCAAGTAGCGTTCCTGGCGGAAAATACTCGGGAAACGCAACGCGCATAAAGGCTTCCAAAATTGGCCGAAGCGCCGCCGCAACCTGACGTTCCTTGTCGGGATCGGCTGCCCGCAAATAACCCCTGACGAGTTCATGACGCTTGTCATGTTCCGAGATACTATCGTTCCTGACATCCCAAACGGTAATCTCGGAACCGACAGCGACACGGTTGATGCGCAGCGCAGTCGAAACGTTCCGGTCAGATCGCTCCCAAAGATTGCAAAGAAACGGCTTCGAATGAGAAAGGACGATGACCTGCCCCACTCTCGTTGCCAGCGCCATGATCTCTTCGCGGGTCCGCAGGGTGCGGTGCTCATCGAGGCTGGTCATTGGATCATCGATAACGACGATTTTGTTCGCGAGGTCGGGGTCCTGTTCCAGAGATGCAAAGAAGAATGCCAGTGCAAGCGTGTTCCTGTCGCCCGCGCTCAACGTATTCCGGAAAGACGGGCCTTGGCCTGCCGTCACGTCGACGTTTTGCTGGTTGATGACGACGCAGTAGGACGCGGATGAACCGGAGCGGCTGTTGACGGACTGGACTTCCCCCAATCGAAATGCCGCCGCGAAACGCCGAAGATATTCGTTGATGGCTGTTTCGTAGGCAGGGAAAATCTGTTCTCGATACTGGTCGAGCGCGGCGCGGGCCTTTGCTCGGAGTCTCTCGGTCACCGCCTTGGCGGCCGTTTCCGCCGCGTAGTTATCGCAGTGCGGCACTACAGCGGGATCGAAACGATCTTTCTGCGCCTTCAACTTTGCAAGGTCATTGGTCAGGGCGGCAAGATCGTCGGCTTGTGCCTGTTCCTTTACGACATCAAGCTGCGCATTGGCGGCACCGAGCCGCTGGGACAGAGCGGCTACTTCTGCAATTCGCGCCCGATAGTCAATTACGGCCTGACGAACCTTGGGGAGTAGTAACATGCGATCCAGAGGCGCAGCGGCTTTGGCGCGAAGCTGTTCGAGCACCCCCTCGCGGGCAGCGTTCCACTGACGGGCGATAGCAGCAGTATCAACCTCAATTTCTGGCAGGTCAGCGAAGTCTTTCCAAAACTCGTGCGCCTGAACAGCGGTTCGAATGTCCCGCTCAAAAGCAGATGGAATGTCCCCGGCATGGGCATCGCGTATCGCAACGCCTGTCTGCCTGATTGCAAGCTTGAGGTCTTCATAAATTTGGCTGAAATAGGCGCGGTAGTGACCGATCACCTCGGACCCGCCGAGGTCCTGAGCACAGAAGGGGCAAATATCGCCGCCATGTCCCTCGGAGATCGGCTCAATGCGCCCCATGCCGTCCGAGACCCAAGCCTCGCCGCCACGTCCGAGCCTCACAATGTGTGCACGAACCCTGTCAGCAGCAGCGGCTTCAAGGTCGGGCAAGCTGCGATCGAGCACCGCTTCAATTGCTTCAAGGTCGAAGTCCGGCAGACCAAACTCCTGAAATCCGGGTCTCTGGCGTATCGTGTCGGCGGCGCGTGCAGCAGCCAGTCGGCGCTCAGCATCCTGAATTTTCGCCTCGATGGCCGGGTCTTGCTCAAGACCGATGTAGGTATCGACCTTGTATGGTCCCCGCGCATTCGCCGGTATCGCTTCAGCCAGCTCGCGGAGCCTGACATTGTGTTCTTCGATGCGTTTGACATGGCCTTGGAGTGTGTCGTTCAACGCGACGCCCTGTGCCCCAAGAATGAGCTCGTGCAGGCTCTGGCGGTGTGTCGCTCGTAGCTCGATACCCGAACAGACGTTCGCAGATACAAACGCGTCATCGAAGATAGCAACCTGTGGCAGCGTTTGCGTCCAAGTGCCGTTTTGAAAGACGCATTGCCCACCCGTATGACCGATAACAACGCGGGGCGGATGCTGCGCACCAAGCCTGTGCCTGTCTGTCACCAAACCGGGATCGTTCGTTGCCAGAGAGCGGAGAATAGCGGCGATAGTCGTTTTGCCGCGACCGTTTTCACCATAGACGAGTGAGAACGGGGTCAGGGCCGTCTGCGGAGAGGCGCTGACATTGTCAAACTGGCCGATATTCTGAAGGAGCTGGATTCTTTCAATCATTTTCTATTCTGCCACAATCTACCACGCACAAGAACGATGTCTGCTGCAACGTAGCGTTATCGATCCCAGATGAATACCCGCCGTGGGCCGAAAGCGTCTTGGTGCCTTGCCAGGCGACGGCCCTCATTCCGACGCAGCGCCGCATGACTGCTTCGAACCCATTTCACCGGCTTTCTGTGGTGCAACTAAAGTCATTTATTGGTATAGACCGAATAGCGCGCATACAACTCAGGCGGAATTTCAAACTTGAGCAACTTAGCTATACGGGCAAATGAAGGTATTCGGCAAATTCCTCTGTAAACTCGAAGCGGTCAACATTGTTATGCGTAGTTTCAATAATCGCGCCATAATTTTGCATCACTTTCAGCATTGGCTTCAAGCTTTCGTGGTCTTCAAAAAAATAGGAAAAAATCGGATTTTCAGGGTCGCTATTGTAGGACCACTTCTTTGACATGACTATAAACTCTCGGATAAATGGGTCCTTTTTAAGATCATCCCGCATCTCCGCTACAAGTCTTGGCATCTTGTCTTCAAGCTTTTGAAAACTACGAGACACTACAATTGAAAAGCCGCGAATTCCAAGATACGCGCGCATCTCAGCCAGGGTTTTCCACTCTCTAAGTAGTTCAATCGAATGACTGGTGATATCCACGTCCACCAATCGGCTACAGGTCTGACAGAGCCAAATACCATTTTCGGCAGCAGCTCGTTCCTCTGGAGTCAAAGCGGGATCATACCTTGGCCCGCCCTCGGCAGCGGCAGTAATGTGCGCGGCGACACCAATGCTTGCGCTATCATCAGCACCGTCTGGACCAATGGTCGGACGTAAACAGGTCTGATTTGAACAACGGTAACCCGCGCGTTGCGCAATTGTTCTTATTACGGGCGATCTAAAATCATCACGGTCTGCCATATGTAGAGCACATACGGCATCAGACGCGTTGTGAAAAGTGGTCTATGAGCACGTCGGTGGGAAGAACCGGGTCGCATGACATCATGATCGACGGGTTGTTCGTGCCCGATGACAAGATCCCCCTCGGGCGGACGGCGGGTGAGTGGCATCCGAGGTTTCAGCTCATCGCCACAATGGCGTTCCCGCTGATCTACGCGGTCTACCTCGGCATTGCCGAAAGCGCCCGGGAGATCGCCTTATCTGTTCCATCGGCCGGGTCCGGGTCGACGCCGAGACGCTGCTCCTGGGTCGGTGAGCCATGGGGTGGCGAATAGTCCCGGTGGCCGGCAGGAATGCCGGCCACCGCCGCGGGTGTCACGCTTTCGGACTGAGCCTGTGGGCCTTGTAACGCTTCTTCCCATCGATCTTCGTCCCAGCGGGAAGCTCTTGGATCCATCCGTATTGCTTCAGGATCTCGAGCAGGCGATCGAGAGCCTTCGATCGCCGCGCTTGAACCGGCCCGTATTGCAGGATCCGGTCGGTCGCGAAACCATCGCCGGGCTGCAAGTTCTTCCGAAGCCAATCCAGAAGGGTCTGGGCTTGGGCGATCTCCGTCTCGTTGGTGGCCGCGATGCAGAGGAACTTGTATTGACTGAGGTAGTATTTTACCAGCTCGCAGGCGGCTTGCATGACTTCGGCGGAGATTTTCCTTGTGTCCCAGTCCTCGAAGAGCGCCAGGATCGCCGCGAGGCGGCATGCGTGTTCCGCGGCTTTCGACGCGAACCCGGAGATGTCGGCGGCCCAGCCACCCGGACCGATTTCGGCTTCGACCTTGTCGTGAAACTCGACGCAGATTGCGAAGGCTTCGTCCGACAGGGCGATGGAACGCTCGGTCGGGTCCTCGAGCGTGCTGGTCAGGGCGGCCTCGACTTCATCGCGGAAGCTAAGGGCAGCTGCTTCGTCCTCGTCGGTCGGCCGCCGGTATTTTCGCTTGCCCATGTTGCTTTGCGGCCAGCAGGGAAGCATCCTGGCCAGAATTCCTTGACTGGTCAGGAACTCGTCGCCGTAGGTGTCACGGATCAGGATCGGTTGAAACATCAGGTTGAGAGTCGTCGCCGTGGGCGGCACGTAACCGTCACCCTCCTGGGTCGCGCGTGGCCGAAAGAAGTAGTCCCCATCCCACAGCTTCGAGACGATGCCGCTCGTCTTTGCCCGCTGGTCCTTCGACATCGAATGACCACCCCAGAAGCTCGATGCCTCGTCGGTGAACCAGCCGAGAAACCCGCATCCGGAAGCGATTGCCTTGAATGCGCCCTCGACTGTCGGTTCGGTCACCAGAAAGCTCGGACAGACGGGCGCGGCAGGCTTCTCTTCTCCGCGTCCGGTGCCTGCGAGATCCGTCTTGTGGCGTGCCATGGCAACTTCATGCTCGTTCCGGAGGCGCATCACCACCCGGTCGATTCCGGCCCTCGCGATCCTGTCGGCGGCGCTCTTGCGCTCGCCCGAAAGAGCGATCGTGACAAAGGCGGCAGTCGCGTTCGCCTCCGATACGAGGGTCTGGACCTTTGCCCGGCTGCCGACGACAAGGGATGCCACCGACAGTACGGATTGGGCTGCGATCGCGGCCGGCCCCTGGGTTTTCCGCATGATCGCTTCCGCGGCGCTGCGCAGTTTCGGCGTCAAGCACTCCAGCGGGAAGCCGGCGGTTGACGGTTCCGCATGGGGCAGCGGCGTGGGCTCCCGGGGCGGAGGGGCCGTCTCCCCGGACGGGACTGAAAAGTTCGGCTTCGACGCGTTGGCGTCACCTATGCCGACGAGGGATTTGATGCGGGCAAGCATTCCTGTTCTCCGTTGCTGCTCGGGTTGTGACCAGGAAATCGGGCGATCGGTTTTCCGGCGGAAACGGCAGGGAGCGGAATCTTGCGGCGGAGGAAAACTTTTTCGCCCGTGGTCAGGCGCAGTCGCTCTGCAATCCTCTCGTGGACAGGGATCTGCGCTGACCGTCCGTTGCCGGGTCTGGATCACTATTCGATCCATCGCATGCGGACTTTCCGCAGTATTGATGATGGTCGCTCTGTCATCGATGGCCGAGTTCTGAGCCCGTGTGCCTCTGGCAGTTTAGCTGACAACGCGGAGATGCGAATCTGGGCGGTCGGTATTGCGACGGCTTGATGGGCTTTGCACCCGCCTGAGATCGTAGCGGATGGATGCCACCACGTCGTGGGGGTCGTCGCGTTCTAATGCATTTCGGATCTTCTGCTCAGTGGCTGGGGGTTTTGTTACGAGCGTGCCCCTCGGCAAAATCTTCGATGCTGTTTGGGACCGGCCGAGCCGGGGCCTAATTGCATGCAACCATGCAAGACAAGCCACTCCACCGATGCGATCTGATCCGATTCTTCAACACGACCGAAAGGGGGCTTCCCCGCATTCTGCGGGAGCTCAACCTGAGACTCGTCGGAGGAACGACACGCTGGTCGGTCGTCTGGCGAACGCTTGGCCTCAAGGAAGACCAAGACCTTGTCGAGGTTGGCGACCTCAGGGAACCGCTACTCAGGGCCGCAGACGTGGCAAGTCTTCTCGGTGTTTCCACCTCCATCATCTACCGGTGGGAGAAGGGAAAACTACCCAAGGGGCAGAAACCGTTTCCCAACTCCATCGATCTGTCGAACGGGCGAAAGAATTCCCGTGCGAAGCGTTGGCGCAAGGCCGAGGTGCTGGCGTGGCATACCGGAAAACCGATCCCGCGATATGCAAAAGCCGCTCCGGCCTTCGGCGCACTCATTCCCAACAAATAAAGCGATCAATCCAATGCAGACGCCACTTCCGATACGCCAATTTCGCCCAAGCGACCCGGATCGTCGGCAAGCGACCGAGATACAGACACCCGGAGGATTTCACCGGCGGCAACCTTCCAGGCGTGTGTATCCAGATCGCGTTTTAGCGACTGAAACCGCGTTCTGGCGACACACGAAAGGAAAACAAATGGTTCAGTTCACGATCAAGACCGACACCCCGGCCACAGCCATCACAACTGGTCGAGGGTCGGCTTCTGCCGGCAAAACAATGTTCGATCTCCATACGCATGTCCAGGCGCGGAAAGATATCGCAAGCTCCACGAAGAACTCGTACCTCGGCGCGATCAGGTACCTCGCAGAGCTCAAGAACAAACCCCTGTCAGGTATTCCGGCATCTCTCGAAGAATTTGATGATTGGTTTCCTGAAGACGCATTCAATGTAGACAATTGGCCGACCAACACAGCCTTCGAACTCTGGCGTCGCCGGGTTCGCTCATCGCTCAGAAAGTTCCTGGGTGTGACGAAAGCTTTGGCGGACTTGCGTGCGCAGCAGGACGAATGGAACGATCTCTTCGACGCGATCGAGCCTCTTGTGTCCGGCGAGGTTGGACAGTCTGCCAGGTGGCATCCCATGAAGCTTTCTGCACTCAAGACTTTCGCGATCGTCGCACGGGCCTATGGATATCTGCCTCGCGATATCGATTTGTCCGTTGCGCTTCGGCTCGACAGCGATTTCACGGGCAACAAGAAGGAGGCGAACCGTCGCTCTATCGACAGGCTTGATGAGCTGCGCCAGTTCCCGGAAGTTCTGCCGCTGCTTCCTCCGAAACCAGTCAATTTCAAGCCGGAACTCCGGTGCAAGGCCAACGTGCCGCTCGATGGCAGGTGGGAAGAGCAATTCTGCGGTTGGATCGAAAAGGTGACCAAGACGGGCTGGGATCCCGTATCCCGGCAATTCGCGGATGAGCATCAAAGCCACGCCGATGTCATGCGCTCGGCGATGCGGACGTTCCTGCGCATCGCGGTGGATACCGGACGGGCGTGCGCCGCCGATGCCGATCTCGAGGTCGTGCTCGGAGACGATGATCTGGTCACCGAAATCGCCGGCGAGTTGTTCGAGCGGACGAACCGGCGCAAAGGCGAAGGACGTCTCGCTCCGCGGACCTGCCGGAAATACCTCAAGGCGATCGGACAGATCAGGCGGCATCTCGAGATCGACAACTCCGAACTCGAGTTGATCGTTGCGAACAACGCCACCTCTCGAGAGGGCGCCAGCGCCGAAAAACGCATGACGAAGAAGAACCGACAGTTCTGCGAGTCACTGATCGACAAGCCCCATGTCCGACGCCGTTTCTTCTTTTCGTTCGCGACCCTCAAGCAGGAGGCGTGTTCCATTTTCGATAAGGCTTCTCTCGAGGAGCGAGCGCTGACCCGTAGGGAAATCAGCACCGCGCGCCTCCTCGGCTCAGCTGCGTGTTTCGTCGCAATCGAAATCGGTGGAGCGCCAATCAGGATCGAGAACGCGATGGGGCTCACGTGTGTCGGGGAAGATGCACAGCTGTACGTACCCAAGGGCAAGCGCAAACCGATGCGGATATGGCTCCCGGCGGAGCTCACGAAGAATCAGCAGGTGATCGAGTTTCCCATCCAATACGACAAGTTCGGTTACTACAAGACCATCCGCTGGTATCTGAAAGAGATCCGCCCGCTGTTCCCCCATGCAGACAGCAGTCCGTATCTCTTTCCGGCGGTGAAGACTCCTGGCGCTTCGATGAATCCATCCTGGTTCGGATCGGAGTTCTCGAGCGTGATGCGCACATATGTCGATCTGCCCATGACGCCGCATCAGATGCGACACGGTCAGGTGTCACTGCTCCTGAATGCGCATCCTGAAGAAATCGAAGTGATCGCGAAGCGCATCGACGACAAAGCTGCGACCATGCGCACGTTCTACAGCTTCATCAAGGCACTCGCGATGGTCGAACGTGGCCAGGACCTCCTGAAAGGATTGATCAATGTCTGAAGGTAAATACGACACGCGAGGCCGAGAGCAGCTGCTTGCCGGTTCGCATTTGGCACGCTACCGCGGAATCGCTTCGATCAAGACCATCGGTCTGCGCGAGTTGCGTACGCTGGACCAGTTTCTCGCCTGGTCGAATGAAGCCGATCTCGAGTCGGCCAGAAGTGATGTCTTCCTGGCTTTTGCGGCTCAGGACAAATCCACCCGGCGACTCGAGAACCTGCGAAAGGCGCTCGATCGATTGTTGCCTCGGGAGGCGAGTGCGCTCGTCGCTATACGCGATGCGATCCGGAGCAAGCGCCCTCGCAGCAGATCCTGTGACCGGCGTGACCGGGCAACGCTTCTCGAGAGTCCTCACATCGCGCCATATCGCGGGTTGGATGTGCTTGAGGAGGTGGATCTGGAGGACCTGCGTGTTCTGGAGCGTTTCATGGCGTTCGCGTCCGAGCGGGGGATCGAAGTGCCGGACGTCAAGGATTTCCTTTCCTTTTGTTCCGACGTCACGACCTCGCGACGACTGCGCAGCCTGAAGACCGCGCTCGATATCCTGCTGCCGGGAAATCCGGGCGTGCTCATCACCTTGAACGCAGCCATTGCTGAGAAGGGCACACCCCGGTCGCCAGCCAAGTCGCGCAAGGCGCGATCGTCGGGCAAGCGTTGGGTCCCGTTGGCGGGGTTGCCCGATCAGTGGCGGCGACTTCTTTGCGCGCTGCGTGCGGGGCGGATGATCGACGGTCGGCGTCCACCGGCCCGGAGTGTCGTCGACAATATGGAGGAGGTGCTGCGCGAATACGCGAAAGTTCAGCAGGACGCCGGCGCGGGCATCGATCTGACTGTCGAGGGGCTTCGACGTTTCGAAGACAGCAAGGCGAGACACGCACAAACGATCTCCGACCCGAAATACATCGGGCAGGGCAATCGTCCGGCGACCCGCCATACAGCGATGATGCGGCTTCGTCGTTTTGCGGAGTACCTGGGCTGCGATGACATGACAGTTGCCGCATTCAGGGCGCATGAGAATGCTCTTCGACGGGAGTGCGACACGGTCGTGCCCTTGAAATTCGGAAAATACGAAGGCCTGCGGGCGTTGGCCGAAACATGGGAGCTGGCTCACGATCTGCTTGAAAGTAGCTTCGGAATGAGGCGCAGGCAGACGAGGCTGCGGCTCGTCAACGAAGCCGCCGTGCTTGCCCTCTGGACATTCATCCCGTTGCGCCTGCAGGACGGGCAGCTCTTGTGGGGGCGCGATATCTATCATGATGGAGATCGATACCGGATCGACATCGAGACGCAGAAGGAGGGCGAAGAGCTCAGAGGTCGTCTCCACGATGCATTGACGCCCTTCCTCGACGCGCTCGTGCTCACGGGCATCGATCCCGCATATCTCGATGCAATGCGTTCACGCGCCGCTTCAGAGGAATTGCCGGTTTTCGTGCGAACAAATGGCCGAATTCTATCCTCAGGCTATCCATCCGCTGTCTGGCGAAAGCATCTGGGAACTGGCGCACACATCGCGCGGACGCGGATCCATACCGAGCTCGGGAAGCTCGGACGCGAAGGTGTTGATGCCGCCCTCGCTCTGTGCGCGCAACGGGACGAACGGAGCAGGACGTTCTATCAAGCCAAGGCCGTGGCTGCCGCGCAGCGCACCAAGGGCCAGGAAATGATCGACGCGATGCTGCAGGAGTGTCTGGCTGAAGATCAGAGCGCCTGATCGGCGCCGACGTCGCGACAGGACATTCCGGGAAGCGGTGGGTGCCGGAGAATGCCTTTCCGGTCGATCGTCAAGCAATCTTGCACGTAAAGGTGGGCGAGACACTGAAGCGTAACCCAACCGCCGCCCGGCGCGCGCCCTTGAATGAGGGCGCGCCGACCGGCGGTTGGGGTATCTGAAAACTGGGCGGGGACGCCTTGCGCAACGCCAATTGCCAAGCGTGGGGGGATCTCCACGATCGGAAAGACCAAGCGACACGATTAGAAACACACCAGTTCGCAGCGGGGATATCTGACGCGGCTCATCCCGAGTTCGCGCATCACAGAGAGTGAGTATCCCGATGAAGCACGAAACCAAGATCAATTCCCTGCTGCGGATTATGAAGATTGTCGAGGCGTTCCGACGCTGGCTCTGCGACGACGGCGACACACTCATCGCCGCGGCCGACCTCCTCGGCGGGGCTACATGGGCCCGTCGAGCGAACGCCCTCGTCGACTGCGCCCGAGAAGGGGGCGATCTACATACGCATCGGCGAACGTTGGCTCGATTGGCACGGCTTCTCCGTCTCGAGTTCGTTGACGATCTATCGGGACTCGAGGCAGCGCGCTTTGCCGATGTACATCCCGACGATCCACGTGCCACAGATGCCATGGTTTGTGCGGACGCGGTCTTGAGAGGCAGGCGGGCGCTGGAAGCGCTCTGGCTTGCCGGCATTCCGAGCCACGGTCATGGTGAGGAGGTGCGGTGATGGATATTGTGGACACCCCCAGCCTCACCACGGCGCGCCTGCAGGCGGAGCTGGCGGCTCAGTGGCTGCACCTGATCCGCTTTGCCGCTCATCCCGGCGCGCCGACCTTCTCGCCCAGCGTGTGTCACTACCATGCACTGCTCGATCCGGAGGCCGACGACTCTGTCCGGCTGAAGGCGTGCCGCGCCATGCTGTCTTCCGTTCGTGGTCGCATCCCGATCGAAGATTTCAAAGGCCTTGCGAAATCCAGAGAGGAGCGGCGCGATGATCCATACGGGAAGGCGTGGCGCACCACGCGAACCGGCGCAGAGCTCTGGATGATTGCGCATCTTCTCGAGATCGCGATCGCAGCGTTCGAGGAGGGCTGCCGATAGATCGCAGTTTTCGGGGTCGCCAGCGGGCGGCCCCGGTTTCTCGTGTGCTGACATCAGCCGCGCAGAGCGACAACATTTTCCGGAAGTGTCGCTGGATTACGCCATGGCGAAACGATCTGCGAGATATCGATCTCGATCGATTGCACCCAGTCGTTGATTTCCTCGATCGGGGACCCTTCGGGATCGTAATGCTCCTCGGTCACGTCTCGGAGTTCATGGCCGATCAGCCGTTTCCGAATATCGAGCGGGCACTTGCGTCGCTTCAAGGTGACGTTGAAATGCGTGCGCAGGGAATGGAAGTCGCGCCTTGGATCGTAGACACCCTCGGTGATCCGGTAGTGTGTGAATACTTTCGTGAAGGTGCCGGAAAGCCGGTCCTTCGCGGCGCAGCGGGCGATATTCGGGAACAACCACTCCTGACCCCTGGCGCGGCACTCTTCGACCATGTCCCATAGCCCGAGCTCGAGCAGGTTCCGGTGGATCGGAATGATCCTCTTCGCGGCCGGCGACTTCAGGTGCTGACCTGCGCCACTCTGGATGCGGAAAACGCGGATTCCGTCGATCGTATCGAAATCATCGGCCTTCAATTGCAGGACCTCTTCCATCCGGAGGCCGGCATGGGCCGCGATCAGGACCGGCCAGAACACGGCGTGCAATTCACCCCCTGCCGGAGAAACAAAGGCCGTGGTGTTGAGAAGGTCCGGGAGCTTGTCCCCCCACGCGAGGCGCGACATGTCCTTTTCCTCTTTCCTGAGCCCCTCTTTCTGACTCTTGGTCCACAGGACCTTTCGAGTGACCGCATGGGTGGTGGCTGCGTGATCGGCTGCCAGCCGGAAGATGAATTGCACGGCCTGGAGGTGACGATAGACCGTGTTGATCGCCAATCGCGGCACGCGGGCGCGCGCCAGACGCTGCTCGGCATCACCACGATTGAGCTGGCAAAATTCGATCTCGTTCTCTGCAAGCGCGATCTGCCTTGTTTCCTCCACATCGGTCTCGTCGATGATCTGGTAGATTCCCTGCGCTTCCGAACTCTTGTGGTGATTTCGCGGGATGGCCTGGAGCAGGGATTTGAACTCGAGCAGGTGGTGTCGCTCGAACCACGAGATGGGCCGATCCCCGAATACCTCGATGACCAGCTTTTTTGTGGACTTCCAATTGCCCAGGCTGCCGGTGTCCCAGTTCGGAGTGTCCTCACGCTTCTGAGTGACAGCAGCCGCGAACCAGTCCGAGAACGGGCTGTTGCCATCGAGCATGGTGATATCGACCGCATAGGGATCATCCGGGGTTCCGGCGCGTCGGATGACGGGGACATGCGCGGGCGGCTTGTCGGGTATGTGTGTCGTCGCGGTCTTCTCGCAGGCAGGCGCTGGGGTCGGAGCCGCAGATGAGGAAGAGCGCACCTCATCTTTCGGTCGCGCGTGATGAGCTGCGCACGCCTTATCTTGCCGCGAGGATGGTTCGTCAAAATCGGAGGGAGCCGGTCGGGCCGACGCGGATGGCCGCGCGGATCTTGACGCCGGCGCCGACATCGGAACCCCCGTCTCGGCATCCCCGATCCGCGCCGGGAACTGATCTGGATGGTTTGGCAAGGACGGCAGGTTCCGCGATGTCGCGAAGAGCGTCGCGTCCTGGCTTCTGGCAGGCCCTGCGATGCGCGTGTCCTGCATGTAGATGCCCTGTTCGCGGCGGATATTCTCCTCCGCAACTTCGATGAGGGCCCGGGCACAACGCCGTGCCAGGCGCGGGTATCCGTCATCTGCCGGATCGGTATCGATCCCGAGCCGGTATAACGTCCGTTCGACCGGCGCGTGAATGGCATCATAGGCGTTGTAGACCAGCGCGGCGCGCAGGGAGTCCCGTGTGGCCTCGTGAATGCGGATCGCGGCCGCGACGGCTTCCGTGGATCGCGGACCGCAATTTTCCCGGGCGGCTTCCGCGGCCTCGAGATCGAAGCGCATCAGGTCGTCCACGACCGCATCCATGTCTCTTTCGTCGAGCATATCCGCCCCGCACACCTCGATCAGTCCAATGAGGTCGTCGATGAAACGGGTTACGATCCCCGCCTTCCGACGCGCCTCGGAGACGACATGTGTACGAAGCGAAAACCCGAAAAACGATTTTCGATAGATTTTTCGGACAGGTGTTGGAACGCGCCTTCGGAAGACGAGGGTCGCATCTCTGCGAATGACGTAAGGGATGTGTGCGGCCATGTGTGCGACTTTCTTGCGACTCGTTGATCGCAGTATGTGTCGCATTCGGCGATTTGACCGACTCTCAGGGGTCAGAGCGCTGATTTTGCTCGATTTTTTGGATCTTGGCTCCGGCGGTAGGGATCGAACCTACGACCAATTGATTAACAGTCAACTGCTCTACCGCTGAGCTACGCCGGAACACGTGGGCCGTATAGCAATGCGTTTGCGAGAGGTCCAGAGGATTTGTGACAAAAACTTCAACTGGCCCCCCGGGGGCGGGCGGGTAGGGCAAAGCGGGCGCCGGGGCCGAGCGGATCGAGGCAGTCGATGTGCAAGTTCTGTTTCAGATCAATGAGATGCGCCAGAACATTGCGCGCGGCGGCGGACATCAGAGGGGTGGGTGTGTCGGTATAGATGCGTGCTGCCAGAGCGCGTGCGCAGGCGGGGCCCTCCTGTAGGGCGTCAAGGATCGCGGCCTCGCGGGCGTCGCGATGTTCCAGCAGCCAGGCGATGCGCGCGGCGGGGTCGTCAACGGGCGCGCCGTGACCGGGCAGGAGGCGCGCGGCTCGCAGGCCCGAGAGCCGCGCGCAGGCGCTGCGGAACTGCGTCAGGTCGCCATCGGGCGGGGAGATCAGCGTACTCGCCCAGCCCATCACCAGATCGCCGCTGAAGACATCCCCGCCCGCCTGAAAGCTCATGTGATTGCCGAAATGTCCGGGCGTCCAATGGGCGGTGATCTGCCAGCCGTCGCCCGCCACCCGCTCGCCGTCGCACAGCACGAGATCGGGGGCGAAACCGGCATCCACCCCCTCGCCGCCGCCGATCCCGCCCGCCTCGGCCAGCCGTGCCATGACCGCGCTTCGGCCCGCCACTGCGTCCCCATAGGCCAGCACCGGCGCGCCGGTGACCACCGACAGCCGCGCGGCAAGCGGTGAATGGTCGAGATGGGCATGGGTCACGAAGATGTGGCTGACGCTCTGCCCCGGCCCGAGCGCGCCGAGGATCGCCGCGAGATGGGCCGGGTCGTCGGGGCCGGGGTCGATCACGGCAAGCGCCCGCGTGCCCAGGAGATAGGTATTCGTGCCCCAATGCGTCATCGGCGAGGGGTTCGGCGCGAGGATCGCGCGCACATCACCGCCCATCTCCCGCGCCACGCCCGCCGGGGGCGCGTTCTCACCGCTGGCCTGCATCGCTCTTCCTTCCGCGCCGTGCCCGGCGTAGGTTTAGCCATGATGCTTCGATGGCTCAAACCCTATCTGCCGCGCGGTCTGTTCGGGCGCACCGTGCTGAGCCTGCTCGTGCCGGTGGTGACGCTGTTGGTGGTGGTCTCGGTGGTGTTCGTGCAGCGCCATTTCGAGGGCGTGACCGAGCAGATGGTCGAGACGGTGGCGCGCGAGGTGCGGCTTGTGCGTGAGGCGGATGCGCCCGACGTCGCCACGACGCTCGGCATCACGATCCGGCCTGTGGCGGAGGCGGAGATCCCCGCGCGCGATTTCCGCCGGTGGTATGATTTCTCGGGTATCGTGGTGGTGCGCGAGATGCGGCGGCATTTCCCCGATCTGGCGGCGATCATATTGCCCGATGACCGCGATGTGCGGCTCTATTTTCCGGACAGCGCGGGCTTTATGGAGGTGGTGGTCAATCGCGGCCATGTCTCGGCGCGCCGTCCGCATCTGCTCTTCGTCAACCTGATGGTGGCGGGCGGGCTGATGACGCTGGTGGCCTTTCTCTATCTGCGGGCGCAGTTGCGTCCCATGACGCGGCTGGCCGAGGCGGCGGAGGCATTCGGACGCGGCAACCATGTGCCGTTCCGCCCCGGAGGTGCTACCGAGGTGCGCGCGGCGGGGCGTGCCTTTGTCGAGATGCGCGCGCGGATCGAGCGGCAGATCGAACAGCGCACGCTGATGCTCTCGGGCGTCAGCCATGACATGCGCACGCCGCTGACGCGGCTGCGGCTGGGACTGGCAATGATCGACGAGGACGAGGCCGCGCCGATGCTGCGCGATGTGGATGACATGCAGCGCCTTCTGGACGGCTTTCTCGACTTCGCGCGTGGCGCGCAGGAGAGCGCACCGGAGCCGGTCGATCCCGTTGCGCTGGTGCGGCAGGTGGTGGCCGACATGCAGCGCGCGGCGGTCGATGTGACCCTGCACGAGGCGGAGGGCGCGGGCGAGGTGGCCTTGCGGCCCCATGCGGTGCGGCGCGCGGTCGAGAACCTGATCACCAACGCCGTGCGCTACGGCACGCGCGCCGAGGTCTCGGTCTGGCTCGGTCCCAAGACGCTGCGCATCCGGGTCGAGGATGATGGGCCCGGCATCCCGCCCGAGCGGCGCGAGGAGGCGCTGCGCCCGTTCACGCGGCTCGAGCCCGCGCGCAACCAGAATCGCGGCACGGGCGTGGGGCTTGGCCTGTCGATCGTGATCGACGTGGCGCGTGCCCATGGCGGCACGCTGCGGCTGGGGGAAAGCGCGCGGATGGGCGGGCTCTGCGCGGATATCGTGATCGCGCGTTGAGCAGGTTCAGCCGGCGCGCCGCTCGTCGAAGCTGAGCGCGATGAAGCCGGGCAGGTGATCGCCCATGCCGACGACCCTCGGGCCGCTGTCGTCGCGGCGCTGGCCGCGGTTCTCCCGGCGCTCCTCGCCCCGGCTTTCGCCACGCTCCTTCGAGCGCGTCTCGGTGCGATTGGTCGGGCGCGTCTCGGTTTGCGCCGACGGGCGCGCCTCCTCGGCCCGCTCTTGCGGGACAACCTCGGCGGGCATGGCCTCTGGCGTCTCGGCGGGGGCTGCGTCCTTGCGCGAGACAGAGCGGCTGCGCGAGCGGCTTCGGCTGGGGCGCGGCGCGCGCTCGGGGGCCTCTTGGGGTGTGGTTTCGGGCGCAGGGGCGCTGCCGGCGGTCGGGTCGGGCAGGCGCGCGATCTCTCGCTGGATCAGCGCCTCGACGGCCGCGAGCGCCTTTTCGTCGCGTGGATTGCAGATCGTCAGCGCCTTGCCCGAGCGGCCCGCGCGACCGGTGCGGCCGATGCGGTGGACATAGTCCTCGGGGTGGCCCGGCACGTCGAAATTGATCACGTGGCTGACCGCGGGCACATCGAGCCCGCGCGCGGCCACGTCTGACGCCACGAGAAAGCGCAACTCGCCGGCGCGGAACCCATCGAGCGTGCGCGTGCGCTGGCTTTGTTCAAGATCGCCATGGATGGGCGCGGCGTCATAGCCGTATTTGGTGAGCGACTTGGCCACGATATCCACATCGACCTTGCGGTTGCAGAAGATGATCGCGTTGGAGCAGGCCGCGCCCTCGGCGTCGATCAGCGCGCGCAGCACGGCGCGCTTCTCGGCATCGGCCTTGTCGCGGCGCGAGGGCTTGATCATCACCACATGCTGTTCGATGGTCTCGCTCGCGGTCGCCTGACGGGCCACCTCGACACGGGCAGGGGACGTGAGGAACGTGTTGGTGATGCGCTCGATTTCGGGGGCCATGGTGGCCGAGAAAAACAATGTCTGCCGGGTGAAGGGCGTGAGCGAGAAAATCCGCTCGATATCGGGGATGAAGCCCATGTCGAGCATCCGGTCGGCCTCGTCCACCACCATGATCTGCACGCCGGTGAGCAAGAGCTTGCCGCGCTCGAAATGGTCGAGCAGGCGGCCCGGCGTGGCGATGAGAACGTCAACGCCCTTGTCGATGAGCTTGTCCTGTTCCTTGAAGCTGACGCCGCCGATGAGCAGCGCCTTGGTCAGCTTGAGATACTTGGAATAGGTGTCGAAATTCTCGGCCACCTGCGCGGCCAACTCGCGCGTGGGGCAGAGCACAAGGCTGCGCGGCATCCGCGCGCGCGCGCGCCCGCGCGCCAGAAGCGACAGCATCGGCAGCGTGAAACCGGCGGTCTTGCCGGTGCCGGTCTGGGCGATCCCGAGCACGTCGCGCCCTGCAAGTGCGGGCGGGATGGCATCGGCCTGAATCGGCGTGGGCGTGATGTAGCCGGCTTCTTCGACGGCCTTGAGAACTTTGGGGTTGAGGTTCAGATCGCTGAATGTGGTCATGTGTATCCGCTTTTTGCGGACACTGGTCTTGGCCCGCGCATCAGTCATGGGCGTGCGCAACCATTGCACAACCAGCCCCAATCGGGCCGCCCGCTGCGCCCGCCTTACAGCAAGCAGCGCGAGGGGTCAATGCGGGCGGACCCGGCGCGCATCGGTGAAGTGACGCGCGCGCTTGGCGTCAAGCTCAAGCGCGATGGCATGGAGGCGGCCGTGGGCCTCGAGCCGCGCGCGCAGGGCGGGCGTGGCGGTGCAGACCTCGGCGAAGAAAGCGCGCAAGCCGATCTCGCCGCCCTCGGCCTCGACATGCGCCAGCAGGTCATGGATCGGCAGCGCGCCCACGCTCGGCGGCTTTATGTCGGGCCGGTAAGCCCCTGCCGCGTGGCGATAGCGCAGGCGCGCGCGCCAGTCCTGCCAGTCATGGGCGTGCAGGTGACACAGGCGCGTCTCGGTCAGTTCTGCCGGGGTGTCATCCATCGCCTTGCCGCGAAAGGCGTTGTGGATGCGCAGGCTTGTGTCGGGCAGGCCGGTGCGGACAAAGACCTTGCCCGCCACATGGCTGAGAAACCCGCCGTTGAGATGCGCGCCGAAGGTCGGGTAAATCGCCGCCGTCTCTTCGGCGCGCGTCCCCGTCAGCCGTGCGCAGGACTTGAACCACTGCACGCCCTCGGGCGGTGGATCGTCCGGGTCGGGGGCGAATGCCTCGATGGGGCGGACGCGCGCGCTGAGGCAGTCCTCGGGCAGGGCGGCAAGCTGCGCGGGCAGGGGGGTGGCGGGCCAGAGGAATTCGTCCACGTCGATATGCGCGAGCCACGCCACGTCCGGGCGGCGATTGAGGCAATGCGTGGCGTTGAGGCTCTGACGCGGCTGATGCGCCTCGGGTCGGCCCTTGTTGCGGCGGCGCTGCCAATAGGCGTCATCGCACAGGATCACCCGGCATTTGGGATGGGCGCGCAACGCTGCCTCGGCCTCCGGGTTCGGGGCGTCGAGATAGACATGCACGCGATGCGCGCCCAGATCGAGATGATGGGCGGCAAAGCTCAGGATGTCGCGGGCCGGGGCCTTGATCGTGGCCACCACGCCCCATGTGGGCAGATCTGTCATGGCGCGAGGATGCGCGCGACCGGGCGCGGCGACAAGGGGGCTGTTGCGGTGAATGACCGGGTCCGGCCTGAAGCGGTCGTTGGAAGCCCCCGTGCGATCACGACCAGAGGCCGCGCGGGCGAAACGCCCGAATGGCACCAACAGGCCAAACTGTCCCCCGCGCCCGTCAGGTATCCGCCTGCGTCAGGGCCGCAGCAGGATCTTGCCGCGATGCCCGCCATCCTCCATCAGCCGATGCGCCTCGGCGGCCTCGGTCATCGGCAGGACGCGATGCGTCACCGGGCGCACCGCGCCGGTCCCGAAAAGCGGCCAGACGTCACGGCGCAGCGCCTGCGCCACGCGCGTCTTGAAGGCCTCGGGCCGGGAGCGCAGCGTCGATCCGGTGTAGCTGATCCGCTTGAGCATCACCGGCATGAGGTCGATCTCGACCTTCGAGCCGTGGTTGAAGGCCAGTTGAATGATCCGCGCATCATGGCGCGCCGCCTTGATGTTGCGCGCGACATAGTCGCCGCCGATGATGTCGAGGATGATATCCGCGCCGCCTGCCTCGCGGGTGACGGCGACGAAATCCTCGGTCCGGAAGTCGATCGCGCGGTCGGCCCCGAGGGAGGTCACGAAATCCGCTGCCGCCTCATCGCCGACCGTGGTCAGCACGCTTAGCCCCATCGCCTTGCCCAA
Organism: Roseovarius sp. MBR-6; assembly: GCF_040547525.1. Classification (NCBI taxonomy): domain Bacteria; kingdom Pseudomonadati; phylum Pseudomonadota; class Alphaproteobacteria; order Rhodobacterales; family Roseobacteraceae; genus Roseovarius; species Roseovarius sp. MBR-6. Next base: position 268,781 of record NZ_JBEPPW010000004.1, on the reverse strand, counting down.
CTGGATCGCCGTCGATCCGATCCCGCCCGCGCCGCCATGGACAAGGAAGACGCCGCCCTCCGGCAGGCTGTGATCGAGAAACACGTTGCTCCAGACAGTAAAGAAGGTCTCGGGCAGGCCTGCCGCCTCGACCTCGTCCACGCCCTCGGGGATCGGCAGGCAATGGCTGCCATTCACCGCCACGAACTCGGCATAGCCGCCGCCATTCGTCAGCGCGCAGACGCGGTCGCCGGGGTGCCATTGGTCGATACCCTCGCCACAGGCGACCACCTCGCCCGCGACTTCGAGACCAAGCAGATCCGAGGCCCCCTTGGGTGCGGGGTAATGGCCCCGCCGCTGCACAAGGTCCGGGCCGTTCACGCCGGCAGCGGTGACGCGGATCAGGACCTCGCCCGCGCCGCAGGCGGGCAGGGGGCGGGTGCCGGGGATCAGAACCTGCGGACCGCCGGGGGCGGTCATTTCAATGACGCGCATGGTGTCGGGCAGGTCGCTCACCTTGTGGCCGCCGTGTCAGGGGTCCTGGCGGTGGCGCGCGCCACGGCCGCGACCACGTCATCGGCATGGGCCGCAATCTCGACCCAGGCGGCGCGCAGGCGCGCGATCTTGTCCGCCGCCGTGCCGCCCCCCAGAACCGAGAGCGTGCCCGCATGGCCCATCCGCCGCCCGCGCGGCGCGTGCCGCCCGACCACGAGGGCGACCACCGGCTTGCCGTAATCGACCGTTTCGAGATAGGCGGCGGCCTCTTCCTCGCCGCGCCCGCCGATCTCGCCGATGAGCACGACCGCCTCGGTTTCGGGATCGTCGCGGAACGCCTTGAGACACTCGACAAAGCCCACGCCATGCAGCGTGTCGCCGCCGATGCCCACGGTGGTCGATTGGCCCAGCCCGGCCTTGCTGCATTGCGCCAGGACCTCGGAGGTGAGCGAGGCCGAGCGTGAGGCGATGCCGATATGGCCGGGCAGGGCATTGACCGTGGGCATGACGCCGATCTTGCACTGTCCGGGGGTCAGGATGCCCTGGGAATTGGGGCCGATCAGAACCGTGTCGGTGCCGGCAAGCGCCTGTTTGACACGGCTCATGTCATGCTGCGGCACGCGCTCGGTCACGCAGACAACCACGCCGATCCCGGCCTCGATGGCCTCGATCATCGCAGGCCCGGCGTGCGTGGCGGGCACGATCACGAGGCTGGCATTGGCCTGTGTCGCCGCCACGGCCTCCGCGACCGTATCGAAAAGCGGCAGGCCGATATGGCTGCTGCCGCCCTTGCCGGGACGCACACCGCCCAGACAGGTCGTGCCATAGCGGATCGCCTCATCGGTGTAGAACGTGCCCGACCGCCCGGTCATGCCCTGCACGATGAGCCGCGTTTCGGAATTGACAAAGATCGCCATCAGCGTGTCCTCCCCTGACCTGCCAGCGCGACCACCCGGCCGATGGCGGCGGTGATCGTGTCGCAGCTTTCGACCGGCACCTTGCGGTCTCGCAGGATGCGGTGGCCCCAATCTGCATGTTTGCCGGACATGTAGGCAATGACCGGCAGTTTGCGCGCGGCCTTGGCATAGGCAAAATTCACCCCCTCCGCGACCGTATCGGCCGTGGTCATGCCGCCGCCATGGATCGTGAGCAGGATCGCCGTCACCCGACCGTCGCCCAGCAGGATCTCGATCCCGCGCGCCACGTCCATGCTGCTTGCGGTGGTGCGGATGTCCATGAAATTCGCAGGCTTGCCGCCCGCATCGACGATCATGTCATTGGTGGCAAGCCCCAGCCCTGCGCCATTGGCGACCACGCCGATATTGCCCTCGAGCCGCACGAGGTTGATGTTGTGCCGCGCCGCCGCCAGTTCATCGGCCGGGGCGGGGCGCTCGGCCACCATCGAGGCGAATTCGGGGCGGCGAAAGCCCGCGTTGGGGTCGATCGCCACCTTGGCGTCAACCGCGATCCATCGACCGTCCCGGGTGCGGGCAAAGGGGTTGATCTCCACCAGCGTCATGTCGTTGTCCATGAAGGCGCGGCGCGCGGCGAAAATCGCGTCAAGCGCGCCGTCCTGCGCCTCGGTGAGGCCGATGCCAGAGAGGAATTCCGCGATGCGCGCGCGCGCCCCGGCGCTGTCCTCGGGCAAGGCGCAGCCTTGCGCGATGCTCTCGTCCATCCGGGCGCGTTGCTCGAATTCCACCCCGCCCGCGCCCGAGGCCAAGAGCATGGGACCCCCGCTCGACGGATCGAGCGCGATGGCCACAAAGCAGCTTTGCGCGATGTCGATGGCCGCCTCGACAAGGATCAGATCCACGACCTCGCCCGCCGGTCCGGTCTGGTCGGTGACCAGAACCCCTCCGAGCAGACGCCCCGCTTCCTGCGCCACGGCAGAGGGGGTGGCGGCAAATCTTATGCCGCCCGCAAGACCGCGCCCGCCCGCGCCGATCTGGGCCTTGACCACGTATTTAGGGGCCTTGATCTCCTTGCAGAGGCGCTGCGCCTCCTCCGGGCTGCGGGCCTGATGTCCATCCGGGACCGAGACGCCATATTGTGCAAGCAATTCCTTGGACTGGTATTCCGCAAGAAACATGGGTCGTCTCCTCCTTTGCCCACTTTCTGTGGTATACCAGAAACCACAAGAAGTCAACGCCGCCGCGCGGGACAAGGTCCATGGGCGCGTCGGTCTTGTCCCTGGTCTCAGCCGATGGCCTTGAGCACGGCCTTGCCAAGCTCATGCGGCGGCCCGCAGGGGCGGTGCGTCCGGCGATGAAGCCTGCGGTCGGTTTCCAGCGGCCACGCTTTTTCTCGTCTTTCAGGAACTGCGCGGCCTCTTCTTCGGCCGAGCCGCCGTCTTCGCCTCGTCCGCGCGCAGAACAACGCGCCCATCCGAAACCGGATCCCCGTAAGCCCGCAAAAGCGCCTTCGCCTGATACGCGTGGATGATCATATGGGCTCCGTTCCGGGGTGAGGCGGCCGTGGCCGTTATTTTATCAGCGGCAACAATCGCTTGAAGGCCGGGGTTCCGGCGCGGCCCAGCCATTCGAAGACCACCATTTCGGTCGTGACGATGCCCGCGCCGCTGGCGCTCAGCCGCGCGATGCAGGCCTGTTCGCTTTCGATCGTGCGTGAGGCGGTCGCGTCCGAGACGACGAACACCTCGAACCCCGCCTCGATCAGGCTGGCGGCGGTCTGAACAACGCAGATATGCGCCTCCATTCCGGCGATGACCGCCTGCTTGCGCCCGAGCCCGTGAAAATGCGCCGCAAAGCCCGCATCTTCCATGCAGGAAAAATGCATCTTGGCAAGCACGGTGGTCCCCGGCCCCGGCGCGAGTTCGGGGACGGTATGGCCCAGCCCGGCGGGATATTGTTCGGTCATGATGACCGGCACGCCCATTTCCTCGGCGCTGGCCTTGAGGGTGCGGGTGTTGCGGATGGTCCGGGCCGGGGCCTGCATGGCGGGCACGAGACGTTCCTGCATGTCGATGATGACCAGCGCGCTGTCGGCGGCGCGAATGAGCATGACCTGTCTCCCCGGATACTGAAAAGCGGCTTGGCGTTGTGGCTGTGGTATGCCAGATACCACGTATATGACGGGCCATCAACAGCGATATGTCCGGGGGTGAAAACGGCGCGGGCATTCCGGCCCGGCGGGGGTGACAGATCGGAGGAAGGGGGGCGCTGCAACGCGGCAATCCGGCCCCCCCAGGGCGGCGGTCAACACCGGGCGACGATTGTCCCGCTAATGCAATTATATTGATTTTTATCAACGGTATGTGACGCGTTTCTCATGTCCTTTGTGCGTGCCGCCCTGTCGGGCCGCATAAAGGGGGTTTTCCTTTCGGAACAACGCCATCGCTGGCGCGCCGCGCCGCGCAAGATGCATTTGCGGCGACGATTTTTCAAAAAACGAATTGCCCGGTCGGGTCTGCTGGCTTATGGTATACCACGGGGCCACCGCATGTGCCCGGGGGCACGGGCGATGTTGGGGATGATAACATGAAGCTACGGCCGATTGCGTCGAATTTCACGCTCAAGGATCATGTCTACGAGAGGTTGCGCGAGGCGATCCTCGAGATGAACATCTATGAGGACGACGCCGATCTGCGCCTTGATGAGCGCACGCTGGCCGAGCAGTTGCAGATCTCCCGCACGCCGCTGCGCGATGCCATAGCGCGGCTCGAGGCGGACGGGCTGTTGACGGTTGTGCCCCGCAAGGGCGTGTTCCTGCAACGCAAGAGCCTTGAGGAAATCCTCGAGATGATCATCGCCTGGGCGGCGCTCGAGAGCATGGCCGCCCGTCTTGCCGCCGAACGTGCGAGCGACACCGAAATCGCAACGCTGCGCAAGATCGCCGAGAAATACCATGACGCCACATCGGCCACGCGGATCGCGGAATATTCCGACGACAACCTGACATTCCACCTGCACATCCTCGAAATCTCGCATTGCGCCCTGCTCAAGACCATGGCCGAGGGGGTGTTTTTGCATATCAAGGCCGTGCGCCTGCGCTCCATGTGGGAGGGCGACCGCGTCAAGCGGTCTGTCGTCGATCATGCCGAGATCATCGAGGCGCTCGAGCGTCGCGACGCCGAGGATGCCGCCAACAAGGTGCGCGAGCACACGATGCAACTGCATGACCACATCCGCAAGACCTGGGGCCGCCTGAACCTGACCCGCAACGCGACCCTGGAAACCCAAAACGCTGCCAATAGCTGATTGCCCGACCCCGTCCGCGACCGATGCCGCGGACCACTGGAAACCGGAGGACCGACATGGCCGTAGCCCACGCACCCGCAGCGCCGACTGAGCAGACAGATGACGTCACGGACGGCTTTCACCTGCTGATCGACGCGCTCAAGCTCAACGGGATCAAGACCATCTACAACGTGCCGGGCATCCCGATCACCGATCTGGGCCGCTATGCGCAGGCGCAGGGGATGCGGGTGATCTCGTTCCGTCACGAACAGCATGCGGGCTACGCCGCCTCCGTCGCGGGGTTCCTGACCAAGATGCCGGGCGTCTGCATGACCGTCTCGGCGCCGGGCTTCATGAACGGGCTCACGGCGCTGGCCAATGCCACCACGAATTGCTGGCCGATGATCCTGATTTCCGGCTCGTCGGAGCGCGAGATCGTCGATCTGGCGCAGGGCGATTACGAGGAGATGGACCAACTGGCCATGGCCAAGCCCTTCTGCAAGGCGGCTTACCGGCTGACCTATGCGCAGGATATCGGGATTGCCGTGGCGCGGGCGATCCGCTCGGCGGTGTCGGGGCGGCCCGGCGGCGTGTATCTCGATATTCCCGGCGCGATGCTGGGGCAGGTGGTGGATGCCGCCGAGGGGGCGCGCTCGCTCGTCAAGGTGATCGAGCCCGCGCAACGCCAGATCCCGGCGAAATCGGCCATCGACCGCGCCATCGCGGTGATGAAGGACGCGAAACGTCCGCTGATCGTGATCGGCAAGGGCGCGGCCTATGATCAATGTGACGATCTGATCCGCGAATTGGTGGAAAAATCGGGCTATCCGTTCCTGCCGATGTCCATGGCCAAGGGCCTGCTGCCCGACACCCATCCGCAATGCGCCGCCGCTGCGCGGTCGATGGTGCTCAAGGATTCGGACGTGGTCATCATGATGGGCGCGCGGATCAACTGGCTGCTCAGCCACGGCAAGGGCAAGCAATGGGGCGAGCCGGGGGCAAAACGCTTTGTCCAGATGGATATCGAGGCCGAGGAGATGGACTCGAACGTCGAGATTGCGGCCCCGATCGTAGGCGATATCGGGTCGTGCTGCGAGGCCCTGCTCAAGGCCATGGACGGGGCCGGGATCGCCCCGCCCAGGGACTGGCTCGATGCGGTCAACGCCAAGGCCACGGCCAACATGGAGAAAATGGCCGCGCGGCTGCGCAACAACAACGATCCGATGGATTATCACGGCGCGCTTGGCGTCATCAAGGACGCGATCAACGATCATCCCGACACGATCCTCGTCAACGAGGGGGCCAACACGCTCGATCAGTGCCGCTCGATCGTCAACATCCACAAGCCGCGCCACCGCATCGACGTGGGCACCTGGGGGGTGATGGGGATCGGCATGGGATCGGCCATCGCGGCGGCCATCGAGACCGGCAAGCGCGTGCTGGCGGTCGAGGGCGACAGCGCCTTCGGCTTCTGCGGCATGGAGATCGAGACGGTGTGCCGCTACAACCTGCCGATCTGCACGGTGGTGTTCAACAATGACGGCATCTATCGCGGCGATGGCGAGAACTGGGGCGGCGGCGACGATCCTGCGACCACGGTTTTCGTGAAAGGCGCGCGCTATGACATGATGATCGAGGCTTTTGGCGGCGTGGGTGTCATCGCCCGTTCGCCGGACGAACTGCGCAAGGCGGTGTATGAGGCGCTCGACACTGGCAAGCCCACCCTGATCAACGCGATGATCGACCCGGCGGCGGGCCGGGAAAGCGGCAATATCGGCAATCTGAACCCGCAATCGGTGGTGGCGCAGCGCCTCTATCCGCAGGCGCGCAAAGACTGATTTCAACCAACCGGGGCACGGTGAACGCGCCCACTTGGCCAAGAGACGGAGAGACACATGAAAGCCCTTGAAGGCGTCAAGATCCTCGACTTCACCCATGTGCAATCGGGTCCGACCTGCACGCAGTTGCTGGCGTGGTTCGGCGCCGACGTGATCAAGGTGGAGCGTCCCGGCGTGGGCGACGCCACCCGCAAGCAACTGGTGGATGTGCCGGGGGCCGACAGCCTTTATTTCACCATGCTCAACCACAACAAGCGCTCGATCGAGCTCAACCCCAAGACCGAGGCGGGCAAGGCGGTGCTGACCCGTCTGATCGAGACCTGCGATGTGCTGGTCGAGAATTTCGCGCCCGGCGCGCTTGACCGGATGGGGTTTTCCTGGGAGCGGATTCAGGAAATCAACCCGCGCCTCATCATGGCCTCGGTCAAGGGTTTCGGTCCCGGCAAATACGAGGATTGCAAGGTCTATGAGAACGTCGCGCAATGCGCGGGCGGTGCGGCTTCGACCACCGGCTTTCTCGATGGCCCGCCCTTGGTGACCGGCGCGCAGATCGGCGACAGCGGCACCGGGCTGCATCTGGCGCTTGGCATCGTCACGGCGCTTTATCAGCGCGAGCGTTCGGGCCGGGGGCAGAAGGTGCTGGCACCGATGCAGGACGGGGTGATCAACCTTTGCCGGGTCAAGCTGCGCGATCAGCAGCGCCTCGCCGCCGGGCCGCTCACCGAATATTCGCAACATGGCAAGGGCATTCCGTTTGGCGATGCCACGCCGCGCGCGGGCAACGATTCGGGCGGTGGCCAGCCGGGGCGCATCCTCAAGTGCAAGGGCTGGGAGACCGACCCCAACGCCTATACCTATTTCATCACGCAGGCCGCCGTCTGGGAAAAGGTCTGCGACGTGATCGGCGCACCCGAGTGGAAGGACGCGCCCGGTTATGCCACCCCGCCCGAGCGGCTGGACAAGCTTGACGAGATCTTCGGGCGTATCGAAGAATGGACCATGACCAAGACCAAGTTCGAGGTGATGGATATCTGCAATCCGCTCGATATCCCGGTGGGGCCGATCCTGTCCACCAAGGAGATCATGGAGGACGAGGGCCTGCGCGCGACCGGCACGATCGTCGATGTCGATCACCCGACGCGCGGGCGCTACACCTCGGTCGGCTGCCCCATCAAGCTCAGCGACAGCCCCGTCGAGGTGACGCGCTCGCCGCTTCTGGGAGAGCATACCGAGGAAATCCTGCGCGACGTACTCGGCTATGACGGGGAGGAACTGGCCGGCATCCTGGAGTCAGGCGCGGTCGGGAGTGCGAGGACGGCAGCCGAATAATGAAGCCGTGAGGGCAGGGCGCGGCGCAGGCCGGCCCGCCGCACGGACGGGAGGACGAGATGAGACTTATCGTGATGGGGCAGCAGGCCTTTGGCAAGGATGTGTTGGCCAGGCTTCTCGAGACCGGGACGGACGAGGTGGTTGCCGTCTACTGCGAGCCGGACCGGGACGGCAAGCCGGTCGATCCGGTCAAGGAACTGGCGCTTGAGACGGGTCTGCCGGTCCATCAGCCGGCCAATTTCGACGATCCCGCCACGCTTGCGCAACTGGCCGCGCACAAGGCCGACCTGATGATCATGGCCTTTGTCAACGTCTTCGTGCCCGAGGCCGCGCGCGACACGCCGACTCATGGCTCGATCTGCTTTCACCCCTCGCTTCTGCCGCTGCATCGCGGGCCGTCGGCGGTCAACTGGCCGATCATCATGGGGGCCACCAGATCGGGTTATTCGTGGTTCTACCCCTCCGACGGGCTGGACGAGGGCGACAGCCTTCTGCAATGGGAATGCGAGATCGGCCCGGACGACACCGTGATCGACCTTTATTTCAAGAAGATATACCCGCACGCGGTCGAGAGCGTGCTGACGGTCTGCGACCTCTACCGCTCGGGCAATCCGCCGCGCATCGTGCCGGATGAGAGCCGCGCGACCTATGAGCGCCGGTGCACCCGCACTCACGCGCGCATCGAATGGCACCGCCCGGTCAAACAGGTCTATGACCTCATTCGCGGCACCAATCCCGCGCCGGGGGCCTGGACCACGCTCGACGGGGCCGAGGTGGATATCTTCGACTGCGCCCTTGTGCCGGGTGACGGCATATCGGGCCGCGTGCGCGAGATAACCGACGACGGCGTTGCGGTGCAATGCGTGGGAGGTCGCATCCTGATCAAGCGGGTGCGGCCCAAGGGCGGGGCCAAGATGCCCGCGTCCGAATGGGCGGGCGCCGCCGGGCTGGCCACCGGGGCCACCCTTGGAACCTGAAAACCGTAGAAACCTGATGGGAACACAATATGTCTGACATCGAAATTGCACGCGCCGCGACCAAGAAGCCCATTCAGGAGATCGGTGCCAAGCTGGGCATCCCGAGCGAGCACCTGCTGCCCTTCGGCCATGACAAGGCCAAGGTCTCGGAAGACTTCATCAAGTCGCTTTCCGGGCGCAAGAACGGCCATCTTGTCCTTGTCACGGCGATCAACCCCACGCCGGCGGGCGAGGGCAAGACCACCACCACCGTGGGTCTGGGCGACGGTCTCAACGCCATCGGCAAGAAGGCGGCCGTGTGCATCCGCGAGGCCAGCCTCGGGCCGTGCTTCGGCATGAAGGGCGGGGCCGCGGGCGGCGGCTATGCCCAAGTGGTGCCGATGGAGGAGATGAACCTTCATTTCACCGGCGATTTCCACGCCATCACCAGCGCCCACAACCTGCTGGCGGCGATGCTGGACAATCATATCTACTGGGGCAACGAGCAGGAAATCGACATCCGCCGCGTGGTCTATCGCCGCGTCATGGACATGAACGACCGCGCCCTGCGCGAGATCGTGTGCAACCTCGGCGGCGTGGCCAACGGCTTCCCGCGCGAGAGCGGGTTTGACATCACCGTGGCCTCCGAGGTCATGGCAATCCTGTGTCTGGCCACCGATCTGGCGGACCTCGAAAAACGTCTGGGCGATATCATCGTGGCCTATCGCCGCGACAAGACGCCGGTCTATTGCCGGGACATCAAGGCCGACGGCGCGATGACCGTGCTCTTGCAGCAGGCGATGCAGCCCAATCTTGTGCAGACGCTGGAGAACAATCCGGCCTTCGTGCATGGCGGGCCCTTCGCCAATATCGCGCATGGCTGCAACTCTGTCGTGGCGACAACGACGGCGCTCAAGCTGGCGGATTACGTGGTCACGGAGGCGGGCTTTGGTGCCGATCTCGGGGCCGAGAAGTTCATGAACATCAAGTGCCGCAAGGCGGGGCTTGCCCCCGAGGCGGTGGTGATCGTGGCCACGGTGCGCGCGATGAAGATGAACGGCGGCGTGGCCAAGGCCGATCTGGGTGCCGAGAACGTGGCGGCGGTCAAGGCGGGCTGTCCGAACCTTGGGCGCCATATCGAGAACCTGGCGAAATTCGGCGTGCCGGTGGTGGTGGCCATCAACCATTTCGTCACCGATACCGAGGCCGAGGTTCAGGCTGTCAAGGAGTTCGTGGCAAGCCAGGGGGCCGAGGCGGTGCTGTGCAAGCACTGGGCCCAAGGCTCCAAGGGCACAGAGGAACTGGCGCGCAAGGTGGTCGCGCTGGTCGAGGGCGGATCGGCCAAATATGCGCCGCTCTATCCCGACGAGATGCCGCTCTTTCAGAAGATCGAGACCATCGCCCGGGAAATCTACCGCGCCGACGAGGTGGTGGCGGATGCGAAAATCCGCAACCAGCTCAAGGAGTGGGAGGATCAGGGCTATGGCAACCTGCCCGTGTGCATGGCCAAGACGCAATACAGCTTTACCACCGATCCCAACCGGCGTGGCGCGCCCGACGGGCACAGCCTGCCGGTGCGCGAGGTGCGGCTGTCGGCGGGGGCAGGATTTGTCGTGGTGATCTGCGGCGAGATCATGACCATGCCGGGCCTGCCCAAGGTGCCCTCGGCGGAGGCGATCCGCATCAATGAAGACGGCCTTATCGACGGGTTGTTCTGATCATGGACCGGTCATCGCTCCATACCATTCTGATGCCGATGCGCGATGACGGGCTGGGGGCGGTCATCTTTGCTCATGCCGCCGCGCTGGCCAAGCGGTTCAACGCCCATGTCCGGGTGGTCCATTCCCACCCGAGGCCAGAGGACATGATGCCTTACGGCGTGGTGATCCCCACCTTCCTGCGCAAGCAACTGGCAGAGGCCAGCCGCAAGCGCGCGGATTACGAAGAAGGCCATCGCCGCACCGCGTTTCTCAAGGAGGCTGCGCGCCACGGCATCAGCGTGGAGCCGCGTGCCCCCGGCAAGCCCACAGCGGCGTTCCGCGAATATGAGGGCAAGCAGGCCGAGGTGGTGCGCCATTACGGCCGTCTGGCGGATCTCATCTGCGTGGCCAAGCCCAGCAAGGAGGAGAACCTGGGCTACAACACGTTGAAATCGGCGCTCTTCACCTCCGGGCGGCCGGTTCTGGTCTGCGCCGAGACCGAAGAGGTATCCGCCGATATCGGCCGCCATGTGGCGATCGGCTGAAACGGGTCGCTCGAGGCGTCGCGCGCGGTGGCGCTGGCCATGCCGCTGATCGAGCGCGCGGACCGGGTGACGATCCTGACGGCCGGGACGATCGAGCACACGGCCACGCCCGAGGAGTTCCAGATATATCTCGCACAGCGCGGCATTACCGCTCAGATCCATGCCTTCGAGCGCAGCGGCAATGTCGGGCGCATGTTGTTGCAGAAATGCTCGGAGACGGGTGCGAACATGCTGATCACGGGGGCCTATCACGACAGTTATGAGCGGGAGACCCTTCTTGGCGGAAATTCCGCTACCATCGTGGCCGAGGCCGCGATTCCCGTGGTCATGGTGCATTGAGGGGAAGAGCAGGACGACGGAGTTTTCCGAACACAGGCACAGAAGGATCAAAGGAAGACTCACCACAGGCTTCGTTGCGCGCCGGACGGCCGAGGAGGGCCAAAGCGCGCCGGATCCATACCAAACCTGACCGGCTATCGGTCATCAACGGGAGGAAGACAATGAATATGCTGAAAACTTTGGCAATCGGTATCGCCGCCTTGGGGCTTTCCGCGCCGGCGGCCATGGCGGAATGGCAGCCGCGCAAGCCGGTCGATTTCGTCATCATGGCGGGACCGGGCGGCGGCGCGGACCAGATCGCCCGCTTCATTCAGTCGGTGGTCGAGAAGAAGGACATGACCAGCCGTCCGCTGATCCCCAACAACAAGGGCGGCGGCTCCGGTGCCGAATCCCTGATCTGGCTCAACAGCGCGAGCGACCCCGATCACACCCTTCTCGTGACGCTCAACTCGTTCTTCGCCACGCCGATCCGGCAGCCTGACCTCGGCATCGACATCCAGACCTTTACCCCGGTTGCGATGATGGGTGTCGATCCGTTCGCGCTCTGGGTTCACAAGGATAGCGGCATCGAAACGTTCGAGCAGTGGCTGGAGACGGTCAAGGCGGCGGATGGCGAGTATGTCGTCGGCGGGACCGGCACCGGGCAGGAAGACAGCATCGTCTTTGCCTATCTGAGCAATGCCTACGGTCTCAAGCTCAAGTATATCCCCTTCGACGGCGGCGGCGCGGTCGCGGCGGCGCTTGCCGGTCAGCAGATCATGGCAACGGTGAACAACCCGGCAGAGGCGCGCGGTTTCTTCCAGTCGGGCGATGTGCGGCCGCTGCTGGTCTTCTCCGACGAACAGATGGACGCCTATCCCGGCATCCCGACGCTCAAGGAAAAGGGCCATGACTTCAGCTACTACAACCAGCGGGCCGTTGTCGGCGCGCCGGGCATGTCGGATGAGGCCGCCGCCTACTATCAGGCGCTGTTCGCCGACATCTACAACACCGAGGAATGGCAGGGCTATCTCGAAAAAGAGTCGCTCTCGCCGCTCTGGATGGATGCCGACCAACAGCGTGGCTACTGGAAGGTGCAGGTCGAGAACCACACCGAACTTCTGTCCGGCATGAAGTGATCCGCCGCAAGGTATGATGAAACGAGGGAGGGCTGACAAATGCGTGTTGGCGAAATAGTGACGGCGGGCGTGCTGGCCCTCCTTTCCATCTACCTGATGTACAAGGCATCCGCGAACGGGATCGGGTATACGCGGGGAAGCGGTCCCCAGGGCGGTTTCTGGCCATTCTGGCTGTCGGTCGGGATGCTGATCTCCACGGGATTTGTCGCGCTCAACTGGGTGCGGCAGGTGTCGCCGCAATCGCGCTCGCAAGAGCCGGTGCTCGACAGCTTCGGCGTCAAGACGCTGCTGCTTGTCGGGGGCGGGATCGTGGGCTTTGTCGCGCTCATCGACATCGTGTCGATGTATGGGGCCATCGCGGTTTTCCTGCTCTATTATCTCAAACTGCTTGGTCAGCACAGTTGGCGGCTGACCTTGCCGATGGTGCTGCTGTTCCCGCTCGGGCTGTTCTTCTTCTTCGAGGGGCTCATGCAGATCAGCATGCCCACGGGGCTGAGCTTTACCGACCCGGTCTTCAACGTCCTCTACGACATCATTTACTGAGCCGTCCACGGCGCAGCTGACACAAGGGCGATAACCAAGCCATGGAAATTCTATCCCTACTGGGCGACGGTATGCTGGTCGCCATCCAGCCCCTGAACCTCTTGCTGATCCTGATCGGTGTGACGCTCGGTCTCTTCATCGGGGCGATGCCCGGTCTGGGATCGGTCAACGGGGTTGCGATCCTCTTGCCGGTGACGTTTCTGGTGCCGCCCGGCTCGGCGATCATATTCCTCGCGGCGATCTACTATGGCGCGATGTATGGCGGGGCGATCTCGTCGATCACGCTGGGCATTCCCGGTGCATCCACGGCGGTGGCCACCACCTTCGACGGTCGGCCGCTGGCGATGATGGGCAAGGCGCGCCTTGCGCTGGTTGCGGCCGCCTTCGGCTCCTTCATCGGCGGCACGGTATCGAACCTGCTCTTTACCGGGTTCGCGCCCCTGCTGGCGACGGTTGCGCTCAGTTTCGGCCCGCCCGAGATTTTCGCGCTCATGCTGCTGGCCTTCGCGACCTTCGTGGGGCTTGGCGGCGACGACATCGCCAAGACGGTCTTTTCGATCTGCTTCGGTCTGGTGCTGGCCACGGTCGGCTTTGACCAGGTCTCGGGCGCGCCCCGGCTTCTGCTCTTCGACCTCAAGGGGTTCCTCGGCGGGATCAGCTTTCTGGTGCTGGCCATCGGCGTCTACGGCATCGGCGAGATGCTCTGGACGCTGGAGAGCACGCGCGGCAAGATCACCACGACGAATGCGGACATGTCGGTCAAGGGGATTGTCGAGGATATCGGCGAGACCGCCCGCAAAGGCTGGAAAGGCACGGCGATCGGATCGTTTCTCGGTTTCTTCGTAGGGGTGCTTCCGGCGGCTGGCGCGACGCCCGCCTCGCTCATGTCCTATGCGATCACCAAGATGGTGTCGAAGAACAAGCATGAATTCGGCAAGGGCCATGTCGGTGGCGTGACCGCCCCCGAGGCGGGGAACAACTCGGCCTCGACCGGCTCCATGCTGCCGATGCTGACGCTTGGCATTCCCGGCTCTCCGACCACGGCCATTCTTCTGGGCGGCATGGTGATCTGGGGCCTGACACCGGGTCCGCGCCTCTTTGTCGAGGAGGCGGATTTCGTCTGGGGGCTGATCGGGTCTTTCTATGTGTCGAACGTCTTTGCCCTCTTGGTGAACATATCCGCCATTCCGCTCTTCATCTGGATGCTGCGGATGCCGTTCACCGTGCTGGCACCGGTGATATTCGTGCTGTCGATCGTGGGCGGCTATGCCGCCATGCAGGACATGTTCGATATCTGGCTGATCCTGGTCTTCGGCTTCGGGGCGTTCTTCCTGCGGAAGTTCGATTATCCGCTGGCACCGGCGGTTCTGGCCATCGTGCTCGGGCCGATTGCCGAGCCGACCCTGCGCCAGTCGTTGCTGCTGTCCTCGGGCGATCCGTCGATCTTCTTTACCCGCCCGATCTCGATGCCGATCATGGTGACCGCGATCATCCTGATCCTGTTGCCGGCGCTGAAATATCTGCGCCCGCGCCGATCCCGCGCGGCGGAGTAAGGGGCAAAAGACGCGAAAGGGGGCCAACCGGCCCCCTTTCAGCTTTCATAGCGGGTGCTGCCGCGCCGGTTCTCGTCCATCGGCAATTCCATCAGCAGCGGCTGATGCGCGCGCTGCGAGCAGGCCTGACGCGGGCAGAGATTGCAATTCAGACCGATGGGCGCATAGAGCTTGGGATCGTCGAAATTGTAGCTCGACGCGTAGCGCAGGCGCGGCGCGAATTTCGCCTCGCAGCCAAGCGCAAGCGTCAGGCGGCGGTCTTGCGTCTCTTCGCTGAACACCGGGCGATGCACGGTGCGGCTGACGGTGAAATAACGCGCGCCATCGGGCATCTCCACGAATTGCGGCATGATCACACCCGGCGTGTAGAAGGCGGTATGGATGTTCCAGACCGGGCAGGAGCCGCCATATTCCGCAAGATGAAACGAGGTCGAGTTGAACCGTTTGGTGACATTGCCCGCCTTGTCGATGCGCAGGAAGAAGAACGGCACCCCGCGCGCGCCGTCGCGTTGCAGGGTGGTCAGGCGCTGACACACCTGCTCGAAGGAGGTGCTGAACACCGCCGCGATCCGGTCGATGTCATAGCGCGCGTCTTCGGCCTCGCGCAGAAAGGCGTCATAGGGCATCAGGAGCGCGGCGGCGAAGTAATTGGCCAGTTCCACCCGCAGCCGTGCCAGCGCAGGGAGCGACGCGAGGCCGCTGCGCCGGACGATTCCGGACAGGACATCGGGATATTCGACCAGACACAGCACATGGGCGAGTTGAAAGACGCGATTGGCGGTGTTGAGCGCCTGGGACAGATAAACGACCCGCGCGTCTTCGTCGTAATAGCGCAGCGCATCGCCAAGATGCCCGATCTTGCGAATGTGCGTGGTGACACCGTGGCGCTGTTCCAGCCGTTGCCGCAAGGCAAAGAAGCGGTCCTCGGGTGCTGCGAAATCGGCGGGCGCGGCCGCCTCCGCCGCCTGTTCCAGATCGGGAAAGTGATTGCCGTGATCACGAAAGAAATTGTGGATCACGGTTTCGGGCGACATGCGCAAAAGCTCGTCCGAGCCGCTTTCCCCCGCCAGGCTCAGAATTTTTTCCAGGGCCGTGCGATGGGCCGCGTGCAGGTCCAGAAAACGATCAACCAGGCGGGGCGCATGATCGACCGCCCCGCGCAATTCCTGAATATCGGGCTGATCACCGGCAAAGACCGGGTCGCGCAGCGCATTGCGCAGATCGGCCACGCGGCGCGCGCTCTCGTCGCGCGACAGTTCGCGCCAATCGACGGCATAGACCTCGGCGATGCGCATGAGAAGCTGCACCGAGAGGCTGCGCTGATTGTTTTCCAGGAGGTTGATATAGGATGCGCTCACGCCCAGTTTCCCGGCCATTTCGGCCTGTGTCTGTCCCCGGTCACGCCGCAACTGGCGCAGTTGCGGGCCGATCAGTGTCTTTGCCACGTCATGCCTCTCACAACATTACAAAAAGAACCATAGTAATGTTTACCTCATACACATTGACATAAATTTCGTGGAGGAATCAAGCCGTCCGGGTATAGTGTCGCAAATCTTCAGACCCCACAGCATTCTCCGGAAAGGCCGAACATGACCTATCGCATCGTAATCCTCGGCGCCTCCTATGGCTCGCTTCTTGGCACCAAGCTCTTGATGGCGGGACAGGATGTGACGCTGGTCTGCCGTCAGGCGACGGCGGACCTGATCAATGCCGAGGGCACGGATGTGCGCATCAAGCTGCGCGACGAGGAGGAGCATCGGTCGTTTCGCTCGGATGACCTGCCCGGCACATTGAACGCTCTGGCACCCGAGGACGTGAACCCCGCCGATTACGATATGGTGGCGCTGGCCATGTCGGAACCGCAATATTGCGCCGACACCATCGTCGATCTCTTGGGCCGGATCGCCGCTGCGGGCACCCCGTGCCTGTCGATCATGAACATGCCGCCGCTGCCCTATCTGCGCCGGATCGAGGCGCTCGACACATCGCGCCTCGAGGCCGCCTATACCTGCCCCAAGGCCTGGGCCGGGTTCCGTCCCGGCACCGTCACCCTGTGCAGCCCCGATCCGCAGGCTTACCGCGTGCCCGACGAGGGGCCGAACACGCTGCATGTCGGCCTGCCCACCAATTTCAAGGCCGCCCCCTTCGAGGATGAGGCCCACACCCGCATCCTGCGCGATCTGGAGAGCGCGATCGACGCGGTCACGGTGGACGGCAAGGATGTGCCGGTCAAGCTGCGCGTCTTCGACTCGCTGTTCGTTCCCTTTGCCAAATGGAGCATGTTGCTGACCGGGAATTACCGCTGCGTGCTTCCCGAGGGCGCGCGCGCCATCAAGGAGGCCGTGCATGGCGATCCTGCCCTGTCAGAGCGGATTTACAGCACCGTGGATGAGGTGGTGCGCCGCCTTGGAGCCGATGCGGGCGATGCGGTGCCGTTCGAGAAATACGCGACTGCGGCCAACGGGCTGCTCAAGCCATCCTCTGCCGCCCGCGCCATCGAGGGCGGCGCTGACCGCATCGAGCGGGTCGATATGCTGGTCAAGCTCATCGCGGAACAGCAGGGGGTGGATACGGTCGAATTTGCGGGCATCGTGGAGACCGTCAATGCGCGACTGCACGCGAACGCCCGTTCCGCCGCGTGATCCGGGGCAGGGGTCAGGGCCCTTTGCGGCCCTGACAGCATGGCTCAGATCGTGTCGCGCAGGCCGTATTTGCGCGCGACACCGGGGATGATCTCGTCGCGCGTGAGGCCGATATCGAGGAGCGTCTCATCGCTGAGGCGCATCATCGTCTCGACTTCGCGCGCCATGCGGTTGGCCTCGATGATCGACCGGAAAAAGAATCCGATGGCCCGGAGCGGCGCAGTTGCGATTTGCGCCACGCCGATAGAGGTCGCGGCACTGTGGCCGGTATGGGATGAGTAGGTCATGATCTGGCGTTCCCTGGATCGCTGCGCTTGCATCATATGTATACTGCGGCGCAGCATTCTGCCATGTGGGCAGGTGCAAATCGGCGTTGCGTCAGTCACATGGCTGGTGTCGTTCCCCGGACGGGGCAGACCGGTGCCGAGTCAGATCGGCAGATAGTCCACCGCCTCGCCCGTCTCGCGCGCCGGATCGTGGGGCGGGCGCACAAGAAGCGCGTCGGCATGGGCAAGGATGCTCAGGAGCGAACTGTCCTGCCGGTCCTCGGCGGTGATCCCCTCGGGGCCGACCCGCGCGCGCATGTAATGCTCGCGCGGGCCATTGGCGGGCAGGGGGCTGGCGAGACGCGCCGTCAGGCGCGGCGCGCGCGCTGCCCCAAGCCCCTGCATCGCGGCGAGCATCGGCGCGATGAAGACCTGCCCGCAGACCATGGCCGAGACCGGGTTGCCCGGCAGTCCGATCATCGCCGCAGCGCCCATCCGGCCCGCCATCAGCGGCTTGCCGGGGCGCATGGCCACCTTGTAGAAATCCCGCTCCAGCCCCAGTTCCGGCCCCAGCCGCGCCACCAGATCGTGATCGCCCACCGAGGCCCCGCCAATCGTCACGATCAGGTCATTGCCCGCCGCCAGCCCGAGCACGGTCTCGAGCGAGGCGCGCGTGTCGCGCGCAATCGGCAAGAGCCGCGCCACGGCCCCATGGCTCTCAAGGAGCGCCTTGAGGCCGAAACCGTTGGAGGCCACGATCTGATCGGGGCCGGGGGCCTCTCCGGGCATCACCAATTCGTCGCCCGTGGCGACAAGCGCCACCCCGGGGCGGCGATGCACCGGCACGCGGGCGATATTCATCGAAGCCAGCAGTGCCAGATCGGCGGGGCGCAGGCGGCGCGGCGCGGGAATCGTCTCTCCTTTGCGAAAATCACCGCCCAAGGGGCGAATATTGTCGCCAGAGCCGATATTTTCGCCAAGCGTAATCCGGTCGCCCGCGCGCGTCACATCCTCTTGCATGATCACGCGGGTGGCACCGTCGGGCACCGGCGCACCGGTGAATATCCGCACCGCCTCGCCCGCACCAACGCGGCCGCCGAAGCCATGCCCCGCCGCCGCCTCGCCGATAACGGTCAGCACCGCGCCGGGGGCAGGGTCATCGGCAATCGCATAGCCATCCATCGCCGAGGCCGCAAAGGGTGGCTGATCGCGCCCCGCCGCCACGTCGCGCGCCAGCACCCGGCCCGCCGCCTGCGCGAGCGGTACCTCCTCCACCTCCGTCGGGCTGACAAGGGCGAAGAGCGCGGCGAGAGCCTCGTCAACCGATATCATGACGCCTCATACCGCCCCGACTTGCCGCCGTCCTTCAGCAGCAGCCGGATGCCGCCCATCTCCATCGCCTTGTCCACTGCCTTGGCCATGTCATAGACCGTGAGCGCCGCGACCGAGACCGCCGTCAGCGCCTCCATTTCCACCCCCGTTTGGCCCGAGGTCTTGACCGTCGCCTCGATCCGCACGCCGGGCAGGTCCGGGTCAAGGGTCAGATCCACCGCCACCTTGGTGACGGGCAGCGGATGGCAGAGCGGGATGAGATCGGGCGTCTTCTTCGCGCCCATGATCCCGGCCAGCCGCGCGACCGAGAGCACATCGCCCTTTTTCGCGCGCCCCTCGGCGATGATGTCATAGGTGGCGCGCGCCATGCGCACATGGCCCTCGGCGACGGCCATGCGATCGGTCACGGGCTTGTCCGAGACATCGACCATATGGGCATGACCCTGCGTGTCGAAATGGCTGAGCCTCGCCATTCAGAACCCCCCGGCAGTCAGCGGATTGGCGAGCAGGGCGCGCGTTGCCGCTGCCACGTCCTCGGCGCGCATCAGCGTCTCGCCGATGAGAAACGCCCGCGCGCCATAACGGGCCATCTCGGCCAGATCGTCGGGCGTGGCCAGCCCGCTCTCGGAGACGATCATGCGCTCGGGGGGGACGAATTTCGACAGGTTGCGGGTGGTGTCGAGCGAGGTCTCGAACGTGTTGAGATCACGGTTGTTGATGCCGATCATCATGGATTTGAGCGCGCCCGCGCGGTCAAGCTCCTCGCGGTTGTGCACCTCGATGAGCGCGTCCATGCCCCACGCCGTCGCCGCCTCTTCAAGCTCGGCGGCCTGCGCGTCCGAGACGCTCGCCATGATGATGAGGATGCAATCGGCCCCCCAGGCGCGCGCCTCGGCGACCTGATAGGGATCATACATGAAATCCTTGCGCAGCACGGGCAGGTTACAGGCGGCGCGGGCCTGTCTGAGATAGTCGGGCGCGCCCTGAAAGCTCGGGGTATCGGTCAGAACGGACAGGCACGCGGCCCCGCCCTCGGCATAGGCTTGCGCCAGTGCGGCGGGGTCGAAATCGGCCCGGATGAGACCCTTTGACGGACTTGCCTTCTTGATCTCGGCAATGAGGCCATAGCCGTTTTTCGACGCCTTCAGCAGCGCGTCGGCGAAGGGGCGCACGGGCGGGGCCTCGCGCGCCAGCGCCTCCACCTCGTCAAGCGGGCGCTCGGCGCGGGCGGCTTCGATTTCTTCCAGCTTGTAGGCCTTGATCTTTTCCAGAATGGTCGGGGTGCTCATGTGGCCTCCGATGTCAGTTTCGCCAAAGCGGTCAGCCGCGCGCGCGCGGCACCTGAGTCGATGCTTTCGGCGGCCATGGCCACGCCCTCGCGCAGATTGCCCGCGCGCCCCGCCACGGTCAACGCGGCGGCGGCATTGAGAAGCACCGCATCACGGTAGGCCCCCGGCGCACCATCGAGCAACCCCGAGAGGGCGACGGCATTCTGCTCGGGCGATCCGCCAAGAATGGCCTCGAACGGATGGACCGGCAGGCCGAAATCCTCCGGGTGCAGTTCCGCCTCGCGGATGGAGCCATCTTCCTCCAGCGCGGCCAGCCATGTCATCCCGGTGATGGTCATCTCGTCGGTGCCGTCAGAGCCATGCACCAGCCAGGCGCGCTCTGACCCCAACTGCCCCAGCGTCTCGGCCATGGGCCGGATCAGATCGCGCGAGAACGCCCCGGTGAGTTGCCGCTTGACCCCCGCCGGATTGGTCAGCGGCCCGAGGATGTTGAAGATCGTGCGCGTGCCAAGCTCGGCGCGCACCGGGC
Organism: Roseovarius sp. MBR-6; assembly: GCF_040547525.1. NCBI lineage: Bacteria > Pseudomonadati > Pseudomonadota > Alphaproteobacteria > Rhodobacterales > Roseobacteraceae > Roseovarius > Roseovarius sp. MBR-6. Next base: position 248,129 of record NZ_JBEPPW010000004.1, on the reverse strand, counting down.
CGACATGGGCCATCGCCGGATGGTGCATGGGCGCCATCATGAAGGCGATGCCGACCTCGGCCAGCACCTTTTCCACCGCCTCGGGCCCCAGCATCACTTTGACGCCAAGCGCCGTGAGCGCATCGGCCGCACCGGATTTGGACGAGAGGTTGCGGTTGCCGTGCTTGGCCACCACCACGCCCGCCCCCGCCACCACCAGCGCCGTCGCGGTCGAGATGTTGAGCGTGCCCTTGCCGTCGCCCCCCGTTCCCACGATGTCCATCGCCCCTTCGGGTGCGCGCACGCGGTGGCATTTGGCGCGCATCACGGTGGCGGCGGCGGCGTATTCGTCCACCGTCTCGCCGCGCGTCCGCAGCGCCATGAGAAAGCCCCCCGTCTGTGCGGGCGTGGCCTCTCCGGCAAAGAGGATTTCAAACGCGGCCTCCGCCTCGGGGCGGGTCAGAGCGCGGTCGGCTGCGGTGCCGATGAGGGCGCGGATATCGCTCATGCGGGCACCGTCATGCGATCGAGGAAATTCTTCAACAGCGCATGACCGTGCTGCGAGGCGATGGATTCAGGATGAAACTGAACGCCGTGGATCTCGTGCTCGCGGTGGCGCAGCCCCATGATCGTGCCGTCGCCGAGTTCGGCGGTGATCTCCAGACACGCGGGCAGGCTCTCGCGCTCCACCACCAGCGAGTGATAGCGCGTTGCCTCGAAGGGTGAGGGCAGGCCCGCGAACACGCTTTTGCCGGTATGGTGGATCACGCCCATCTTGCCATGCACGATCTCGGAATGGCGCACCACCCGCCCGCCGAAGGCCTGCCCGATGGTCTGATGCCCGAGGCACACGCCCAGAAGCGGGATCCCCGCCTCGGCGGCGGCCAGCGTCAGCGGCAGGCAAATCCCGGCCTGATCGGGGTCGCACGGCCCCGGAGAGAGGAGAATACCGGCAGGCCGCAGCGCCATCGCCGCCTGCACATCGAGCGCATCGTTGCGGATGACGAGGGTCTCGGCCCCCAATTCGCCCACGTAATGCACGAGATTGTAGGTGAAACTGTCGTAATTGTCGATCAAGAGCAACATCTGTGCCTGTCCTTCGGTCAAGGGGGCTGTTGGCCTCGGGGCCGGTCGGAGTATACTTGTTCAGGCTTGCGCGGCACCGTCAAGGGGCGCTAGGCCGGAATGACGGCAAACGGGCAGAGACCACGGGGGCAAGGCAGTGATACGCGGGGCATTGGCAGGAATGGTGACGGGGCTGGCCTTGTCGGGTCTGGTTCTGGGCACGGTATCGGTGGTCAGCGATCTGGCCGACATGGCGGCGGTGCGCGAAACGGCACCCGAGGCGCGTGCGGTCGAGGTGCCGCCCGGCTCGGGCTTCGATGCGGTGCGCGAAGACCGCGAAGCGGCGTTGCCGGGTGTGACCGAAGGCCCGGCGCAAGGGGGCGCGCCGCGTGTCGAGGACCCCGGCCGCGACGATCTCGGCCCGCTCGCCGGGGCCGACACCGCGCCCGTGGCCGTGCCTGATACGGGGACAGTGGGCACGCTTGGCGCGCCGCCAGAGGGCGCGCCGGCAGAGGGCCGTGTCGCGGTGGGCAGTGACAGCCCGGTTCTGCCCGCGCCACAGGCCGCGGCCCCCGCCCGGCCAGAGGGTGAGGCGCGGCTTGTCATCTCGACCGATCCCGCACAGCCCCCCGCGCCCGATCCGGGAGAGCTGGATGCGGGGCTAGCCGCGCCCCAGCCGCCAACCCCGCAGGACGCCCCCCGGCAGGAGGCGGCAACGGCCCCCGACGTGCAGACCGAGATCACCGAACCCGTGGCTCCCGCCGACGAGGCGGATGACGGGCGAGACAGCGTCGCCGCGCAGGTGCCGCCCGCCGAAGACGCCCCTGACACGCGGCAAGCGGTGATCGAACCGGTCGCCCCCGATGAGGGCGCGCCCGCGCCCGAGGCGGTGCCCGCGTCGCCGCGCCTTGCGCCATCGGACACGCTTGGCAATCGCGCGGAGGGCGTGACCGTGGGCCGCCTGCCGCGCATCGGTGACGCCCCCGAAGCGCCCGAGACAGCCGCCGGGACCGCCGAGGCCGAGACCGCCGAGACTGGCCCCGACGGGCCCGAAGCGCCCGAGGGTGCGCTGCGCCGCAACGCCGTGGCCTTCGATCCGCCTGCGGACAGGCCGCTCATGGCCATCGTCCTGCTCGACGAGGGGCAGGGCACGCTGGGGCTGGAGGCGTTGCAGGCGTTTCCCTATCCGCTGAGCTTTGCCATCCCCGCCAGCCGCCCGGATGCGGCGGAAGCCGCTGCGCGCTATCGCGATGCGGGTTTCGAGGTGCTCATCGCCGCGGACCTGCCCGAGAGCGCCACCGCCGCCGACGCCGAGACCGCCATGCAGGCATGGCTTGCCGCGCTGCCGCAGGCGGTGGCGGTGATCGAGGGCACGGGCACCGGGCTTCAGGGTAGCCGCGAGGCGAGCGCGCAGCTTGCCCCGATCCTGAGCGAGACGGGGCATGGCATCGTCATGCTGCCCAATGGCCTCAACACCGCGCAGAAACTCATCGCGCGCGAGGGGGTGCCCTCGGCGACGCTCTTCCGCGATATCGACGGGCAGGGGCAGAATGCGGGCGCGGTTCGGCGGTTCCTCGATCAGGGGGCGATGCGCGCGGGCCAGCAGGACGAAGGCGTGATCATGCTGGGCCGCGTGCGCCCCGACACCATCAGCGCCCTGTTGCTCTGGGGCTTGCAGGACCGCGCGGCCAGCGTGGCGCTCGCGCCGGTCTCGGCGGTTCTGGCCACGCCATAGCTGGTTAACCGCGCCGTGCCGCGCTATGCTGCGCCGCAGAAATGGCGGGGTGCGGCATGGCGGTTCTTCTCATCCTTGTGGCGCTTGGCCTCCTGATCGCGGGGGCCTGGGCGGGGATCTCGGTGCTGGTGCTGGCACCGGTTCTGGCGGCGCTGGCGGCGGCGCTGTCGGGCGCGCCGGTGCTGGCGGGCTATACGCAAATTTTCATGCAGGCAGCGGGGGGCTTTGTGGTGGCCTTCTTTCCGCTCTTCCTGCTGGGTGCGCTCTTTGGCCGGGTGATGGAGGTGTCGGGCGCGGCGGACCGCATCGCCACGGCCATCGCGGGCGCGCTTGGCGCGGGCAATGCCATTCTGGCGCTGGTGCTGGCCTGCGCGGTGCTGACCTATGGCGGCGTGTCGCTTTTCGTGGTGGCCTTTGCCGCCTGGCCGCTGGCGCGCGCGCTCTTCGCCGAGACGGGGGTGCCCGCGCGGCTCATTCCGGCGACCATCGCGCTGGGCGCGTTCACCTTTACCATGACGGCGCTGCCCGGCACGCCTTCGATCCAGAACGCGATCCCGATGGCCACTTTCGGCACCACGCCTTTTGCGGCCCCGGTTCTGGGGATCGTCGCGGCGCTCGTCATGCTGGGGTTCGGCATGGTCTGGCTGCGGTTGCGCGCGCACTGGCTGGCGGGCGAAGAGGCCCCCACGCGGCCCGGGGATGACGGGGTTCGGGACAGGCTGCCGCTCTGGCGCGCGGCGCTGCCGATCCTGTCCGTAGCGGTGGTGACGCTCGCCATGGGCGCGGCCGTCCTGCCCGCGCTCGACACCGGCTATCTGGCGCGCCCGCTTTATGGCGCGACCGACCTGGCGCGGGTCAAGGGCCTGTGGTCGGTGATCGCGGCGCTCACGGTGGCGCTGGTGCTGGCGCTTCTCTTCACGCGCCCGCCCAAGGTGATGCAGGCGCTCAACAAGGGCGCCGAGTCCGCGCTCCTGCCGCTTTTCAATACCGCGAGCCTGGTGGGCTTTGGCGCGGTGATCGCCACCCTGCCGGGGTTCGAGGTCTTGCGGGCAAGCCTTGACGGGCTCTCGGGTGGCAATGTGCTGGTCGCGGCCGCGCTGTCGTCAAGCGCGCTGGCCGGGATCACCGGCTCGGCCTCGGGCGGCATGTCGATCGCGCTCGATGCGCTTGGGCTCTCGATGCTGGCCGAGGCGGCGGCGCAGGGGGTCGATCCGGCGCTTCTGCACCGGGTGGTGGCGGTGGCGACCGGGGGGCTGGATACCCTGCCGCATAACGGCGCGGTGATTACGCTGCTGGGGATTTGCGGGATGACGCACCGGCAGGCCTATGGCGATATCTTCATGGTCGCCGTGATCGGCCCGGTGCTGGCCTGTGGGATGATCATCGCTCTGGGCACCGTGCTGGGCGCGGTGTGAGTCAGCGCAGCCTGGGCACGCCGCCGGGATGGGTGCTGCGATCCACCACGCCCGCGCGCAAGCTGCGGCCGATGCGGTGCGCCAGTTCCGACCAGGCGGCGGCCTGATCGGGCGAAAGCTCGCGCGCCAGAACGCTGTCGAAGAGTGCCAGCCAGGTCGAGAACATGCCCGGCTGCACATTGCGCGCGTTGACATGTGCCGCCATCGGAGAGCCGTCATAACAGCGTTCGTGCAGGATCGAATTGGCCCAGAAATCGGTGATCTTCGCCTCATGCGCGGGCCAGTCGGTGACGTGGACGGCAAAAACCGGCCCGAGGCCGGGATGGGCGCGCACGGCGGCGTAGAAGGCCGCGACCACGCGCGCGATCTCTGCGCGGGTGACGGGGAAACGCGGGGGCAGGGCGATGCTCATGGTCCCGAGATGCGACAGCGCCCGCGCACATGCAAGAGGGCGTCCCGCCGCATGGCGGCCACGTCCGAAATCTTCAAAAGATTTCGGACCGCTTTCTTTTCAAGAAAGCGGGGGCCCGCGCCCTCTGGACGGCTGCCGGGTGCGCGCCTATAAGGCGGGCCATGACGCTTGATGCCGCGATCATCATTCGAATTACATGCCCGGCGCTCTGACCAGATCGAGCCGCCGGGACAAGGCGTTTGAGCCATCGCGCCGCGTCTCATCGCAAAATCCCCGGACCTGACGAAGGACGCCCCCATGTGCGCCGACCTGCCCGACTACAAGGACACGCTCAACCTGCCCGAAACCGATTTCCCGATGCGTGCGGGCCTTCCCGCGCGCGAGCCTGACTGGCTGGCGCGCTGGGCGCGGATCGGGGTGTATGAAAAGCTGCGGGAGAACGCGTCGGGGCGGATTCCCTTTACCCTGCACGATGGCCCGCCCTACGCCAACGGCCATTTGCATATCGGTCACGCGCTGAACAAGATCCTCAAGGACATGGTGGTGCGCTCGCAGCAGATGATGGGCCGCGACGCGCGCTATATCCCCGGCTGGGATTGCCACGGGTTGCCCATCGAGTGGAAGATCGAAGAGCAATACCGCGCCAAGGGGCGCAACAAGGACGAGGTGGATATCGTCGATTTCCGTCAGGAATGCCGGAAATTTGCCGAGGGCTGGATCGACATCCAGCGCGAGGAATTCAAGCGGCTGGGCATCACCGGCGCATGGGACCGCCCGTATCTCACGATGGATTTCCGCGCCGAGCGGATCATCGCGGAGGAGTTCCAGAAATTCCTGATGACGGGCACTTTGTATCAGGGCTCCAAACCGGTGATGTGGTCGCCCGTGGAAAAGACCGCGCTGGCCGAGGCGGAGGTGGAATATCACGACAAGGAGAGTTTCACGGTCTGGGTGAAGTTTGCCGTGGCCAAGGGGCACGGCAACCCCGGTCTTGAACCGGGGTCTCCTGAAACCGGATCAGAGGTCCCTGGTCAGGCCCGGGACGGGCTGGTCGGCGCGCATGTGGTGATCTGGACCACCACGCCCTGGACCCTCCCCTCCAACAAGGCCGTCGTTTACGGTTCTGAAATCTCTTACGGGCTATACGAGGTTACGGCCACGCCCGCAGAGTGCTGGGCCACGGCTGGTGAGCGGTATCTCTTGGCGGATAATCTGGCGGAGGATGTGATGACACGCGCGCGGCTGGAGGAGGGGATGTATACCCGCCTGCGCGGGGTGAGCGCGGATGAATTGGCTGGCCTGTCGCTGCAACACCCGCTGGCGGGAGCCGAGGGAGGAATGGGCGAATGGGACGCCCCCCGCGATTTCCGCGCCGCTGATTTTGTCACCGACGAGGAAGGCACCGGCTTCGTGCATTGCGCGCCGTCGCACGGGATGGAGGAATACGAACTTTACCGCGATCTCGGCATGCTGGATCAGGTCATCACCTATAACGTGATGGATGACGGCTCGTTCCGCCCCGACCTGCCGTTTTTCGGCGGCAAGTTCATCCTTGATCGCAAGGGGAAAGAGGGCAATGCCAACAAGGCCGTGATCGACAAGCTGATCGAGGTGGGCGGGCTGCTCGCGCGCGGCAAGATCAAGCACAGCTATCCGCATAGCTGGCGCTCCAAGGCCCCCGTGATCTACCGCAACACGCCGCAATGGTTCGCGGCCATTGACCGGCCCGTGGGCGACGGGCAGGACCAATACGGCACCACGATCCGCGAGCGCGCGCTGCGGTCCATCGACGAGCTGGTGACGTGGACGCCCAAGACCGGGCGCAACCGGCTCTATTCGATGATCGAGGCACGGCCCGATTGGGTGCTCTCGCGCCAGCGGGCCTGGGGCGTGCCACTCACCTGTTTTGTGAAGAGCGGCGCGCAACCCACGGATCCGGATTATCTTTTGCGCAATGAAGAGGTGAACGCCCGCATCCTCGCCGCCTTTGAGGCAGAGGGTGCCGATGCCTGGTACAAGGACGGCGCGAAAGAGCGGTTTCTATCTGGCATCGTCAACCCCGAGGACTGGACCAAGGTCGATGACATTCTCGATGTGTGGTTCGATAGCGGCTCCACCCATGCCTTCGTGCTGCGCGACCGCGCGGATGGCTCCGAGGACGGCATGGCCGATCTTTACCTTGAAGGTACCGATCAGCATCGCGGCTGGTTCCATTCCTCGATGCTGCAAGCCTGCGGCACGATGGGGCATGCGCCCTATCGCGGGGTGCTGACCCATGGATTTACCCTCGATGAGAAGGGCAACAAGATGTCCAAATCATTGGGCAATACCGTGGCCCCCGAGGCGGTGATCAAGCAATACGGTGCCGATATCCTGCGGCTCTGGGTGGCGCAGGCGGATTACACCGCCGATCTGCGCATCGGGCCGGAAATTCTCAAGGGCGTGGCCGACAGCTATCGCCGCTTGCGCAACACGATGCGATTCATGCTGGGGGCGCTCGCGCCTTTCACGGAAGCCGACCGGGTGGCACCATCGGAGATGCCCGAGCTGGAGCGTTGGGTGCTGCACCGGCTGGCAGAGCTGGATCACAAGGTGAGAAAAGGCTTCGAGACCTATGATTTCCAAGGGGTTTTTCAGCAGATATTCAACTTCTGCACCCTCGATCTGAGCGCCTTCTACTTCGATATCCGCAAGGATGTGCTTTATTGCGACGGCGATACCGCGCGCCGCCGCGCCGCGCGCACGGTGATGGACCTGCTCTTTCACCGGCTGACCACATGGCTCGCGCCGGTGCTGGTGTTCACGATGGAGGATGTGTGGCTCTCGCGCTTTCCCGGCGACGACGACAGCGTGCATCTGCACGACATGCCCGAGACGCCCGCCGACTGGCTCGATGAGCCGCTGGCGGCGAAATGGGCAGCGGTGCGCGCGGCGCGGCGCGTGGTGACGGCAGCACTCGAGGTGCAACGCAGCGACAAGGTGATCGGCGCGAGCCTCGAGGCGGCCCCCATCGTGCATGTGCGCGATGAAGACATGCTCAAGGCGCTGAAATCGGTGGATTTCGCCGATATCTGCATCACCTCGGACCTGATCCTGAGCGCCGATCCGCGCCCCGCCGAGGCGTTCCGCCTGCCCGAGGTCGAGATGGTCGGCGTGGTCTTCGAGCGGGCCGAGGGGGCGAAATGCCAGCGCTGCTGGAAGATCCTGCCCGATGTGGGCACGCACAAGCATCCCGGCACCTGCAAGCGGTGCTCAGACGCACTGGGCTGACGGGGGACGGGCGCATCCCGTCCCCCTGTCTTAACCGCGAATGAAGGTGCCGTTGCGCAGATCGCGCATGGCCTGGCGCAACTCCTCCTGCGTGTTCATCACGATGGGGCCGTGCCAGGCCACAGGTTCGGCAAGCGGCGCGCCGGAGACGAGCAGAAAGCGGATGCCGTCGGGGCCAGCCTCTACGGTGATTTCGTCGCCGGTGCCGAAGCGCACCAGCGTGCGGTCGCCCGAGGCGTCGCGGATATGCACCTCCTGGCCCGCCACCTCCTTTTCCAGGAGCACGCCGGTCGGGTCGGAGGCATCGGCAAAGCGCCCGCTGCCCGCGAAGATATAGGCAAAGCTGCGCCGGTAGGTATCGACCTTGATGACCTTGCGCCGCCCCGGCGGCACCGAGATGTCGAGGTATTGCGGATCGGCGGCGATACCGTCGACCGGGCCGCGCTTGCCCCAGAAACTGCCGGTGATGACGCGCGCGCGCGTGCCGTCATCGTCGGTCACCTCGGGGATGTCGGCGGCCTGCACGTCCTGATAACGTGGCGCACACATTTTTTGCGCGGCGGGCAGGTTGGCCCAGAGCTGAAACCCGTGCATCCGCCCCTGCGCGTCGCCGCGCGGCATTTCCTGATGCAGGATTCCCGACCCGGCGGTCATCCACTGCACATCGCCCGCGCCGAGCACGCCGGTATTGCCAAGGCTGTCGCCATGATCGACCTCACCGGCCAGCACATAGGTAATGGTCTCGATCCCGCGATGGGGATGCCACGGAAAGCCCTTGGCATAGCGTGCGGGGTCGTCGTTGCGGAAATCGTCGAAGAGCAGGAAGGGGTCAAGCTCTGTGGGCTCGTGAAAGCCGAAGGCGCGGTGCAGGTGCACGCCTGCCCCCTCCATCGTGGGGCTGGCGGCGCGGGTCTCGAGAACGGGTCTTATGGACATGGTCACTCTCCTTTCCCCGAGATATAGGGAGAGGCGCGCGGCGCGGGCAGGGGCGGCTTTGTTCGCCTGCGCAAGAGACGCTGTGCGCCGGTGTGCAAGCCGGTGCAAAAGAGGGAGAGAGCGGTGACGCAAGGGCGGATCGAGGCGGTGCTGGGCGCATCGCCGGGGCGACGGATGATCGGGGTCGGCTCGCTTGCCGGTCTTGGCGCGATCATGCTCTACATGGCGGCGGCGCTTTCGCCCGGTCTCGGCTGGCAGGCGTTTCAGGTGGCGCTCGGGTCTGTCGCGCTGTGGTGCGCACACCGTATGTGGCGCGCGACGGCCGAGCGGTTGGAACTGACCGCCGACGGACTGCGCTCGACCGACGGGCGCATCCTTGCGCCGATGGACGAGATCCTTTCGGTGGATCGCGGCGTCTTTGCCTTCAAGCCCTCGAACGGGTTCATGATCACGCTGCGCAGCAAGGGCCCCTTTGTCTGGGAGCCGGGTCTCTGGTGGCGGATCGGGCGCAGGGTGGGTGTGGGTGGTGTCACACCTGGCACCCCGGCCAAATACATGGCCGAGGTCATTCAGGCCCGGATCGACGCGCGCAAGGGCTGAACCGCTCAGCTGCTTGTGGGGACGCAGACCCCGGTGAAACAAAGCTGTGAGGCAAAGCGCGGCGTCATGAACATGCGCGTGTTGAGTTCGAGAGTGTCGATGAACTCGCTGGCGAAAATCGGAACGTGCCGCCCGCTCGTCTCGACAAGGATCAGGTCCTGGCCACCAACCATGAGCGGCAGACGTGCCACCTCTTCTGCCTTGTCAATATCAGCCTGCGTGAGGGCGGACAGGCCACCGTTGCCGCGCACCTCGCTCCAGCGCAGTTCGTACCAGTCGTTATTGTTCGACGTCTTGTGAAAGCGAATCACCGAAACCCGCATCTGCGAGGGGCTACGGGAGCCCGCGATCATGTCGAACGTGGTCTTGAGGTTGTCGATATAGGTGGCGTCGATCACGGAGGTTTCGCGCGACAGCGCGTCGGTCATGGTATAGGTCGCCTTGTCGCGCACGTTTTTCTGAAGATAGAAATCGTAGAACCCGAGCGCGAAGAGAAGGCCCGTTACCAGAAACGGCATGATGATCACGGTTTCCATGGCCACGACGCCGCGCTCGTCACGATGAAAGCGGCGCAGAAGGCTCGCGAGGCGCTTGTGAAGATCAATCAGCATCAGATCGGCTCCTGCACGAAGGCGGACATTGCGACGAAGGCAGCCTCGCCGTTTGTATCCCTGATCAAGGCGCGTCCCAGGATGGCGTCGGGGAAGATGGGCTCGTATTTCAGGCAGGCGCGCAACAGCATGAGCTGGTTCTGCCCGCCCGGAATGAACGCGCGCAGGGGTTTTGCGGGCTCCTCCACGTCGGTGCAATCGGGGGTCGGGTCCAGCACTGCGAGGTTGCGCAGATCGGTCGGAACCATCTCCAGCCGAAGCTTTTCGCGGCAGTTCGCGATCACGAAGGAGTTATCGCAGATGCTGTCCTTGATGTCATCGTGCTGCGGGGCCGAGCCGGTGCCAAGGCGAATGTCGCGCACGGTGATGTCCAGCCCGCGTTCCAGCATCGCCGATTGCATGGTCACGATACCCAGTTCCACCGAGAAGATGATGAAGCTGACAAGGAGCGGGGCCACCAGGACGAATTCGAGCGTCGCTGTCCCGTCCTCATTTCGCGCGACCTTGCGCAAGCTCTTGGGAATGAAGCGCATCATTGGGTCAACCTCAGCGTTTTGACGTTGGCGGCGATGGAGCTGAACGCCGAGGAAATGCTCGTTCCGCTGGCGCGATAGTAATGGCCGTCGGTGCTGGCACATTTGATCAGTTCGCGCTCGGCGGTGCCTCCCGTAGGCACCTCGAAGCCGATGGAATAGACAACCACACCCTCGCGTTTGGTGGCGCCACACACGCTTTGCATCAGGACATTCTTCTTGTTGCCGTCGATGAATTCCGAGCTGATAAAATCGTTCCAGGCATCGTCCATGCCGGTGATGCGCTTGTGAAAGTCCGGCGAGATCAAGCCCCAGGTGATTTCCCAGTCGAGTTGCGTGGTGCTGACATAGCCCTCCAGCGTGTTTGGAATGTTGGCAAACGCGCTCGCCGAGAGGAACTTGTCGTCCTCGATGGCATAGTAGTCGTTGAAGCGCGGACTATGAAGGTAATAGACAGACTTTTCGGGGCCGTTCGCCTCGTAGATGCAAACCCAGTTCTTGCTACCGCATTTCGACAGGCCGTCGCTGCCATAACGAAGGTCATGGATGTTCTTCTTGTTGTAGGCGTAACTGAACACACGTTCCTGGTGCTTGACCTCGAACAGGTCGGAATTCGGCCCGCGGTATTTCGGCGGCGACTTGTCGAAGAAATTGGACGTGGTATTCGCCCCGTCACCCATGAACACGATGACCTTGAGGGTCTCGCCATCATTGTAATCGGCGGGCACGGTGGCGCGCGCGGGATCGAGATCGTTGGCCGCGATCATGGCGCTTGTCACCTGACGGAAGGTCGGATCGAGCAGCGCCGCGCCCCAGTTCATGCCTTCGTTACCGGACGTGTTGCCATCGGGCTGGAGCGCGTCGATCTTGGCGTGCAGCGCGGCCTCGCTTGTCGAGTAGGGCAGGATGCGCATGTAGTCGTCGTTGTAGCACGTCCGCCAGCTCTGGTTGAGATTGTCAAAGGTGCCGTAGCGCGAGGTATAGATCATCTGGTTCACTGGAATGCCGTTGCTGAGCGAGGACGACCCACTGGTCAGAGTGGCGTGCGTGTAGTCGTTGTCGCTGAATTCCAGGCACGTCGAATAATCGTGTGTTTCGTTAACGGCGAGCGCGTTGTAGATCGACAGCGGCGGGCTGACCGAGAAGCTGAAGGGCACGATGGAGATGACGGTGTTGCCCGGCGTGGATTGATCGAGCACGGTCGTCACGAATTCCTTGGCTGCGTCTCGCAGGTTGCCGATCTTGTTGTTCGAGGCCATCGACCCGGAGACGTCGAGCACAAGCACGACCTCGAGTTTGGGGATGTGCACCTCGGCGGTTGAAATCCCGGCGACATCGAGCGTCTCGACACCGTTGAGGCGCATCAGGAAGGTCTCGATCGTGCCGCCGGCGCGGGCGGTGATGCTCGCGCTGTTCAGGGTCACGGTGATGTCGTCATCCAGCTCCGCCATAAGGAAGTCCGACTGACCGGCCTTGGCGAAATAATCCTCGATGATGTCGCGCGCCTCGGCCTCGGTGCGCGCCGTTGCCGCGGCCAGCACCGCGCGGTCAAGCGTGGTCTGCAATTCGGCGCGGGTGGATTCGTGGCGCATCGTGTCAAGCGCGATCCCCCCCATCATCAGCATGATGACGAAGATGAACAGCCCGAAGAGGGTGGCAGAGCCATCCTCTTGCCGCAGGAGGCGGTGACGGTTCCGGCGTCGGAACGCGGGTGTCACATCATGAAGCGTGGTCGCAACGACCGCCGGTCGGATTTCTTCAGGCAAACGCATCTCGATACCTTCTCACCATATAAGCCCGCATGCCGCCCCAAGCATGCCCGCTTTTCCATCGCGTTTCTTCGCCTTCAAATGTGGTCAAATTGTGGCCGCCATGAGTCGCATGGTCAAAGTTAACCATTTGGAAATACAATCTAATAACACGCTCTGGATTGTTTCTGCTTCGTGGACGAACTCGGGGGATCATAACCGGGGGAGCGCCCGACCGATCGCGTTATCGGCCAAGGATTCCGGATTTTCGACTCGACATGCGCCCTGCATCCCTTAACCATCGCATGGGCGGGGAATGGTCGATTTCACATCGGCCCGCCACAGCAGGGAGGGGCAACCATGACCACCAGACAAGAGCCGACATTCCGCGAAAGCGTCGATCTGATGTTCAACCGCGCCGTGGCGCTGATGGACCTGCCGCCGGGGCTGGAGGAAAAGATCCGCGTCTGCAACGCCACCTACACGGTTCGTTTCGGCGTGCGGCTGCGCGGCCAGATCCACACCTTCACCGGCTATCGCAGCGTCCATTCCGAGCATATGGAGCCGGTCAAGGGCGGTATCCGCTACGCCATGGCCGTGCATCAGGACGAGGTCGAGGCGCTGGCCGCGCTGATGACCTACAAATGCGCGCTGGTCGAGGTGCCGTTCGGCGGCTCCAAGGGGGGCTTGCGCATCGACCCGCGCGAGTGGGAAGAGCACGAGCTGGAGCAGATCACCCGCCGCTTCGCCTATGAGCTGATCAAGCGCGACCTGATCCACCCCGCGCAGAACGTGCCTGCCCCCGACATGGGCACGGGCGAGCGCGAGATGGCCTGGATCGCCGATCAATACAAGCGCATGGCCACCACCGATATCAACTATCGCGCCTGCGTCACCGGCAAGCCGGTCAATGCCGGCGGCATCCAGGGCCGGACCGAGGCCACCGGGCGCGGCGTGCAATACGCGCTTCAGGAATTCTTTCGCCACCCCGAGGATATCGCCAAGGCGGGCCTCTCGGGCACGCTCGACGGCAAGCGCGTGGTGGTGCAGGGTCTTGGCAACGTGGGCTATCACGCGGCCAAGTTCCTGTCGGAAGAGGACGGCTGCAAGATCACCGCGATCATCGAGCGCGACGGCGCGCTTCTTTCCGATAACGGGCTCGACGTGGAAGCCGTGCGCAACTGGATCGCGCGCCATGGTGGCGTCGACGGCTACCCGGACGGCAAATACATCAGGGACGGTGCCAAGGCGCTGGAGCATGAGTGCGATATCCTCGTGCCCGCCGCGCTCGAAGGGGTGATCCACCTCGGGAATGCGGAGCGGATCAAGGCCCCGCTGATCATCGAGGCGGCCAATGGCCCGGTCACGGCGGGCGCGGACGAGATCCTGCGCCAGAAGGGCACGGTGATCATTCCCGACATGTATGCCAACGCGGGCGGCGTCACGGTGTCCTATTTCGAATGGGTCAAGAACCTCAGCCATATCCGCTTTGGCCGGATCGGACGGCGGCAGGAAGAGTCTCGCCACCAGCTTATCGTGAACGAGCTTGAGCGGCTCAATCGCGGTATCGGCGACGCCTGGGAGATCTCGCCCGATTTCAAGCAGAAATATCTCCGTGGCGCGGGCGAGCTGGAACTGGTGCGCTCGGGGCTCGATGACACGATGCGCACGGCCTATCAGGCGATGCGCGAGATCTGGCACGGGCGCGAGGATGTGACCGATCTGCGCACGGCGGCCTATCTGGTGTCGATCGCGCGCGTGGCGTCGAGCTATCGCGCGATGGGGCTCTGACGGGGCTGCGTCGCGCATTGGCCTGAAAAGGGCGGGAACGGGGGCGGGGCCGTGGCCCTGCCCTTGCTATGACAGGGGCAAGGCCCGCTTTGGCACGGAGGCATCATGCGGTTCTCGGCGCTGCGTATCTTGAAGGAAGGGCTGACCGGCAATCGCGGCTGGCAGGCGCATTGGCGCGATGCGACGCCAAAGGACAGCTATGACGTGGTGATCATCGGCGGCGGCGGGCACGGGCTGGCGACGGCCTATTACCTGGCCGCGCGGCACGGGATCACCAATGTGGCGGTGCTCGAAAAGGGCTGGCTGGGCGGCGGCAATGTCGGGCGCAACACCACCATTGTGCGCGCCAATTACGGCCTGCCGGGCAATTCGGAATTTTACAGCCATTCGCTGCGGCTCTGGGAGGGGCTGGAGCAGGAGTTGAATTACAACGCGATGATGAGTCAGCGCGGCGTGCTCAACCTGTGCCATTCCGACGGTCAGCGCGACGCTTTCGCCCGGCGCGGCAACGCCATGCGCAACCAGGGCGACGATGCCGAACTTCTGGATCGCGAGGCTGTGCGCCGGATGGTGCCGTTCCTCGATTTCGACAGTGCCCGCTTTCCGATTTATGGCGGGTTGTTGCAACGCCGCGCGGGCACGGCGCGCCACGATGCGGTGGCCTGGGGCTTTGCGCGGGGGGCGAGCGCGCGCGGTGTCGACCTCATCCAGAATTGCGAGGTGACGGGAATCGACATCGAGGGCGGCCGCGTCACCGGCGTGCAGACCACGCGCGGGGCCATCCGCGCGGGCAAGGTGGCGATGATCGTCGCGGGCCGTTCAAGCCAGGTGGCGGCCATGGCCGGAATGCGCCTGCCGATCGAGAGCCATGTGCTTCAGGCCTTCGTCACCGAGGGGTTGAAGCCCTGCCTCGATCATGTCGTGACCTTCGGCATGGGGCATTTCTACATCAGCCAGTCCGACAAGGGCGGGCTGGTCTTTGGCGGCGATCTGGATTTCTACGCGTCTTATGCGGCGCGCGGCAATCTGCCCATGGCCGAACATGTGATGGAGGCGGGTCTTGCGCTCATGCCGATGATCGGCAACGCGCAGCTTTTGCGCAGTTGGGGCGGGATCATGGACATGTCGCCCGACGGCTCGCCGATCATCGACCGGACGCATGTCGCGGGGCTCTATCTCAATTGCGGTTGGTGCTATGGCGGGTTCAAGGCGGTGCCGGGTTCGGGCGACGTGACCGCGCATCTCATTGCCACCGACCGCCCGCACCCGGTCGCCACACGCTTTCGTCTCGACCGTTTCGCCACCGGGCGCGGGTTGATGGATGAAGAGGGCACCGGCGCGCAGCACAACCTGCACTAAGCCTGCGTGGCAAGCGTTGAAATGAGTATTTAAGGAACGATGAAACCCGGTCAGCGCCACAGCCGGGCATGGGTGGCGAGCGCGCCTTGAAGCTTGGCCAGCATCCGGTTGGCGGGGCCCGGACGGGGCAGGGGGCCATGGGCGAGACGCTCGGCCACCACCTCCACCGGGCAGGGCAGGCCCGAGACGGGGTCGCGGTAGCGCGGATAGTCGATGAGCGTGGCGTGAACGAGGCCTGCGAGGCCGGGGCGCGCGGTGCGGCGCGCAGGCACCGCGCCCAGATCGCGCGTGAGGCCCCAGCCCGCATAGAAGGGCGCGCCGGTTGTGGTCACACGCACGCCGCGCAACAGCGCCTCGAACCCCATCAGAGAGGTCATGGTCCAGACCTCGTCGACCAGCGGCAGAAGCGTCGCGGGATCGGTGCCGTCAAGGACCGCATCCACCAGACCGGCAAGCAGTTCGGGGGCAATCGCGCCGGGGCGCAGCCCGGCCTCCACATCCGGGTGAGGCTTGTAGAGGATCCGGGCCCCGGGATTGGCCGCGCGCACCTTGTGGATCAGCCCGAGATTGGTGGTGATCTCTCCTGCGCCCAGACGGATCGAGGCATCGTCCTCGACCTGTCCGGGCACAAGGATCCGGTGGCCTTGGGGCAGATCGGGGGCGGGCGCGCCGAGGTTGTATTTGCTCAAGGCGTGGCGGGTGAGCGTGGTGATCAGCGCCTCGGCGCGCGCCGCCTGATCGGGGCGCAGCCGTGCGCGCGCGGCGATCAGGCGTTCCAGTCGGCTCTCGCGGGTCGGATCGTAATAGATGCCCAGATCGTCGAGCACGAGCGACAGGGGCGGCACGAGATCCGCCCCGAGGCCCCGCGAGCGCAGGAAGCCGTCCTCGACGCGCACCGCGCCCTCGGGGGCGGATGCGCGCGCCGAGGCCCAGACCATCGTCGGGCGATCCGGGTTGGCCCGATCAAAGGTCACGCGGCGATAGCGCCCGAAAAACCCCTGCATCGGCGCGCGTTTCCACAGCCGCATCCCGCAGGCGTTCCAGCCTCGTCGATCCTCGCGCCAGGCGCGGGTTTCGGCCTCGAACGCGCCGAGCGCGGTTTCCAGATCGCACAGACGATCCCGGCAGGGGTCATACCATTTGGGGTAAAGGATCATCGCCCCGGCAAAAAGCTGTGCCCGGGTGAGACCGCGGCCGCGCCGCGGCAGGGGGGCGGGGTGGCGATCCGTCGTGAGGCCCCAGCCGGCATAGAAGGGCTGGCCGAAGACATGCGGGCGGTGGCCTGCGAGGATCGCCTCGAACCCCATTTGCGAGCTGACGGTATAGACCGCGATGGCCCCCTCCAGCAGGTGCCAGGGGCTGACCGGATCGGCGAGGAGGCGCACGCGGTCCGAGGCGTCAGAGGCGTTGAAATGGCCCGCGCGGTGGCCCTGCGCGGTCTCGGGGTGGGTCTTGATCACGATGGGGGCGCGCGGATGCTCAAGCTGCGCGCAGACCAGCATGTCGCGGAACGTGGCCGCATCCGCGCCGCCATGGCGCACCGAGGCGTCGCCGCGCGTCTGGTCGATCACCAGCACATAGCCCGGTGCCGGGCAGGGCAGGTCGGGATCGGTGCCGGAATATTTGGAAAGATGCGCCTCGCGCAGCCGCGCCATGGCACCGCGCGCGCGGTTCAGAAGCGGGGTCTCGTCAAGCGGATGGCGGGCAAGGATCGCTTCGAGGTCGGAGGGGTGGGAGGCGTCGAAATGCACGCCCGTGCGGTCGATCAGCAGGCCAAGCGGCGGCGCGCCGCTACGCCCCGGCAGGACCGAGCGCAGAAAGGCATCCTCGATCCGCAGGAGACCCGCGCCGGTCCGTGCCGCGACCGTCTCGCCGCGCAGCGCATAGGGCGAGCGGCCCCAGACCGCCACAAGGTCGTCCTTTCCGGGCCAGCCGAGGCGCAGATCATATCCCGCAAGCGCGAGGATGCGCCGCAAGCGCCGCTGCCGGAGAAACCCGCCGTTGAAATGGAAAACCCGCCGGGAGATGGCCCCGGCGGGTTCAGGCACTGGCATTGCCGTCAAAAGTCCCCGGAGAGGGTCGCCGAGGCGGTCGAGACCGAGCCGACCGCGCCAAGCGTGCCGGTCAGCGCCGCGATCACCTTGCCCCATTGCGCAAACGGTGCTTCCGTGACGTAGATCGTGTCATTGTCGCGCAGCGCGAAATCGCGGGCAAGGAACATGCCGTTGGGCTTGGTCAGGTCGAGCACATAAACCATGCGCTGCGCGCCGATCAGGTCATCGCGCCCAAGCACCATGTTGGCGATATCGGCAGGTTCGTTGCGCAGCACGAAAACGCCGGTGGGATCGGCCGCCGCGACACTGAGCCCGCCCACCTGCGCGATCCCCTCGAGCGCCGAGAGGGTCTGCGTCTCGAAGGTCACGCGCGCCTGTGTGCCGGTTGCGCCGAGCGCGGTGTAGGAGCGGGTATCGGCCTCGACAAGGACACGGTCGCCGCCGCGCAACGGAATGTCGAACTGCGGATATCTGAACATGTCCTGAAACCAGACCTTGGCCTGCTTGTCGCCGCGAATGACCGTGATCTGCGCCACTTCCGGGGCAATCGCAATGCCGCCTGCCGCAGCGATCATCGCCGACAGGCGGCGCGTCGGGGCCTCGATCGGATAGACGCCCTGACCGCCGACCGCGCCGCTGATCGACACGGTCGAGCCATTGCCCGCCACGCGGCGCACCTCGACCTGTGGATCGGGGGTTTGCTGTTCGAGACGTTCGGTGATCACACGGCGCACGCCCTCGGGCGTGTTGCCCGCCGCCTTGATGCGCCCGGCATAGGGCACGAAGATGAAGCCCGATCCGTCAACCTGCACTTCCTCCAGAAGGGTCTGGTTCGACGTGGCCCCGGCCAGAAGCCCGTCATCGACGTTTTCCCAGATCGTGAGACCCAGCGTGTCGCCGGGGCTGATCTGATCCGAGCCGAGCAGGCCCGCGTTGAGGAAATCATCGGTAAAGCCGAGCGCGGGCTGCACGGCGGTGGCGCGCGTCACCCGGTCATTGACGGTGACGACAAAGGCATCGCCCTGTTGCTGCACCGATCCGGCATAAAGCTCGCGCTTGTTGGGTCCCATGCGTGGCAGGCCGCAGCCCGCGACGATTGTCAGAATCATCAGCGCGGCGACGGGTTTGACCCATCGGGTTCTGGAGGTTGTCACTGCCCGGTCTCCTCGACCTGTTATTGTCTGCCTCGGTCTTTTTTTGTCAAATTAGCCGAGTTGCCTTTGAAAATCCAGCGTTTCGTGGCGACTGGGTCAGGGAACGAGGCGCAACTGTTGCCGTGGTGCCGCGGTGCCGGTGCGCAGCGCGTCATAGGGATCGTCGGGGGCGAGCATCATGTCCACCACCTGCCGCAGCACCTGACGGCGGCCGCGGGCGGAATAGAACCCGCCGGGCAACTGGCTGGTCTCCAACAGAAAGCGCCGGTAGTCGGCATAGGCGCGGCGGTCCGGGCGCTCGGCGCGGGCGAAGAATTCCGGCAGCGGCAGGGTCGAGACAAACTCGGGCTTGGCATAGACCGCCGCGCCGAAGGTGCGCAGCGGGATGCCGCGCCAGAGCACCTGTTGCGCGGCGGTGGAATTGACGGTGACGGCGCTGCGCGCCTCATCGAGGAGCGGTGCCAGCTTGCCGCCGCGCAGGTAATGGACGCGGCCCCGCAGGCCATGCGCGGCGGTCAGGCGGCGCAATGTGGCGCGGATGGGCGCGCGCCCGTCCTCGAGCGGATGCGCCTTGATGACAAGGTGATGATGCCCCGGTGCGCCACGCGCGAACCCGTCGAGCACCACTTCGAGAAACTCGGTCATCGACGAGAACGGCGAATGCGCCTGAAACGAGGCGTCATGTTCGAGTTGCAACAGCACGACATGATAGGGAAATCCGCCCGTGCGGATGCGCCATGTGGCAACGCGCCGCTCAAGCGCCTGAACCGGCATGAAAAAGAGCCGCTTGAGATAGAGCGCGAATTCCTGCCCGACGCCAAGTGCGCGATGGGGTTTGAAGCGGCGGTAGCGCTGGTTCAGAAAGAGAACAAAGCCGTGATAGAGCGCGCCGTAAAAGATGTGCTGGCGCATGTCGCCCCAGCTTGCGGGGGGCAGGGCCGTGTCCATGTCGGATTGCGCGAGCGCCGCGCGCATCTCGTCCACGCTGGTCTCCATCAGGCGCGAATGGCCGTTGCTGCCGCCGCGTTCATAGGTGATCCAGTAGGGGCGCATATAGCCCTCTTCGAAGACATGCACGGTGATGTTTGCCGCGCGTGCGATGGCCACCGCCTCGGCATGGATCGGGCGGGTATCGCCGTAAAGGACGATATCGGTGATGCTGTGCCCGGCGATGAGGCGGCGCAGGGTTGCGGGCCAGTGCTCGGGCGCGTCGCGGTAGGGCGTGTAGCTTGCACGCTCGGGCCAGAATACCCGGTCACCGGCATTGAAGCCGACGCGGTGGACGCGCGCCCCCGCCCGACGCAGCATCTGCCCCAGCCGCCAGAAGAACGGCCCGTGCGGTCCCTGAAGGAACAGAAAGGCGCGGGGGGCTTGGGGCATGGTTGGATGGACCGTTTGACTGCTCTTGACGACGTGTCATAGCGCGGAAATCCGGCGAAAATAAGCCTTTTGCGGCACTGCCGCTTGTCTTGGTCCGCGCGCGGGGCTAGGCCATGGGGCAAAGAGCGGAGGGCAGGCCATGTTCACGGGCATCATCACCGATATCGGGCGCATCGCAAGGATCGAGCGGCGCGGCGACATGCGGGTGCGATTGGGCACGGGGTATGACACGGGACGCATCGACATCGGGGCGTCGATTGCCTGTGACGGCGTGTGCCTGACGGTCGTGGCGCTCGGGGCGGACTGGTTCGAGGTCGATATCTCTGCCGAAACCCTGTCGAAAACCAATCTGGGCGATTGGGCCGAAGGGGGCCGGGTCAATCTGGAGCGCGCGCTGCGCGTGGGCGACGAGTTGGGCGGGCATATCGTCTCGGGGCATGTGGACGGGCTGGCCGAGGTGATCGGGCGGCGCGAGGAGGGCGACAGCACGCGCCTCACCTTCCGCGCGCCAGCCTCGCTTGCGCGGTTCATCGCGCCCAAGGGGTCGGTCGCGCTCAACGGCACCTCGCTGACGGTGAACGAGGTTTCGGGCGATACGTTCGGCGTCAACCTCATCCCGCACACGCAGACGGTGACGACATGGGGAGAGGTCGCCGAGGGCGACCGCGTCAACCTCGAGATCGACACGCTGGCGCGCTACGTGGCGCGGCTGGCCGAGGCGGGTTGAGCGCCTTTTGCCGCCTCAGTCTTGCGGCACGGCGGCGCGGTAGAGATGCCATGTCGCGTGTCCCAGCACCGGCAGCACCAGCGCCAGCCCCAGAAAGGCGGGCAGCGCGCCCAGAAACATCGCCACGCCCACGATCAGCCCCCAACGGGCCACCACGGCGGGGCTGGCGCGGGCCACGGCAATCGAGGTGACCACAGCCTGCATGACGCCCGCGCGCCGGTCGATCAGCATGGGAAAGGCCACGAGGCTTGTCGCCAGAACGAGCGCGGCAAAAACCAGCCCCACGCCCATGCCGAGCACGATCATGAGCCAGCCCGCGCCGGTGGTCAGAACCTCGCGAAGGAAGGCCCCGGCCGTGTCCGGCATTGCCGCGCCGAGGGTCAGCGCATGGATGACATGCGCGGCGTAAAGCCATGTCAGAAAGAGCGCCACAAGCCCCGCGCCCAACACGACCACCGGCACGATCACGCGGGTGCGCATCACGTCAAAGGCCGCGCCCCAGCCTACGGCCGTGCCGCTCTCGCGCTGGCGGCTCATCTCGTAGAGCCCCGTTGCCACCACCGGCCCCAGCAGGATGAACCCGCCCGCCAGCGGAAACACCATCTCGAGCCGCGCGCCGTGAAACGCCACCAGCGTCAGCACGAGGCCGATCACCGGATAGATCGCGACCAGAAAGATCACGTCGCTGCGCAGGGCGGTGAAATCGGCCAGCCCCTTGCGCAGGGCCTCGCGCAGGTCGGCCTCGGTCAGGGCGCGCACGGCGGGAGGGGCGGTCTGTGTGCCGCTCAGCCCGTCATGCGCCTCGGCGGCTTCGCGGCCCGCGCCGATGGCGGCCTCTGCAAGCCAGCTCAGCGGGTTTCCGATTGTCCGTGCCATCGCGTCCTCCCCTGATGGTTGACGCGGCTAGCCTACCACGCGCGGCACCCTGCGTCGCATCACGATCCGGCGACGGGGCGGCTTGCGCCCGGACGCGACCCGCGCCATGGTCCGGCGCAAATCTGGAGGGCGAGATGCGATTTGCGGCGGTGACGGAGCGGTTGGCGGGGCTTGGTGGCGCGAAATGGGCGGTGCACACGCGCGCCGCCGAAATGGCCGCCGAGGGGCGCGACGTGATCCGGCTGACCATCGGCGAGCCGGACGTGCCCGCGCCCGAGGCGCTCATCGAGGCGGCGGCGCGGGCGATGCGCGCGGGGCGCACGGGCTATTCCAACGGGCGCGGCGAGCTTGGGCTGCGCGCGGCGCTGGCCGCGCAGTATTCCGCGCGGCGCGGACGCGCCTTCAGCCCCGATCAGGTGATCTGCTTTCCCGGCACGCAGACGGCGCTTTACGCGGTGATGGCGGCGCTGGCCGGGCCGGGCGACACGGTCCTTGTGGGCGATCCGATGTATGCCACCTATGAGGGGGTGATCCGCGCCACCGGGGCCGGGATGGTGCCGGTGCCGCTTGACCCTGCGCGCGGGTTTCGCATGGCGGCGGGGGACGTGGCGGCGGGGGATGTGGCGGCGCGGGTGGAGGGGCGCGCGCGGGTGCTTTTGCTCAACACGCCGCACAACCCGACCGGCGCGCTGCTGGCCCCCGAGGATATCGCCGCGCTTGGCGCTGTGGCACGGGCGCACGACCTCTGGATCGTGGTGGACGAGGTCTACGAGGAGCTTGTGTTCGAGGGCGCGCGCTTTGCCTCGCCTCTCGCGATGCCGGATCTGGCCGACCGGGTGATCGCCGTGTCGTCGATCTCCAAAAGCCACGCCGCGCCGGGGATGCGCAGCGGCTGGTGCGTCGGCCCGCAGCCTTTCATCGAGGCGCTCCTGCCGCTGGCGGAGGTGATGCTGTTCGGCAATCAGCCCTTCCTTGCCGACATGACCGAGGCGGCGATTCGTGACGGTTCGGAGGTCGCGGGCGGAATGCGCGCGCGCTATGCGGCGCGGGCCGCGCGACTGGCTGCGGCGCTCCAGGACGCAGGTCGGCTGCGGGTGCACCGCCCCGAGGCGGGCATGTTCGCCATGATCGACGTGAGCGCGACCGGCATGGACGGAGAGGCATACGCCTTTGATCTGCTGGCGCGGGAGGGCGTCGCCCTCATGCCCGGCACCTCCTTCGGCGACACGCTGCGCACCTGGGTGCGTGTGGCGCTCACGGTCGATGACGCGGCGTTCGACACGGCGGTGGCGCGGATCCTGCGCCATGCGGGGGGTCTGTGATTTTCGCGCCACAGGCGTGAGTTGCATGAGGCCCGCCATTCGAGAGGCGTTGACACCTCCATGCCGAAGCACACAGTAGCGCATCGCCCAAGGGCAGAAACAGTGCGGTCGACAAGAGCCGCATACCAGGAGGGACATCCTTTGAAAAAGCAGCTTCTGAGCACAACTGCCATTGCCGCAGGTCTGGCCATGGCCGCGCCGGCCGGTGCGCAGGAATGGGACATGACATGGGGCGGCTATTATACCGCCCATGTGGCTTTTGCTTCGGTCGATTCGGACACGGCCGCACTCGCGGGCACCGATTTCGACGGCGTGGACACCTATGGCGAGGCGCAGATCAGCTTTACGCCGTCGGTGACGCTCGATAACGGCCTGACCTTCGGTATCAACGTCGAATACGAGACCAAGAACAATGCCGCCGCCTTTGTCGACACTTCCTTCATGACGATCGAGAGCGAGCGCATGGGGCGGTTCGAACTCGGCAATACGGATTCGGTCGGTTACAAGATGATCGTGTCGGCCCCGCAGGTCGATGGCTCGCTCTGGATCAACTCGCCCTCGCTGTCGGGCTTCATCCCGCTTTCGGCTGGGGTGGGCGGCAACCTGCCGTGGAATTTCCAGCAGTCGGCGCTGTCCTCCTTCACCGAGGTTCTGGGCAACGAACAGGTGCCGCGCATCAGCTATTACTCGCCCTCCTTCTCGGGGCTGACGCTGGGCATTTCCTACGCCGCGACCGCGACGGACACGGCGTTTTCGTCGGCCAACAGCCCCGGCAAGGCCGGCAATAACGGCGGCGTGGACCGCAATATCGGGGTTACGGACATCATCGACATTGCGGCGGCCTATGAGCGGTCGTTCAATGGCATCGACCTCAATCTCGCCGCGCGCTACGGCATGGCGGAGAACAACACCGGCATTGCCGGCACCAGCGATCCCGAAGTGTGGGGCGTCGGCGGCACGATCGGCTTTGCCGGGTTCGTGGTCGGCGGCTCTTACGGCGAGAACGACAACGGCAATCTCACCCCTGACGAGGAAGGCTGGAGCCTTGGTGTCACCTACGACTTTCCCGGTCCCTGGCTGATCGGCGTCGACACCTATCAGGGGGAATGGTCCGGCACCGGCGCGGGTTCGGGCGACAAGGCCGAATACGAGGCCTACCAGATCATCGGAAGCCGCGATCTGGGGCCGGGTGTGAACTGGACGATCTACGCGATCTATGCCGAGGGAACGGTCAATGGCGATGCGGGCGGCACGTTTGCGGCCATCGCCGGCGCGCCGGTGGCGAATACTTCGGTCGAGGGGACGCTGATCGGCACCTCGATCAACCTCTCGTTCTGATCCCTCGGCACCGGGCCTCAGGGCGCTGGACACCGGGGGTGCAGGACAGTGGGCGCGCGGGGCAACCTGCGCGCCCTTGCTGTTCTATGGCATGGCATCGGTTCTGCCTTGCGCGGGGCGTCCACGTGTCCTGCGCGTCACAGTTTTATGTCTCTTCGGGCCGCTCACGGGGAGTTGCTTTGCCCGTGAGGTCTCTGTCCCTCACCCTGCTGTGAGCCAACGCGCCGCTCGCGCGCAACGGCCTGACCCACTCAGCGAGGACATTACTCATGAACAAACACCTGCTTGGAACAAGCGCGATTGCCTTGGGCGTCGCCATGGGCGCGCCGGTGGCGGCCCAGGAATGGAACATGAAATGGGGCGGCTTTCACAGCACGCATGTCGGCTATGTCAGCGTGGATACGGACACCGCCGCGCAGGCGGGGAGCGATTTTGACGGCGTCGACACCTTCACCGATGCGGAAATCCACTTCCTGCCGTCGGTCACCCTCGACAACGGCCTGACCTTCGGCGTCAACGTCCAGTATGAGGCCAAGAACACCGGCGGCGCCATCATCGACGAATCGTTCATGTTCATCCAGAGCGACACGCTCGGCAAGATCGAGCTCGGCAACGAGAACTCGGCGGGCTACAAGCTGATGCTCGAGGCGCCGCAGGTCGGCGGCACGATCCTCATCAACTCGCCGTCGCTGTCGGGCTTCATCCCGATCTCGATCGGTGTGGGCGGCAACCTGCCGTGGAACTTCCGCCAGTCGGCGATCTCGTCCTTTACCGAGGTCATGGGCAACAACGACGTACCGCGCATCACCTACTATACGCCCTCGTTCAACGGCCTGACCCTCGGCATCTCCTATGCCGCGTCGGTCAATGGCGGCTTCTCGGCGGCCAACAGCAACGGCAACGCCGGGAACAACGGCGGCGTGAACCGCAATATCGGCGTGAGCGACATCTGGGATATCGGCGCGTCCTATTCGCAGTCGTTCAACGGCGTCGATATCAACCTCGCCGCGCGTTACGGCACCGCCGAGAACAACACCGGTCTGCCGGGCACCGACGATCCCGATGTCTGGGGCGTGGGCGCGACCATCGGCTTTGCCGGCTGGGCCTTTGGCGGCCATTACGGCGAGAACGACAATGGCGGGCTGATGCCCGACGAAGAGGGCTGGAGCCTTGGGATCACCTATGACATCCCCGGCCCCTGGGATATCGGCTTTGATACGTTCCAGGGCGAATGGGACGACAATCAGGGCGGCAAGGCCGAATACGAGGGCTATCAGCTTGCCGCCAGCCGTTCGCTCGGCAAGGGCGTGCGCTGGACCATCTATGCGCTTTATGCCGAGGGCAGCGTGAACGGCAATGGCTTCAACAACGATCCCGCCAACATCGCGGTTCCCGTTGGCCCGCAGAACGCCAATACCGAAGTCGAAGGCACCTTGATTGCCACCTCGATCAACCTCAGCTTCTGAGTGACGATAAAAAAGGGCGCGCGCGGGGCAACCTGTGCGCGCCTGGTTTTTCCTGGCATGGCCTCGGCTCAGCCTCGCGCGTGACCGTTTTGTATCCCAAGCGCCACAGTCGCACCGGTCCAGGGGCTGCTCACGGGGAGTTGCTTTGTTCGTGAGGTCCGCGTCGCTCACCCTCATGTGAGCCAAAGCGCCGATTCCGCGCAGCGGCCTTATCCACTCACCTAGGACATCACTCATGAACAAACACCTGCTTGGAACAAGCGCGATCGCCCTTGGCGTCGCGTTGGGCGCGCCTGCGGCGGCCCAGGAATGGAACATGAAATGGGGCGGTTTTTATAACTTCCATGTCGCCTATTCTTCCTTTGATTCGGACACCGCCGCCCATGTGGGATCCGATTTCGACGGTGTCGGCACCTTCACCAACGCGGAAATCCACTTCAAGCCGTCGATCACGCTCGATAACGGCCTGACCTTCGGTATCGACGTGCAATACGAGGCGTTGAATACGGGGGGCGCGACGGTTGACGAATCGTTCCTGTCGATCTCGTCGGAAACGCTCGGCCGCATTGACCTCGGCAACGAGAACTCGGCCGGCTACAAGATGATGGTCTCTGCACCGCAGGTCAAAGGCGTGCTCGGCATCAACACCGGCACGCTCTCGGGGTTCATCCCGCTCAACACCGGCTCGGGCGGCAACCTGCCGTGGAACTTCCGTCAGGCGGCGATTTCTTCGGGGATCGAGGTGCTGGGCAACAACGACGTGCCGCGCATCACCTATTACACGCCCTCGTTCAACGGCCTGACCCTCGGGGTGTCCTATGCGGCCACGATCAACGGCAACCTCGGTGCCGGGAACAGCAACGCCAACGCCGGCAACAACGGTGGTGTGGATCGCAATATCGGCGTGACCGACATCTGGGATATCGGTCTGGTCTACAAGCAGTCCTTCAACGGCGTCGATGTGAACCTTGCCGCGCGCTATGGCACCGCCGAGAACAACACCGGTCTGCCGGGCACGGACGATCCCGATGTCTGGGCCCTCGGCGCGACTTTCGGTGTCGCCGGGTGGACCTTTGGTGGCCACTACGGCGAGAACGACAACGGCGGGCTGATGCCGGATCAGGAGGGTTGGAGCCTCGGCGTGACCTATGACCTTCCCGGCCCGTGGGACATCGGGTTCGACACGTTCCAGGGCGAATGGGACGACAATATCGGCGGCGAGGCCGAATACGAG
Source organism: Roseovarius sp. MBR-6 (assembly GCF_040547525.1). Classification (NCBI taxonomy): domain Bacteria; kingdom Pseudomonadati; phylum Pseudomonadota; class Alphaproteobacteria; order Rhodobacterales; family Roseobacteraceae; genus Roseovarius; species Roseovarius sp. MBR-6. The sequence goes on along the minus strand of NZ_JBEPPW010000004.1, from coordinate 221,124 downwards.
GCCTATCAACTGGGGGCAAGCCGGTCGCTCGGCAAAGGTGTCCGTTGGGCGGTCTATGCGATCTACACCGAAGGCACGGTCAATGCGAACGGGCTTGCGGCGGGTCCCGGCGGCGGCGGCTCGGCCAATCCCAACACCGAGGTCGAGGGCACGATCATCGCCACCTCGATCAATCTGAGCTTCTGAAACGACGCCAGACGACGGGGGCGCGGCGAACGCGCGCCCCCGTTTCAGCGGGCCAGGATCACGGCATCGGCCCCATGATGTAACTTCCTTTCAATTCCGGCATTTTCTGCCCTTGGCCGCCTGTCCGAAAGGTGTGTGGTTTCTGAGCCACATTCCCGACAGGAAGCACGCGGGCAGGGGTGGCTGCGTTGACTCACATGGTGGGTTTGGCGCATTCCATCTCCAAGCCGTGTCAATGACTGGTGCGGCGGATATGAAATCTTGCTTCTGAGGAGGGACACCCTTGAAAAAGCATCTTCTGAGCACCAGCGCGATCGCACTCGGCGTCGCCATGGCTGCACCGGCTTCGGCCCAGGAATGGAACATGAAGTGGGGCGGTTTCCACAACACCCACGTCGGTTACGTTTCGGTTGATTCGAACACCGCTGCCCAGGCCGGTGCCGATTTCGACGGCGTTGACACCTTCACCAACGCGGAAATCCACTTCAAGCCGTCGGTCACGCTCGACAACGGCCTGACCTTCGGTATCGACGTTCAGTACGAATCGAAGAACACCGGCGGCGCGATCGTCGACGAATCTTTCATGTCGATTTCGTCCGACACGCTTGGCCGCATCGACCTCGGCAACGAGAACTCGGCCGGCTACAAGATGATGGTCGCAGCACCGCAGGTCGGCGGCGTGATCGGCATCAACTCGCCGTCGCTGTCGGGCTTCATCCCGATCTCGACCGGCAACGGTGGTAACCTGCCCTGGAACTTCCGTCAGGCGGCAATCTCGTCCTATATCGAGGTTCTCGGCAACAACGACGTTCCGCGCATCACCTACTACACCCCGTCGTTCAACGGCCTGACCCTCGGCGTTTCCTACGCCGCCACGGTCAACGGTGGTTTTTCGGCAGCCAACAGCGCGAACAACGCCGGTAACAACGGTGGTGTTGACCGCAATATCGGCGTGACCGACATCTGGGATATCGGCCTTGCCTATTCGCAGTCGTTCAACGGCGTCGACATCAACTTCGCAGCCCGTTACGGCACTGCCGAGAACAACACCGGCATCGCAGGCACGGACGATCCCGAAGCCTGGGCAATCGGCGCGACCATCGGCTTTGCCGGGTTCGAGTTCGGCGGCCACTACGGCTCGAACGACAACGGCGGCCTGGCAAACGACCAGGAAGGCTGGAGCCTTGGCGTGACCTATGACATCCCTGGCCCGTGGTCGATCGGTTTCGACACCTTCCAGGGTGAGTGGGACAACAATGCCGGTGGCGAAGCCGAGTATGAAGCCTACCAGCTCGCCGCCAGCCGCACGCTGGGCAAAGGCGTCCGTTGGACGGTCTACGCGCTCTATGCAGAAGGCTCGACCGATGCAGGGTTCGCAAACCCGAACACCGAAGTCGAAGGCACTCTGATCGCAACCTCGATCAACCTGTCGTTCTGATCTGACGGGTCTTTAATACCGGGGCGGGGGGTGACATTATCCCCCGCCTTTTCTATTGGGAGAGGGTTCCGCATGACAAGAGGATCGCCCAAAGCATGAAACGCAGCATCGTCTGGCTGGCCTCCTACCCGAAATCCGGCAACACCTGGACGCGGGTGTTTCTCGCCAATTACCTGCTGAACACCCAAAAGCCGCTTGATATCAACGAGGTTCGCCGCGTTGGCAGCGGCGATTCCATGGCCGCCGCCTATCACGCGGTGGCGGGCCGCAAGCTTGACCTCAACCGCGTGGCGCTCACCCTGCAATACCGCCACAAGGTGTTGCGCGGCATCGTGAACAACAATGCCGACATCAACCTCGTCAAGACCCACAATGCCCGCGTCACCGCCTACGAGGTGGAGCTTATCCCCGAGAAATTCACCCGCGCGTCGATCTACATCATGCGCAATCCGCTCGACATGGTGCTGTCTTACGCGCGCCATTACCGGATGACCCACGAGGTTGCGGTCGAACGCATCACCCATCCCGAGAACGCCAACCTCCCGGTTGAAACCTCGGTCGCCGACTTTCTCGGGACATGGGAAGGTCATGTGCGCAGTTGGGTGAAATACGCGCCCTGGCCGCAGCTTGTGCTGCGCTACGAAGACCTTCTTGAAGACCCCGAGACGCACTTTTCCAAGGCTCTGGAGCTGATCGGCGTGCCGGTGGACCCCGAGCGCCTGCAACGGGCGATCCGGTTTTCAAGCTTCGACGAATTGTCCAGGCAGGAAGAGCAGTCCGGCTTCATCGAAAAGCCGAAGGAAAGCGAAAAGTTCTTCGGCAAGGGCCAGAAGGATCAGTGGAAAACCGATCTCGATCCGGCGCTGGCGGACATCATCCGCGACAAGCTGGGCACGACGATGAAGCGTTACGGATATCTGGAATGAGCGATCTGAGGCGCATCATCTGGCTGGCGAGCTATCCCAAATCCGGCAACACCTGGATGCGGTCGCTTCTGGCGCATTACTTCATGCCGCCGGGAAAGGCGCCCGATATCAACAACCTGCGGCAGTTCACCACCGGTGATACGCGCGCGGATTTCTTTGATGCCGCCGCCGGGGGCAAATATCACGGCACCAATCTGGAAGAGTGGATGGCGGTGCGCGGCAAGGCGCTGCGCCTCATCGCGGCCTCGAAACCCGACCATCATTTCGTCAAGACCCATTGCCAGCCGGTCCGCCTTTTCGATCAGGATGTGATCCCCCCCGAGGTGACGGCGGCGGCGATCTACATCCTGCGCAACCCGTTCGATCTGGCCCCGTCCTTCGCGCGACATCAGAATTGCGATCTGGACACTGCGATTACCCAGATGCTCAACCCCGATACGGTCACCGGCACGCCGTCGGGGATCGTCGATCTTCTGGGCCGCTGGGACGACCATATCCACACCTGGACCCATGCCGGTGGCCTGCCGCTGCATGTGGTGCGCTACGAGGATCTGCTTGCCAGCCCCGGCAAGGCGATGCGCGCCCTGCTGGAGAAATTCCTGCGCGTCAAGGTGGACGGGCCGAAGCTGGCGCGCGCGATCAAGGCCACGAGTTTCGAGGCGATGAAGCGACAGGAAGAGACGCTCGGCTTTATCGAACGGCCTCAAGGGATGCAGAAATTCTTTGCGCGCGGACAGGCGGGTGTCTGGCGCGAGGACCTGACGCCCGCGCAGGCGGCGCGGCTGCGCGCGGGGTTCCTGCCCGCGCTCGAACGCTGGTATCCCGAAATGTTGAAGGAAACCGAGGCGTTCGCCACCTCTGGCTAGGCGGTGGCGCTGGCATATCCCGCGCGATTGCCTATGTTCTGGTCAGACACGGATGATCACGGAGGCCAGCATGACGCGTATCGCCCTTACCCTTGTCGCCGGTCTCGGACTGGCCGCCTGCTCTGCCGCCACCGGCCCGCAGGTGGTGGCACGGCTCGGACCCAACCCGGTTGTGGACGGTGGCAGTTATGACAGCGGTGGTGGTGTGACCGTCGCGGTCGATCTGCGCGAGGCGCAGGGCCGCACCCTTGTTTGCGGGGTCTGGGCGCAGAGCGAGCGGCAATCGGTCCTGACGCAGGGGGTCGAGCATCGTCTGCTTGGGTCGGGTGCCGTGTTTCTCGATGGCGAGGCGCTGGTGCGGGGCCTCACGTTCATGCCCGAGGTGAGTCCGACGGTGGATTACGGCGGACATGAGGCGCGCTGCATGACCACCTCGCGCCCGTGGCGCGCGGGCGATGAGGCGCGCCGCCCGGTGGTGCGCATTCCCGGCCAGACCGTCTATGTGGATAGCGACGAGGGCGGGGTGATGATCGTGCGATTCAGGCAGGACGGCCCCGGCGCGCATCTCTGATATTGCCCGCCCGCGCCGGACGTGTGAATGGCACTGTCGCGTCCGTTCCAATCGACCCGGCGCTAATAGATATACCGGATCTGATCGCTCCAGTAGCGTTCCACCCGGCGCAGCGCGGTGGTGACCTGATCGAGCCCGTCCGGTCCGAGCACGCCGCGCCCTTCAAGCCCCTCGGCGTGGCGCTCGAAGAGGGCGGCCACCACATCACGGATGCCGCGGCCCTTCTCGGTCAGGCGCACACGCACGGCGCGGCGATCCACCTCACAGCGCTGATGGTGCATATAGCCTGTCTCGACCAGTTTCTTGAGGTTGTAGCTCACGTTGCTGCCCTGATAGTAGCCGCGCGATTTCAACTCACCCGCCGTCACCTCGTTTTCGCCGATGTTGAACAGCAAGAGCGCCTGCACGGCGTTGATCTCGATGACGCCGACGCGCTCGAACTCGTCCTTGATCACGTCAAGAAGCAGCCGGTGCAGCCGTTCGACCAGCGCGAGGGCTTCAAGATAGCCGGTGACATAGGCGGCGCGCGAGGGGGGCGCGCCGAGGGGCTTTTGAAAGCTCATCCAATTCTCCCTTGCGATGGGTTCGCGAGGGACGTTGCGGTAAAACCGCCAATAATCGGTTAAACTGGATGCCTTATGCCTAAAATGCGCGCTATTTCCGCGAAAAGGCGTGGCGCGCAATGTCGTCGATGAGTGGCGCAAAGCGATCGGGCACCGCCCCCTGACCGGTCACCCATTGGTAAAGGTCCTGATCGTTCTCGGACAGGAACGCGTCGAAAAGATCAAGCGTGGGGGCGTCCATCGCGCCAAGCCGCGCCTCGGCATAGTGGCCGAGGATGATATCCATCTCCTTGATTCCACGCCGGTTCGCGCGCATCGTCAGGCGGCGAATGCGGTGCTCCGGGCTTTCCTCACTCACCGGCTTCCTCCATCAGCTTGGCGCGCAGGATTTTTTCCAGACGCGCCAGACGGTCGGTGGAATAGACAAGCTGCGTGCGGATGTCGCGGATCTCGGTCAGCAGGCCCGAGATATCAGGGGAGAGCTCGCCCATGGCGGGCGAATCGGGGCCTTCGCCCTCGCCCGACAAGAGCCAGAGCAGGGAGACGTTGAGAAGCCCGGCCATCATCGACAGCTTGTTGGCGCGTGGCTCCGAGAGGTCGTCCTCCCAGCCCTTGAGCGTCTTGAGCTTGACGCCGAGGCGCTTGGCAAGATCGCTCTGGCTCATGCCCGAACGCTCGCGCGCGCCGGCGATGCGGTCACCAAAGGTGGTGGCGTCGGGGTCGAACCAGTGCTCTGTGGTCTCGGTCATTGCTTTTCCTTTCCGGCGATCGTCCTTGATCGTGGTTCTGGCGCACCCTAAGAGGTTTGGGAGACAAATTCAAACCGGAGCCGACCATGATCCGCCTTTCCGCGACGCTTGACCGCGTCAAGCCGTCGCCCACCATAGCCGTCACCACCAAGGCGCAGGAGTTGAAGGCCGCGGGCCGCGACGTGATCGGGCTTGGTGCAGGCGAGCCGGATTTCCCGACCCCGCCGCATATCCGTGCGGCGGGCATCCGCGCGATTGAAGAGGGCCGCACCAAATACACCGCCGTCGATGGTATCCCCGAACTCAAGGCGGCGATCTGCGCGAAATTCAAGCGCGACAACGGGTTGGACTATGAACCTTCTCAGGTCAGCGTGGCCTCGGGCGGCAAGCAGATCCTCTATAACGCGCTGATGGCGACGCTCAATCCCGGTGACGAGGTGATCATTCCGGCACCCTATTGGGTAAGCTACCCGGACATGGTGCTGCTCGCGGGCGGCGAGCCGGTGATCGTGCCCGCAGGGATCGAGACGGCGTTCAAGCTGAGCGCGCAGGCGCTCGAGGCGGCGATCACGCCGAAAACGCGGTGGTTCATCTTCAACTCGCCGTCGAACCCAACGGGTGCGGGCTATTCGCGCGCCGAGTTGAGGTCGCTCACGGATGTTCTCATGCGTCATCCCCATGTCATGGTGATGACCGACGACATGTATGAGCATCTGGCCTATGACGATTTCGGGTTTTGCACGCCCGCAGAGGTCGAGCCGGGTCTCTATGATCGAACCTTGACCTGCAACGGGGTGAGCAAAGCCTATTGCATGACCGGCTGGCGGATCGGCTATGCAGCGGGGCCCAAGGACCTGATTGCCGCGATGCGCAAGATCCAGAGCCAAAGCACCTCGAACCCCTGCACCATCAGCCAATGGGCGGCGGTCGAGGCGCTCAACGGCAGCCATGACTTCATCGCCGCGAACAACGCGGCCTTCGTGCGGCGGCGCAATCTGGTGGTGGAGCGGCTCAATGCCATTCCCGGCATCGACTGTCCGCGTCCCGAGGGCGCCTTTTATGTCTATCCCTCCATCGCGGGGCTGATCGGCAAGGTGAGTGCGGGCGGCGCGCGGATCGAAACGGATGAGGATTTCGCCACGGCGCTTCTGGAAGAGACCGGCGTCGCGGTTGTCTTTGGCGCGGCCTTCGGGCTTTCGCCGCATTTCCGCATCAGCTACGCTACATCCGACGAGGCATTGACCGAGGCCTGCGCGCGGATCGAGAGGTTCTGCGCGGGGTTGCGGTAAGAGGGGCATATGGCGGGCGATCTGCCGGACTATTATTTCCGCGTCCGCGAGAACGGCGCTTTCGTGTTCCGGGTCGATACCGAGAACCGCCAGCGACGCATCGACATGGAGCAGATTGCCAGCGTCAACATCCGCAAGCTCGAAGTCAAGCCGCATGGCGAGCGGGAGCTGACGCCCGAGGATATGGCCGCGATCGAAAGCTGGATGGCCGAGCGGCTCAGGCTCCTCGAACACCGCGATATCGACGATATCCTGCGGGCGGTCGATTACCTCAACACCACGACGCATTGGGTGCAATCGAAAGCGACCGACGCCCAGCTTGAGCAGGTGACCGACGCGCTCTTGCTGGCCATGCACGATCTGCGCACGGTTCTGGTGCGCAAGAAGGCTGACCGCCTGCTCAAGGACGGCTGACGCCGCGCGCGATCACCTCGGCGGCGCGCGTGAGGCCCCCCTCACCATGCGGAATATCAAGCGCCACCAGCCCCGCCTCGATGGCCCCGAGCGCGCCCAGGACCATATGCGCGTTCACGTGCCCCATATGGCCGATGCGGAAAAACCCGTGCCAGGCCGGATCGCCCGGCTCGGCCATTCCCAGCCCGATCCCAAGGGTCACGCCCGTCTGGTCCTGCACCCATTGCCGCAGGTTTGATCCATGCGGCGCGCCGATCCTCAGTGCCGTGACGGCGTGACTGCGCAAGGCCCGGTCGGCCACGTTCATCTCCAGCGGGCCGGTGGTCCCCCATGCCTCGCAGGCCGCCCAGATGGCGCGGGCGAGGGTTTCGTGGCGGTCCCAGATCGCCTCGATCCCCTCGGCGTTGATCAGGTCGAGTGCGGCGCGCAGCCCGTAGAGGTGATGAGTGGGGGCCGTGCCGCCGAAATACTGATAGAACATTTCCGGGTCGGCGCGATGCGTCCAGTCCCAGTAGCGCGTCACGGAACCGATGCGCCTGCGCGCCTCCGCCGCCTTGTCGGAGAACCACACGAAGCCAAGGCCGGGGGGCACCATCAGGCCCTTCTGGCTGGCCGCGATCATCACATCGACGCCCCAGGCGTCCATCTCGAACCGGTCGCAGGCCAGCGAGGCGATGCAATCGGCCATCAAGAGTGCCGGGTGGCCCGTTGCGTCAAGAACGTCTCGCAACGCCTTGATATCGTTTCGAACCGAGGTGGAGGTATCCACATGGGTGGCCAGCACGGCGCGGATTGTGTGGCCCTTATCGGCGCGCAGCGCCGCCTCGACGCGGCCAAGGTCCATGGCGGCGCGCTTGCCGAAATCGAGCATCTCCACCTCGATCCCCTGACCGCGCGCCACATCGGCCCAGCCATGGCCGAAACGGCCCGTGGCAGGCACCAGAACCCGCTCGCCGGGGGCGACCGTGTTGGCCAGCGCCGCCTCCCATGTGCCGTGGCCATTGCAGATATAGATGGCCACGCGGCCCGCCGTGCGCGCCACGGCGCGCAGGTCGGGGATGAGGCCCGCCGTCATCTCGATCAGGGCACCCTCGTAGATATTCGGCGACGAGCGGTGCATGGCGCGCAGCACCTCCTCGGGCATGACCGAGGGGCCGGGGATGGCAAGATAGGCGCGACCGTTGGCAAGGCTCATGGGGACGTCTCCGGAGGGGGTGTCGGGCGCGACCTTACGCCGGTTTCGGGCGGCGTCAACGGGGGCGCGCCGCTCAGCCGCGAAAGCCTGTGGCGACCACGAATTTCTCGGAACTGTCGGCGCGCGAGGCGGGGGGTTTGACGTTGGCGACCTTGTCGAAGCGCTGTTTCAGCAGCTTCTGCAACTCGCCCTCGGCCCCGCCCGCGAGCACCTTGGAGACGAATGTGCCCCCCTCGGCCAGCACGTCGAAGGCGAAATAGGCCGCCGCCTCGCAGAGCGCGATGATGCGCAGATGGTCGGTCTGCTTGTGCCCGGAAGAGGCGGCGGCCATGTCGGACATGACCACATCGGCGCGGCCCCCGAGCCATGCCTTCACCGTCGCGTCGGCATCGTCTGCCATGAAATCGAGCTGATGGATCTCGGCCCCGGCCACCGGCTCGACCTCTTGCAGGTCGATGCCGAGAACCAAGCCCTGCCGCTTGCCGGACTGGTCCCCGAGCGCGTTGACGCGCGGCACCGCCACCTGCAACCAGCCGCCGGGCGCGCAGCCCAGATCGACCACCCGCGCGCCGGGCACAAGAAAGCCGTATTTGTCGTCCAGTTCCATGATCTTGTAGGCCGCCCGCCCGCGATAGCCCTCGGCCTGCGCGCGTTGCACGTAAGGGTCGTTCAACTGCCGTTGCAGCCAGCGTGTCGAGGAGGCGCGCCGCCCGCGCGCCGTCTTGACCTTGACCGTCAGGTCGCGCAGCCCGCGCCCCGAGGTGTTCTTGCCATCCGGTCCCTTGGCCATCACGTCTCTCCTTCGTCGAGCACACCATCGGCGGCCATCTGCGCATAGAGCATCCCCTCGCGCAGCCCGCGATCGGCAACCGAGAGCCGGTCCGTGGGCCAGCACCGCAAGAGCGCCTGAAGGATCGCCGCGCCCGACATGATCAGGGTCTGCCGGTCCTGTCCGATGCGCGGGTCGCGCCTGCGTCCCGCCGGTCCAAGGGTCAGATAGCCCCGGATCACGCGGTCGATCTCGTCGCTGGTCATGGTCATCCCGTCAACCTTGTTGCGGTCATAGCGCCGCAGGCCGAGATGGCTGGCCGCGACGGTTGTGACCGTGCCCGAGGTGCCGACGATCTGAAAGCCGTCGCGCGACGGCTCGTCCTTGTAGGGGGCAAACTCGGCAAGGTTTTCCTCGAAATACCAGCTCATCAGGGCAAAGCGCGCGGCGTCGTCCTCGACATCGCGGAACTGTTCGCGCAGCGTGGCCACCCCAAGCGGCACGCTGATCCAGTCCACCACCCGCGCGGCGGGGCCGGGGGCGGGATTGTGAAAGCCGAGATGCATTTGCATGATGGCGCGGCGGCGCTCGGACGGGGGCAATTCGCGCAGGTCGATCCAGACAAGCTCGGTCGAGCCGCCGCCGATATCCACCACCAGAAGCTGTTCGGTGGTGGGGCTGACCAGCGGCGCGCAGGACACGACGGCAAGCCGCGCCTCTTCCTCGGGCGCGATGATGTCGAGCCTGAGCCCGGTCTCGCGCTCGACCCGGCTCATGAATTCGCGCCCGTTGGTGGCACGACGACAGGCCTCGGTGGCGACAAGGCGCATCCGCGTCACGCGGTGGCGGCGCAGTTTCTGATGACACACGCGCAGCGCCTGAATGGTGCGGTAGATGGCGGCACGCGACAAACGTCCCGAGCTTTCCAGCCCGTTGCCAAGCTGAACCGACTTCGAGAAACTGTCCACGACATGAAACTGACTGCCCTCGGGACGGGCAATCAACATGCGGCAGCTATTTGTTCCAAGATCGAGCGCCGCGTAAAGCGGCGGGCGATCCGGGAGGCTCGGCGCGGGGCTCTCGACCGGCTTCGGGGAAGCGCCCGCACCAATCGGACGCTTGGGCGTCATGACGTCACGCCCTCCATTACAAGTTACCGCTAGCGTAGAGCGAACCGGCCTCCCGCGCAAGGGCCGAGCGCGCGCCTCAGGCCGGTTTGGCGGTGGGGTCGCGGCGCCGGTCCGCATGCAGCGCGCGCCCGCGACGCACGCCGTCGCGCGAGGCCACCTCAGCCAGCCAGCGGGCGAAATGCGGCTTGTCCTCCAGCGTCTGCTGTTGCCCCTCCCAGAGCGAGCACCAGCCCCAGAGCGCCATGTCGGCGATGGAATAGAAATCGCCCGCGACATAATGATTATCCGCCAGTTGTCGGTCGAGCACGCCGTAAAGGCGCGCGACCTCGCTGCGGTAACGGTCCTTGGCGTAGGGGATGTCCTCGGCCGCGAACTTGAGGAAGTGATGCGCCTGACCGGCCATCGGCCCGACGCCACCCATCTGCCACATGAGCCATTGCTCGACCGCGATGCGCTCGCGCTCGGTTTCGCCCAGAAAGCGCCCGGTCTTGCGCGCGAGATAGAGCAGGATCGCGCCCGATTCGAAGATATGGATCGGCGCGCCGTCAGGCCCTTCAGGATCGGTGATCGCGGGAATGCGGTTATTGGGCGAGACGGCGAGGAAGGCAGGCGCATGTTGATCGCCAGCGCCGATGTCGATCAGGTGACAGCGATAGGGCAGGCCCATTTCCTCGAGCGCGATGGAGACCTTCCAGCCGTTCGGTGTGGGCCAGTAATAGAGGTCAATCGGATCTTGCATGGCGTCTCTCCGTCCGGCGGTGCCCGGTCAGAATGACGCTTTGCGGCCCATTGGCAAGGGAATTTCGGCCATGATCCGCGACCAGCGCGGTGCCGCGCGCTCGGGCAGCGCGGCGCGAAGTTGTGCCAGCGACAACCGTTCCGGTGCCCGCAGAAGCGCGCCGTAGAACGGCAGCGCCCCGGGGCGGGTATAGGGCGACCAGTGGCAGATGCGCGCGGCGGGGGGCGCGACGTCGAACCCCGCGCGCGCCAGAAGCTCAAGCGTGGCGGGATCATCGAGTTGCAGCGTCAGGACATTGGCGCCCGTGGGCAGCGAGAGGCCAAGGCTGCGGTCGCCGCGCGCGGGTGCCGAAATCAGGCATTCCAGCATAAAATCGTAAAGATCGTTCTCGCGCGTGGTGACGTTGATCACCTCCGCCGACCGGCCCGCAGGCGAGGCGAGCGCCTGCGCGGCGTTATGGCCGAACTCGGCCCCCGCGAGCAGGATCACGCGGTCGAGCGCGCCCGGCTCAAGATGGGTCAGCGCCGAGAGCACCACCCGCGCGCCAAAGGAATGCGCGATGGCGTGGATGGGGCGGTGCGGCGCGCGGGCGCGCAGGGTCTTGATCGTCGTGGCGAGTGCGGCGCCCGCGCGCGCCGCCTCTCGGTAGGCCTGCCAGAGCGAGCCGCGCGCGTGCCAGCCAAAGCCCACGGCCAGCCCCTCGCCGGGGCGGATGCCGTCGAAACCAAGGCCACGCGGCCAACTGACAACCTTGAAACACTCCCGCTCGGGCGAAAGCGAGAAGATGTGGTGATGCGGGCATTCGGTGGCATGGCCGGGGGCGTATTTGAACCCGTGAACCATCACGATGACAGGGCCGGAGCCGGTATCGGGGATCGTTTCGGGCAGGTCGTCCCCGGCGTTCAGGTGAATGAGCGGCATGGTCCCCAACCCCCACAACATCTTGTGGCAAGGCATTAGGCGCGCCATATGTCGGTGCCGCGACGCTTTGGTTAAATTCCGGTGACAGAGTTGACGCAGGCTGAACCTGCGGCTAAAGCGCAACGCGTGGCGATTTGTTACCGGATTGCGGGCCACGTTAAACATCCCGCTAAAGAGGTCAGGATGAAAGCCCCCTTTCGCTTGACCGCGTCGGGGGCTTTTTCAGTTGGGCCATGCGCCCGGAGGACGGACATGAAGACACGCACCAAACTGGTCCATGGCGGCACGCGGCGCAGCCAGTATAACGAGGTGAGCGAGGCGATTTTCCTCACCCAGGGCTTTGTCTACGAGAGCGCCGAGGCGGCCGAGGCGCGGTTCATTCAGGCGGGCCCGGACGAGTTCATCTATGCCCGTTACGGCAATCCCACCGTGGCCATGTTCGAGGAGCGTATTGCGGCGCTTGAAGGGGCCGAGGACGCCTTTGCCACGGCAAGCGGCATGGCGGCGGTGTCGGGCGCGCTGACCTCGATGCTGCGGGCGGGCGATCACGTGGTGTCGGCGCGGGCGCTGTTCGGGTCGTGCCTTTACGTGCTGGAAGAGGTGCTGACGCGCTTTGGCGTCGAGGTGACCTTCGTCGATGGCACCGATCTTGACCAATGGCGCGCCGCGATCCGGCCGGGCACCAGGGCCGTGTTTTTCGAGACCGTCGCCAACCCGACGCTCGAGGTGATCGACATCGCGGCGGTGGCCGCTCTGGCCCATGCCGCCGGGGCGCTGGTGGTGGTGGACAATGTCTTTGCCACGCCGGTTTATTCGGATGCCATCGCTCAGGGCGCCGATGTGGTGGTCTATTCGGCGACCAAACATATCGACGGGCAGGGGCGGTGCCTTGGCGGGGTGGTTCTGGGACGGCGTGAGTATATCCGCAAGACCCTTGAGCCCTACATGAAGCATACCGGCGGCGCGCTCTCGCCCTTCAACGCGTGGGTGATGCTCAAGGGGCTGGAGACGATTGATCTGCGCGTGCGCGCGCAGTCCGCGAGCGCCCAGACCATCGCCGAGGCGCTCTCGGGGGATGCACGGCTGCGGGTGATCTATCCGGGGCTGGCCGATCATCCGCAGCACGCGCTGGCGCTGCGGCAGATGGGGCAGGGCGGCACGGTGATCGCGCTCGACATCAAGGGCGGGCAGGCGGCGGCGTTCCGGTTTCTCAACGCGCTGGAAATCGTGCTGATTTCCAACAACCTGGGCGACGCGAAATCCATCGTGACGCACCCGGCCACGACCACGCATCAGCGCCTGCCCGCCGAGCAAAAGGCAGCCCTTGGAATCACGCCGGGGCTGGTGCGGCTCAGCGTCGGGCTGGAGGACCCGCAGGACCTGCTCGAGGACCTGCAGCGCGCGCTGGCGGCGGCAGCGGGGTAGCGCCCGCCCACGGCTCAGGTGCGCGGGTCGAGCAGCTTGGACAGGATGCGGTTGCGGGTGATCTGGCCGAGAAGCCGGCCATTCTCGACCACCCCCACCGGGGCGTCATGGTCCTGGGCGGCCGCCATCACCTGCCGGATCGTGGCCTCGGGCGGGACGGTGCGGTCTGGGGCGGCGGCGGGCGGGCCGCTCACCGGCTCCATCATGTCGCGCGCGACCAGGACGCCCAAAGGGTTCATGTGGGCCACGAAATCAGCGACGTATCCGGTGGCGGGATTGGTGAAAATCTCCTGCGGGGTGCCGCATTGCACGATGCGCCCGCCCTCCATGATGGCGATGCGCTGGCCCAGCTTGAACGCCTCGTCAAGGTCGTGGCTGACAAAGATGATGGTGCGCCCGAGTTTCTTTTGCAGGTCGATGAGTTCGTCCTGAAGATGGGTGCGGATCAGCGGATCGAGCGCGGAAAACGGCTCGTCCATCAGCAGGATCGGCGCCTCGGTGGCGAAGGCGCGGGCAAGGCCGACGCGCTGCTGCATGCCGCCCGACAACTCGCCCACCTTGCGCGTGGCCCAGTCCGAAAGGTTCACGAGCGCCAACTGGCGCGTGACCCGATCAGCCCGCTCCGCCTGCGGCACGCCCGCCAGCTCAAGGCCAAGCCCCACGTTTTCGGCCACCGTCCGCCAGGGCAGCAGGCCGAATTGCTGAAACACCATCGCCACATGATGCTGGCGCAGGCGGCGCAGCGTGGCCGCGTCGGCATGGGTGACATCGACCATGCCGTTGCCGTCGTTGATCTCGACCTTGCCGCGCACCACCGGGTTGAGCCCGTTGACCGCGCGCAGGAGCGTGGACTTGCCAGAGCCGGAAAGCCCCATGAGCACGAGGATTTCGCCGGGGGCCACGCTCAGGTCGCAGTCATGCACGCCGAGGACCTGGCCGGTGGCCTGCTGGATCTCCGTGCGTGACTGCCCGTCGTCCATCAGCGGCAGGGCGCGCGCGGGCGTATCGCCAAAGACGATGGACACGCGGTCGAAACGGACGGCCGGGGCGCTCATTTCCGCCCCTCCATCCGCAGCATCCGGTCAAGCACGATGGCCACCACCACGATCATCAGCCCCGCCTCGAAGCCAAGCGCGATATTCACCGTGTTGATCGCCCTGAGCACCGGCACGCCAAGCCCGTCCGCGCCGACAAGTGCCCCGATCACCACCATGGAGAGCGACAGCATGATGGTCTGATTGAGCCCCGCCATGATCTGCGGCAGCGCATAGGGCAGTTCCACCTTCCACAGCGTCTGCCGGCCCGTCGCCCCGAACGCCTGCGCCGCCTCCAGAAGCGGCTGAGGCGTCGAGGCCACGCCAAGATGCGTGAGGCGAATGGGGGCCGGGACCACGAAGATCACCGTGGCAATGAGGCCCGGCACCATGCCGATGCCGAAAAACACGATCGCCGGAATGAGATAGACAAATGCGGGCAGGGTCTGCATGAGATCGAGCACGGGGCGCATCCCGTCATAAAGGCGCGGGCGGTGTGCCGCCGCGATGCCGATGGGAACCCCGATCGCCATGCAGACAAGGCAGGAGGTCAGCACCAGCGTCAGGCTCTCGGTGGTCTCGATCCAGTAGCCCTGGTTGAGGATGAAGAGAAAGCCAAGGAAGACGAAAAGGCAGGTCTTCCAGTTGCGTTGCAAGGCCCAGGTGAGGCCCACGAAAATCGCAATGATCACAATGGGGTGGGGCGTCTGGAGCAGCCAGAGAAGGGCGTCGATCAGCCCCTCCATCACCGCTGCCATCCCGTCGAAGAAGGCCGCGCCATGGTCCTGAAGCCAGAGGAAGAAATCCTCGGCCCACCGGCCCACGGGGATCTTGTGCTCGGTCAGCCAGTCCATGGGGCACTCCTTTCACGCGGGGCGAAAGGGGCGGCGCGGGCCGCCCCGTTCGCTCTCAAAGCCCGAGCGCGGATGTGACCGCCGCCATCGCGTCGCCGCCGTCCTGCGTGGTCACGCCGTCGAGCCAGCCGTCCAGAACGCCGGGATTTTCCTTGAGCCAGGCGCTTGCCGCGACCTCGGGCTTGGCTCCATCGTCAAGGATCGCGCCCATGATCTCGTTTTCCATGGCGAGGGTAAATTCGAGGTTTTGCAATAGCTTACCTACGTTCGGACACTCCGCCACAAAACCCGCGCGGGTGTTGGTGGCAACCACCGCGCCGCCCAGATCGGGGCCGAACCAGTCGTCGCCGCCCTCCAGATAGGTCAGCTCGAAATTGGCGTTCATCGGGTGCGGCTCCCAGCCGAGGAACACGACCGGCTCATCCCGGCGGTCGGCGCGCGCGACCTGCGCGAGCATCCCCTGTTCGGAGCTTTCGCGCAGCTTGAACCCGCCAAGGCCGAACGCATCGGCCTCGATCATGTCGAGGATCAGACGGTTGCCGTCATTGCCCGGCTCGATGCCGTAGATGGTCGCCTCCAGCGCCTCGGCCTGCCCTGCGATGGCCTCGAACGAGGTGATCCCGAGCGCGGCCCCGGCGGCGTTCGTGGCCAGCGTATACTTGGCCCCGACAAGGTTGGTGCGCACGGTGTCCACGGTCCCGGCCTCGCGGTAGGGGGCGATATCGGCCTCCATCGTTGGCATCCAGTTGCCCAGGAAAACGTCGATATCGCCCTTGGCGAGCGAGGTGTAGGTCACGGGCACCGAAAGCACCTTGATGTCGGTCTCGTATCCCAAAGCCTCCAGCACCACGGTGGTGGCGGCGGTGGTGGCGGTGATGTCGGTCCAGCCCACATCGGAGAAGGTCACGCGCTCGCAATTGGCCAGCGCAGGGCCGGCGGCGAGCGTGAGCGCAAGGGCGGAAAGGGTCAGCTTGGGGGTCATGGTCATGTCTCTCCCGATGTCGGATTTTCGTTGGCGTCGGGCCCGGCGACGAAACGCCACCGGGCCCCGTGCAATCGCGCGGGCTGGCTTCAGGCCATCCACCAACGCTCGATGAAGCGCATCCCGTCCACGTCCCAGTTGGAGCCGAGCGTGTCGGAATGGGCGACCTTGGTGGAATTGCCGAAGACATAGTTGGCGAACATCGGGATCACCACGCCGCCATCGTTCGACACGATGGCCTGCATCTCGTGATACATCGCGCGGCGCTTGTCCTCGTCAAGCTCCGAGCGCGCCTTGATCAACAGGTCCTCGAAACGGTCATTGCACCAGAAGCTGTCATTCCACGCAGCCCCGCACTGATAGGCGGTCGAGAACATCTGATCCTCGACCGAGCGGCCCGACCAGTAGACGGCAGCGAAGGGCTTCTTCATCCAGACATCCGACCAGTAGCCGTCATTGGGCTCGCGCACCGGGGTGAGCGAAATACCGGCCTGGGCGGCGGAATCCTGTGAGAGCACGGCTGCATCCACGGCCCCGACAAAGGCTGCATCCGCCGCCGAAAGCTTGACCTCGAGCTTGTCGATCCCGGCCTGCTGAAGGTGCCATTTCGCCTTGTCGGGATCGAAACTGCGCTGTTCCAGATCGCTGTTGAAAAAGCGCTGGCCAGGCCCGATGGGGTGGTCATTGCCGACCGAGCCATAGCCGAACAGGATCTTGTCCACCAATTGCTGCCGGTCCACCGCGTATTTGAGGGCAAGGCGCACGTGGTTGTTGCTGAACGGATCGGCGCGGGTGTCCATGGCGAAGGTGTAGTGCTGCGTCCCCGCGACCGAGTTGATCTGGATATTGGGGTTGCGTGCCAGAAGGCCCACGGTCTTGAGGTCGAGCCGGTCGGCCACATCCACATCGCCGGACACCAGCGCCGTGGTGCGCGCGTTCTGATCGACGATGGCGATGATCTCGGCGCTGTCGAACCAGGCCACGTCATCGCGCCAGTGGTTCGGGTTGCGCTCCATCTCGCAAGAGACGCCGGGGTTGAAGTTCCTGAGCACATAGCTGCCGCAGCCGTCGCCCGACTGCCAGTCGATGCTGTCGCCATTGGCGGGGCAGATCGTCAGGTGATAATCCGACAGGATGAAGGGAAAGTCGGCATTGCCGCCATCGAGGGTAAAGATCACCATGTCGTCGCCCTCGGTGGCGATATCGGTGATCGGCGCGACCAGCGGGCCGGCGGCGGAGGTGGAGTTTTCGCCCCGGTGAAAGTTGATCGAATTGGCCACGTCCGTGGCGGTCACCGCCTTGCCGGAATGAAAGGTCACGCCCGAGCGGACCTTGAAGCGCCAGACCGAGGCATCGGCCGAGGCCTCCCAGCTTTCGGCCACTTCGGGGATGAGCGCGCCCTCGGCTGTCACTTCGGTCAGGCGGCCATGCACCGGAAAGCTGACCGAGGTCATGAAGCTGTTGGAATAGGTGCCGGGGTTGAGCGTGTCGGTGGTCTGGCCATGGCCGATGGCCACGCGCAGATGGCCGCCACGCTTGGGCGCGGCCTGGGCCGCGCGGGGCATGGACGCGGCGAGCGCCACACCGGCGGTTCCGGCCATGAATCCGCGACGGTTCATCCCGCCGTTGAAAATCCGTGTCATGTTCATTTCTCCCGTGGTTTCATCCGGCCTGCCTCTGCTTGCGGCGGGCGGCCGGTTCTTATCTGCTAAGGCTAATATGACGTTGGCGTGAAACACAACGCCGTTTTGGTGATGACGGTGCCCGGTATCGTCCTCCCGGTTTATTGATTGACGAGTCAATTAAACACGCTTACCCCCGTCTGGCAAGAATTTGGAGAGCGGTCATGCCCAAGCTGGGAATGGAGCCCATCCGGCGCGGCGCGCTGGTCGAGGCGACGATCCATGAGATCGGCGCGCATGGCGCGCTTGATGTGACGGTGGCGCAGATCGCGCGGCGCGCGGGCATGTCAAGCGCGCTCGCGCACCATTATTTCGGCTCCAAGGAGGCGATGTTCGCCGCCGCCATGCGCCATGTGCTCACGCTTTACGGCGCCGAGGTGCGTGGCGCGCTTCTCATGGCAAAGACCCCGCGCGCGCGGCTCGAGGCGATCATCCGCGCCAGTTTCACGCCCGCGCAGTTCCGCCCCGAGATGGTCGCGGCCTGGCTCAATTTCTACGTGCAGGCGCAGCGCTCGGCCGAGGCGCGCAGGCTCTTGCATGTCTATCAGCGGCGGCTGCGCTCGAACCTGCACCATGCCTTTCGCCAGATCGCGCCCGGTCACGCGCGCACGCTGACGCGCGGGCTCGCGGCCATGATCGACGGGCTTTACCTGCGTCAGGCGCTCGGCGAGGGCGGCATCGCGCCCGAGACTGCGATTGCCGTGCTGCTGCATTACCTTGACACATCCCTCCCGGAGGCAACGCGATGACCAAACCCAACATCCTCATTTTCATGGTCGATCAGCTCAACGGCACGCTCTTTCCCGATGGCCCCGCCGATTGGCTTCACGCGCCCAATCTCAAGCGGCTGGCGGTGCGCTCCACACGCTTTGCCAATGCCTATACCGCCTCGCCGTTGTGCGCGCCGGGGCGGGCAAGCTTCATGTCGGGGCTTCTGCCCTCGCGCTCCCGCGTCTACGACAACGCCGCCGAGTTCGCCGCCGACATTCCCACCTATGCCCATCACCTGCGCCGCGCGGGCTATCAAACCTGTCTTTCGGGCAAGATGCATTTCGTCGGCCCCGATCAGCTGCACGGGTTCGAGGAACGCCTGACCACCGATATCTACCCCGCCGATTTCGGCTGGACGCCCGATTACCGCAAACCGGGCGAGCGGATCGACTGGTGGTATCACAACATGGGCTCGGTCACGGGCGCGGGCGTGGCCGAGATTTCCAACCAGATGGAATATGACGACGAGGTCGCCTACAATGCCACCCGCAAGGTCTATGACCTCGCGCGCGGGCATGATGCGCGGCCCTGGTGCCTGACGGTCAGCTTCACCCATCCGCACGATCCTTACGTGGCGCGGCGCAAATACTGGGACCTCTACGAGGGATGCGAGCACCTGCTGCCGCAGGTTCCGGCGATGGCCTACGAGGATCACGACGCGCATTCCAAACGTATTTTCGACGCCAACGACTGGCGCAGCTACACCATCACCGAGGATCAGGTCGCCCGCGCCCGCCGCGCCTATTTTGCCAATATCTCCTATCTCGATGACAAGATCGGCGAGGTGATGGCCGCCCTGGAGACGACGCGGCAGGAGGCGATCATCCTTTTCGTCTCGGACCATGGTGACATGCTGGGCGAGCGGGGCCTGTGGTACAAGATGTCCTTTTACGAGGGGTCCGCCCGCGTGCCGATGATGATCTCGGCCCCCGGCATGGCCCCCGGCCTTGTGAGCGATCCGGTCAGCACCATCGACGTCTGCCCGACGCTGTGTGATCTGGCAGGCGCGGACATGTCCGAAATCATGCCCTGGACCGAGGGGCAATCGCTGGTCTATCTCGGGCAGGGCGGCAGGCGCGAGGCCCCCGTGGCGATGGAATACGCCGCCGAGGCGTCTTATGCCCCGCTCGTGTCGCTGCGCTATGGCAAGTGGAAATACAACCGCTGCACGCTCGATCCCGATCAGTTGTTCGATCTTCACGCCGACCCCCATGAGCTGACCAACCTCGCGGATGACCCCGCCCATGCGGGCACGCTGGCACAATTGCGCGCCAAGGCGGCCGCGCGATGGGATCTCGATGCCTTTGACGCGCAGGTCCGCGAAAGCCAGGCGCGGCGTTGGGTGGTCTACGAGGCGCTTCGTCAGGGCGGCTATTACCCCTGGGATTACCAGCCGCTGCAAAAGGCCTCCGAGCGCTACATGCGCAACCACATGGATCTCAACGTGCTGGAGGAAAACCAGCGCTTCCCGAGGGGCGAATGATGGCTTCATCTTGCCGTAAATATCCAATTCACGACATCGGCCACGGGCGGGGCCACTGATGGAGGCCGATTACGTCATCGTGGGTGCCGGAAGCGCGGGCTGCGCCATGGCCTATCGCCTTTCGGAGGCGGGCAAATCCGTGCTGGTGATCGAACATGGCGGCACCGATGCGGGCCCCTTCATCCAGATGCCCGGTGCGCTGAGCTATCCGATGAACATGCGCCGCTATGACTGGGGCTACCGCACCGAGCCCGAGCCGCATCTGGGCGGGCGCCGTCTGGCCTGTCCGCGCGGCAAGGTGATCGGCGGGTCGTCGTCGATCAACGGCATGGTCTATGTGCGCGGCCACGCGCGCGACTATGACCACTGGCGCGATCAGGGCTGCGACGGCTGGGGCTATGCGGATGTGCTGCCGTATTTCAAGCGCATGGAGGCCTGGGACGACGGCGGCCATGGCGGCGATGCCGACTGGCGCGGCAAGGATGGCCCGCTCCATGTCACGCGGGGCGCGATGGCCAATCCGCTCACGCGGGCGTTCATCGCGGCGGGGGTGCAGGCGGGCTATCCGGCGACCAGCGACTATAACGGCGCGCAGCAAGAGGGGTTCGGCCCCTTCGAGATGACGGTCTACAAGGGTCGGCGCTGGTCGGCGGCCAATGCCTATCTGCGCCCCGCACTCAAACGCCCGAATTGCGAGCTGCTGCGCGGGCTGGTGCAACGGGTGGTCATCGAGGAGGGCCGCGCGACCGGCGTCGAGGTGCTGCGCGGCGGGCAGACCGAGGTCGTGCGCGCCCGCGCCGAGGTGATCCTTGCCGCGTCGTCGATCAACTCTCCCAAGCTTCTGATGCTGTCCGGGATTGGCCCGGCGGCGCATCTGGCCGAACATGGCATCGAGGTGCGGGCCGACCGCCCCGGCGTGGGGCAGAACCTTCAGGATCATCTGGAGCTTTATATCCAGATGGCCGCCAGCCAGCCAGTCAGCCTCTACAAATACTGGAACCTCTTCGGCAAGGGCTGGGTGGGCTTGCGCTGGCTCCTGGGCAAGCGCGGGCCGGGGGCCAGCAACCAGTTTGAAAGCTGCGGTTTCATCCGGTCAAACGCGGGCGTCGATTACCCCGATATCCAGTTCCATTTCCTGCCCATTGCCGTGCGCTATGACGGCCGCGCCGCCGCCGAAGGGCACGGCTTTCAGGCCCATGTCGGGCCGATGCGCAGCTTGTCGCGGGGCGCGGTGACCTTGCGCAGCAAGGATCCCGCCGCCGATCCGGTGATCCGCTTCAACTACATGAGCGAAGAGAGCGACTGGGTCGATTTCCGCCGCTCTATCCGGCTGACGCGCGAGATTTTCGCGCAGGACGCCTTTGCGCCCTACGCCAAGCATGAGATCCAGCCCGGCGCGGCGGTGCAGAGCGACGACGCGCTCGATGAGTTCATCCGCGACCATGCCGAGAGCGCCTATCACCCCTGTGGCACCTGCAAGATGGGGCGCGCGGATGATCCCTTGGCGGTGGTCGACCCCAAAGGCCGGGTGATCGGGGTGGACGGCTTGCGCGTGGCTGATTCGAGCATTTTTCCCCGCATCACCAACGGCAATCTCAACGCGCCTTCGATCATGGCGGGCGAAAAGATCGCCGATGCGGTGCTGGGCCGGTCCCTGCCGCCGGAAAATGCCGAACCGTGGCTGCATCCCGACTGGCAAACCCGGCAGCGTTAACCTTCTGTTAACGTTTTGATTGCGTTGAGCGGCTTGTCCCCGGCATAAGGGGGCATGTTAAGGATTTGTTCACTTATCGTTCTTATGGTGATGCCTGTCGCAGGGATCGCGCAGGGCTTTGGCGGGGTCGTGCGCGTGATCGACGGCGACACGTTCGATGTCGGCACGGATCTGGGCACGGTGCGCGTGCGGCTGCACGGGGTCGACGCGCCCGAGATCGGGCAGACCTGCACCAATGGCGACGGGGTGCAGTGGGATTGTGGCACCTGGGCCGCCGATCAGGTGCGCGCCCGGATCGGACAGCGCGAGGTGACATGTGAGACGGTGACGCAGGATCGGTATGGCCGGACCGTCGCGCGTTGTGCGCTGGCGGGGCAGGATGTGGGACAGATGCTTGTGAGCGAAGGGCTGGCGCTCGCCTTTCGCCGGTATTCGATGGCCTATGACCTTGACGAAAAGGGCGCGGTTGTCGCAGGGCGTGGCCTCCATGCGCATCGCTTTGCCCGCCCCGAGGATCATCGCCGCGCCGTGCGTGCCGAGCAGGCGGGCGGCGCATCGGGCCGGTCGCAAGCCGCTGACCCCGGCTGCACCATCAAGGGCAATATCAGCCGGTCGGGCGGTGCCCGCATCTATCACATGCCGGGTCAGGCCGATTACGCCCGCACCACCATCCGCCCCGATCAGGGCGAACGCTGGTTCTGCTCCGAGGTCGAGGCGCGCGCGGCGGGCTGGCGGCGGGCGCAGCGCTGATCTTGCCCGGCACCGGTCCCTGCCAGGATCGCCCGGTTTGATCCGCGTCAAGGCGCTGCGGCGCACGGGCGCATAGGCTTGCCGGGAAGCCATCAAAGGAGACGCTCCATGTCGCACACGCCGCATGAACTGCACGAGGAATTCCCGCAATTCGCAGAGAAAATCAGCGAATTCAAACAGACGGACAGCCATTTTGCCCGTCTTGCGGAGGAGTATCACGAGGTCAATCGCCAGGTGCATCGTGCCGAATCGCTGGTCGAGCCGATGGATGACCTTGCCGAGATGGAGTTGCGCAAGACGCGCGCGCGTCTCAAGGACGAACTTTATCACCTGCTGAGCGCCTGACCTGGTCCTTGGGCAGGCTGGTCGTTCACGTCTGCCGCTCCGCGCGGCTCTTCAGCGCTCGGCGCAGAACGGGCGGATAAGCTCCAGGATCGCTGCGGGGGATTCTTCATGGGCGAGGTGCCCGAGACCCGCAAGCGTCCGGTGACGAGCATCGGGAAGGCGCGCGGAGGCGCGGTCAGATACGTCGGGGGGCACGGCGCGGTCGTTCTCTCCGGTGATCAGCAGGCAGGGCGTGGCGATTTCCGGCAGCGCCGCGTCAAGCCCCGACACATCCCATCGCGCCATCATCTGCAGGGCCCCCTCGACATGGGTGCGGTCGCCGATCAGGCGGGCATAGAGGGCAAGTCCCGCCTCGTCGAGATGCGAGCCGGTGCTCTCAATGAGCCGCCGCGCGCGGGCCATGCGGTTGCCGCCCGCCGAAAAAGCCAGTGATGTCAGGGGATTGAGTGCAAGAAATTTGGCCAGAACCGGAAAGAGCCAGCCCGCCACCCCCTCGAACCGGTTGAGAGCCGCGTTCAGCCCGATGATGCGGGGCGGGGGGGACTGAGACATTCGCGCCATTTGCAGCGCGATGGCCGCCCCGGCGGAATGGCCGATGACGGTATCGGGCTGCCAGCCCTCCGAGCGGCAGAGCACGGCGATATCCTCGGCCATGGCGGGCAGGCCCGAGCGTGCGCGCGTGCCGAGCGCGGTAAAACCGTGGCCGGGCAGGTCGAGCGCGACAACGTGGTGATCCTCGGCCAGCGCCGGAATGAGGGCGCGAAAGCTGTGGGTCGAGGCCCCGGCCCCGTGCAGCAGCAGCAGCGTCGGGCCGGTCCCTGCCTCCTGCACATGCCAGCGATGCGGGCGCGACGCCACGCGGCGCGACAGATGGCTGAGCGGCCAGCCGGGCAGATCGCGCGACCAGTCCATGCTCAGGTTGCCAGATCGTCGCGCGCGGTGCCGATGGCGGCGCTGAGGCGGCGGGCATCGGCGCGCGGCAGCGCAAGGTAGCGCGCGCCGAGGCTTTGCGCCACCTCGACCGCCTCGGGGCCGGGGCGGGCGGAGGTGTCGATCACCAGCGCGGGCAGGGCGGTGGCGGCGAGGCTGCGGGCGACGCGGCGGGCATCCGCCATCGCCGTGGCGCGCCCCGCCGTGCCATCAAGCGCGAGATTGGCGCGCCCGTCGGTGAGCAGCGCCAGAAGCGGGCTCAGCCCGTGGCGGCGCGCCTGCGCGGCCATCTCTCCGGCCGCGAGAAGCCCCCCCGCCAGCGGCGTGCCGCCGCCGCCGGGCAGCGCGGCCAGCCGCCGCTTGGCCTGAACCAGCGCGCGGGTGGGCGGCAAGAGCGCCTCGGCCCCGGCACCGCGAAAGGCGATGAGCGCAACCTGATCGCGGCGCGCATAGGCCTCGGCCAGAAGCAGCTCGACCGCGCCCTTGGCCTCGGCCAGCCGCGCCACGGCCGCCGAGCCGGAGGCGTCCACGACAAAGATCAGGAGCCGGTCGCGGCGCGACTCAAAGCGGCGAAAGCGCAGGTCGTCGGGGCGCAGGTGAAGGTTCCTGGCCGGGTCAGGCGCATGGGCGCGGCGCAACGCCTGCCACGGCGCGGCGGCGCGCAGGGTGGCCACCGCGTCGATGCGCGCGCGCCCGTCGGGGCGGCCTGCGCGGGCGGGCAGGGGACGGCCCCGGCGCGCGCCCTTCTGGCGCGCGCCCGCGCCGCTGCCGGGGCTGGGGGCGCGGCGGGGGCCGGTGCCGCGGTTGGGGTCGAGGAGGCCCGCGGGCAGGCGCGCGGCGATGGCCGCGACGAGGATCTCCTCGGGCAGGGCGGCGCTCTCCTCTCCGCCCGCCTCGGGTTGCTCAGGCTCGGGTGTGTCGCTCTCATCGGGCGGGGCCTCGGGCGCGGGGACCTGCGTCGCGCGAGAGGGGTAAACGAATTCCGCCGCCTCGCGGATATGGTCGTCGGTGGCGATTTTCGCGCCGTCGAGCGCGGCCAGCGCGCGCGCGGCGCGGAGTGCCAGATGCGGCGCGCGCAGGCTGTCGATGCCGAAACGCGCGGCGAGCACGGTGAGGGTGGCGATGGCCCCCTCGGGCAGGGTGATGCGCGCAAGGCGCGCGCGTGCGGCGTCGAGATCGACAGGCGCGGGCAGGGCCACCGCCTCGGCGCGGGCCTCGGTGAGGTCGATGTGAAAGGCGAGCCGGTCGGCCAGCGCGGGTGGGGCGGCCTCTTCCGGCTCGGCCCCCTCGTCGAGCGCGATGAGGCAATGGCCAAGCCCCAGATCGAGGACCTGCGCGAGCCGTGCGGCAAGGCCGGGGGGCGTGCGCTCGGCCATGGGCAGGATCAGGCGCTGCGGCGTCGTGGCGAGGCCCGTCGTGCGGATCGCGCGGCCCGCACCGAGCGACGCCGTGAGGTCGAGACCGCCGAAAAGCGCCTCGTCCGGCGTGGCGGGATGCAGGCGGCGCGACGGCCCCGGCAGGCGCGCAAGCGCGGCCTCGACCGCGTCGCGGGCGGGGCCGGGGCGCGCACGCAGCACCAGCCCGCCAAGCCCTGCGGGATCGACGGCCAGCGCGGCAAGCGCGCGGCCCGGATCCGCGCCGCGCGTCACCCCAGAACCTCGGCCACGGCGCGCGCGACGCGGGCCGCCGAGCCGGCCTCGTCGAGCGGGTCGCGGCGCAGCCGGTGGCTGAGCGCGAGCGGGGCCGTGGCGCGCAGATGCGCAGGCCCGGTTTCGGGCGCGCCCTCAAAGGCCGCCTGCGCGCGGGCTGCGCGCAGAAGGGTCAACTCGCCGCGCAGCCCGTCGGTGCCAAGCGCCACGCTGAGCCGCGCGCAATCGGTGAGCGTGGCGTCGGGCGTGGCGGTCTGCGGCAGGCGGGCGCGGGCGGCGAGGATGGCCGCGCGCAAGCTGGCATCCTCGGCCCCCCAATGGGCCATGAAGGCATCCGTGTCGGTCTCGAAAGCGTTGCGGCGGCGGATCACCTCGACCCGCTCCTCGATATCCGAGGGCGAGCGCACCTCGACCGACAGGCCAAAGCGGTCCAGAAGCTGCGGCCGCAACTCGCCCTCTTCTGGATTGCCCGAGCCCACCAGCACGAAGCGCGCCGCATGGCGGATCGAGAGGCCCTCGCGCTCGACGATATTGACGCCGCTTTGCGCCACATCGAGCAGCAGATCGACGATGTGATCCTCCAGCAGGTTGACCTCGTCCACGTAGAGATAGCCACGATTGGCCCGCGCGAGCAGCCCCGGCTCGAACGCCTTTTCGCCGCGCGTCAGCGCCCGCTCGATGTCGAGCGCACCGGTGACGCGGTCCTCGGTCACGCCCAAGGGAAGGTCGATCACCGGGGTGGGGCGTTCGGCCAGCGTGGGGTCGGTGACACCCGCCCAGTCGGGGCACTCCTCGGGGCGTTCGGAATTGACCGGGCAGGCCGCGACCTGACGGATGGGCGGCAGGAGGGCGGCGAGCGCGCGCACGGCGGTGGATTTGCCCGTGCCCCGGTCGCCGAAGACAAGCACGCCGCCAAGGCCGGGGTCGATCGCGGTCAGGATCATGGCGCGTTTCATGTCGTTCTGACCGACGATGGCGGAGAAGGGAAAGGCAGGGGTCATGCAGTTTCTTTCAGATAGTCGAGTGGGTTGGTGCCGAGCCAGGTGCCGCGCGTGCCGGTGAGGGCGAAGCGGGCGTAAAGCTCTTCGGAAAACCAGTTGCCGTCGCGCACGGCGCGGATGGCGCGGGCATGTGGGCCGTCGGCGCGGGCGAATTGCGCCATGGCGGCGGTGGAGGGCCAGATGGAAAAGGTCACCTGATGCAAGAGCGGCACCTCGCCGATGCCGATCTTGAAGGTCACATTCGGGTCGGAACCGATGGCGGCGCTGATCCCCGGCACCCGGTCCCAGAAGCGCAGCGCCGCGCGCGGGCGCAACGTGGCGCGGGTGAGGGCGGCGACGGGGCCGGTCAGGGGGGCTGGCGACGCCGCGAAAGGCTCCTGCCCGGACCAGGTGCCGCGCGCCGAGACCGGGGAGAGGAACACCGTCCAGCATTCGGCGGCGCGGGCGTGGTAGCGCGCGAAGGCGGGGCTGTCCTGCGTCTGTGTCTCGGCGGTGTCGCGTCGGTCCCATGTGGCGAGAATGGCGTAGACGCCCAGATTGGGCCGGGGCGTGAACCCCTCGCCGGTGCCCGAGCCGCACAGCTTCCAGAAGCCGATGCCGGGGGTGGCGGCAAGGCTGCGCCTCGCCAGCCCCATCATGGAAAAGGCCCAGAGCCGCGCCGCGCCGGGAGCGAATCGAAAGAAGCTGAGGCTGACGGTCTGAATGGCGCGGCTCCTCGCGTGTTGGGCCTTGGTGTAACCTGCCATGGATCACGGGGCAATGAAACGCCGGTAATGACAGATTGTCAACTTGAGTTGACAGGTGTAGGCTCGGGTCATGTTGACACGCCTTGATCCCGCCCTCACCCCCGATACGGCCCAACCGGTCGCGCCCCATGCGGCAGTCATAGGCGCGGGGCTGGGCGGTCTGGCGGCGGCGATGCGGCTGGGGGCCAAGGGTTACCGCGTGACGGTCTTTGACCGCCTGGACAGCCCCGGCGGGCGCGGATCGAGCCTGATGCGCGACGGGCACCGTTTTGACCTTGGCCCGACCATCGTCACCGTGCCGCAGGGGCTGCGCGATCTCTGGGCCGCTTGCGGGCGCGATTTCGACGCCGATGTGGACCTGCGCGCGCTGGATCCGTTCTACGAGATTCGCTGGCCCGATGGCAGCCGCTTTGCCGCGCGCCGCGACCCGGCAGGAACGCGCGCCGAGGTGGCGCGGCTCTCGCCCGGCGATCTGGCGGGCTATGACAAGTTCGTCCGCGACAGCGAGGCGCGTTACTGGTTCGGGTTCGAGGATCTGGGGCGGCGGTCGATGCACCGGCTGGTGGACCTGATCAAGGTGCTGCCGAAATTCGCCTGGCTGCGTGCCGATCGCTCGGTCGCGGCCCATGCCGCGCGGCGGGTAAAGGATGAGCGGCTGCGCATGGCGCTGTCGTTTCATCCGCTCTTTATCGGGGGCGATCCGTTTCATGTCACCTCGATGTATGCGCTGGTCAGCCACCTGGAAAAGGAATTCGGCGTGCATTACGCCATGGGGGGTGTGGCGGCGATAGCAGAGGCGATGGCGCGGGTCGTGGCCGGGCAGGGCGGGCTTGTGCGGCAAGGCACCGAGGTCGATGAGATCGTGATGCGCGACGGCCGCGCGGTCGGGCTGCGGCTGACGGGTGGCGAGGTGGTCCATGCCGATATCGTGGTGTCCAATGCCGATGCGGGCCATACCTATGACCATCTGATGCGCAACCATCCGAGGCGGCGCTGGACGCCCGCGCGGCTGCGGCGCTCGCGCTGGTCGATGGGGCTTTTCGTGTGGTATTTCGGGACCAAGGGAACGGCGGGCATGTGGCCCGATGCGGGCCATCACACGATCCTCAACGGGCCGCGCTACAAGGGCCTAGTGCGCGACATTTTCCTCAAGGGGCGACTGGCGGAGGACATGAGCCTTTATGTGCATCGCCCCTCGGTGACCGATCCTTCGGTCGCGCCCGAGGGGGATGACACATTCTATGCGCTGAGCCC
Source organism: Roseovarius sp. MBR-6 (assembly GCF_040547525.1). Classification (NCBI taxonomy): domain Bacteria; kingdom Pseudomonadati; phylum Pseudomonadota; class Alphaproteobacteria; order Rhodobacterales; family Roseobacteraceae; genus Roseovarius; species Roseovarius sp. MBR-6. The sequence goes on along the minus strand of NZ_JBEPPW010000004.1, from coordinate 192,748 downwards.
GGTGCCGCACCTTGGCCATGCTGACCCGGTCGACTGGCAGGCCATGGCCGAGCCTTACTGCGCGAAGGTGCAGGCGGTGCTGGAGGATCAGTTACTGCCGGGTCTTGGCGCGCATCTTGGCCCGTCCGAGGTGTTCACGCCCGAGACCTTCCGCGACCGCTATCTCAGCCCGCACGGGTCGGGCTTCTCGATCGAGCCGCGCATCCTGCAAAGCGCCTGGTTCCGGCCCCATAACGTGAGCGAGGAGGCGCGCGGCCTCTTTCTTGTCGGCGCGGGCACGCATCCCGGCGCGGGGCTGCCGGGGGTGATCGCAAGCGCGGAGGTGCTGGCGCAACTGGTGCCCGATCCGGTGGGGGTGCGATGATCCATCCAAACGACATGGCGCATTGCGTGGCGGCGATCAAACACGGCTCGCGCTCGTTTCATGCGGCGTCAAAGCTTTTGCCCCGGCGGCTGCGCGATCCGGCGCTGGCGCTTTATGCCTTCTGCCGGCTGGCGGATGACGCGGTGGATTTGCAGCAGGAGAAGGCGGCGGCGGTGCTGCGCCTGCACGAGCGGCTTGACCTGGCCTACCTTGGGCGGCCGCGCAATGCGCCCGCCGACCGGGCCTTTGCCGCCGTGATCGAAGAATTCGAGATGCCCCGTGCGCTGCCCGAGGCGCTGCTTGAAGGGCTGGCCTGGGATGCCGAAGGGCGGCGCTACGAGGATCTGTCGGGCCTTCGGGCCTATTCGGCGCGGGTGGCGGCGGCGGTTGGCGCGATGATGTGCGTGCTCATGCGCGAACGGCGGCGCGAGGCGCTGGCGCGGGCCTGCGATCTGGGCGTGGCGATGCAACTGACCAACATTGCGCGCGATGTGGGCGAGGATGCGCGCGAGGGGCGGCTTTACCTGCCGCTCGACTGGATGAGCGAGGCGCGGCTCGATCCCGCGCGGTTCCTTCATGCGCCTGCGATGTCGCCGGAACTGGGCAGGCTGGTGGCGCGGCTCCTGCGCGAGGCGGACGGGCTATACCTGCGCGCCGAGGCGGGGATTGCCGCACTTCCCCTCGATTGCCGCCCCGGCATTTATGCCGCGCGGCTGATCTATGCCGGGATCGGCGGCGCGCTGCGGCGGGGCGGACATGATCCGATCCGGGCGCGCGCGCATACCAGCGGGCGGCAGAAACTGGGCTGGCTGATGCTGGCGGGGCTGCGGGCTGGCGGCAGTCTGGTGATGCCGCAATCGGCGCTCTATTATGCGCGGCCCTTGCCGGAAATCACCTTTCTGGTCGAGGCGGCGGCGGCGGATGCGGTGCCCTCGCGCGACTGGTCCGATACGCTCCATGCCACGCTGGCGGGGCTGAAGGCGCGCGATGCTGCGCGTCGTGACGCGTTGCTTCGCGACGCGTCACCCGCTATGGCAGCGGAATGATATATGTCCTCTTCGCCATTTTCCTGACCGCCTGTTTCGCCGCCGGATCGACCGGAGGGCTGTTTCCGCCCGGCGAGTGGTATGCGCGCCTGAACAAGCCACGCTGGACGCCGCCCGACTGGCTCTTTCCGGTGGCCTGGACCACGCTTTACGTCTGTATCGCGGCGGCCGGGGCGCGGGCGGCGGTGAGCGAGGGCAACAGCCTTGCCATGGCGTTCTGGGCCTTGCAGATCGCGCTCAACGGGTTGTGGACACCGGTGTTTTTCGGGCTGCGGCGGATGCGGCTGGGTCTCATGGTGCTGGGGGCGCTGTGGCTCTCGGTGGCGGCGACGCTGGTGGCGCTGTGGCAGGTGGATATGTGGGCCGGGCTTTTGTTCGTGCCCTACCTCGTCTGGGTCAGCGTGGCGGGCGCGCTCAACCTCGCTGTGATCCGGCTCAACCCGCAGGACGCGGGCTGAGCCTGCGGCTTACTCGTCAAGCGCGCCGTGCACGGCCACAAGATCAAGCTCGGCGTCCTGCGGCTCGATGGCGCCAAAGCTTTCGCGCACGCCGGCCTCTGTAAGCTCGCGCAGCACGGTCAGCAGCGTGTTGGGCGCGTGATCCTCGCATAGCTCGGCCATCTGCGCGATCTCGTCGCGCGCAACGGGCAGGGCGGCGGCCAGATCGGGCGCGCCGTAAAAATCCACGAAATGCGCGGCCAGCGCCTGCGTCAGCGCCTCGGCCTCGCCCGGTTCCACCTGCGTGACGGCGACAAACGTGACGCGGCCGAAGGTCTCCAGCCCCAGCCATCCGTTGGCGAAGGCCTGCCGGGATTTGCCGGTCAGGTCCGCCTCGGTCCAGTTGGAGAATTCGAACCCGCCCGAGAGGCACCATTCCCCGGTGCGCGCCGGGCTGTGAAAAACGCGCATGTCGCTTTCATCGAAGTGGATCGCACGGGCGAGTTTCATCGGCTGGCCTCCAGAACGGTGGTAAGGGGGATGAGATGGGTGGTGTCAGCGTCGCGCAGAAGCATCCCGAAATCCTCGTCCACGCCGAGCCATGTGCCGGTCAGATCGCCCTGGGCGACCTGCTTGCCCATGCCCCAGGCCAGACCTTTCCACTCGGAATGGAGCGCGCGCGTGCCCTCGTCCTCCCAGCGGTTGATCCAGACAAGGCTGTGGCGCGCCCAGGCCTCCAGCAGCGCGTCCGCCCCCACCTCGGCGCACCCTTCCTCGTAAAGGGCGGTCCGGTCGGGGGTTGCGCCGGGTTGCTCGCTGAGCAGCAGAAGCGGCACTTCGAGCCCGATCACCATCCAGTCGGGGATCGCGGCGGGATCGGTCGTGTCCGCCGCCACGCGCAGGCGTCCGCACTGCGCGCCGTTGACGCGGATGCCCCCCGCCCAGTCGAGATGCACCGCCACTTCGGGCGGGGCGAGGGCCCCGAGCGCGTTCTGGAACCCCACGCCACAGGTGGGCAGCATGGCGATGGCGCGGGCAAGCGGCACCTCGGGCGCAAGGACAAGCGCGGCGGCAAGGCGGTCGGCGTTTATGTTGTGCACCACCACCCCCGCATCGCAGCCAAGTTCTGCCATGGCGCGCGCCTCGTCGAAGGGCTCGACCGGACCGGTCAGCGCCCGCCCCGAGAGGAGCGGCGGAAAACTGGGTCCGGTCGCGGCGCCGGTCATGCCAGCCCTTTTTCGATGAGGTCGCGCGCGATGTGCCGGAACGCCTGCGCCTGCGCGCTGTCGGGCTTGCTCACCACGATGGGCGCGCCGCCGTCAGAGGCGAGGCGGATATCGAGATGCAGCGGGATTTCCGCCAGAAGCGGCACCCCCAGCTTCTCGGCCTCGGCCTTCACGCCGCCATGGCCGAAGATGTGTTCCTCATGGCCGCAGTTCGAGCAGATATGCGTGCTCATGTTCTCGATCAGCCCCAGCACCGGCACCTTGAGTTGCTGGAACATGTCGATCCCCTTGCGCGCATCCAGAAGGGCGACGTCCTGCGGGGTGGAGACCACGATCGCGCCATCGACATGGGCCTTTTGCGCCAATGTCATCTGCACATCCCCCGTGCCCGGCGGCAGGTCGACGATCAGCACGTCGAGCGCGCCCCATTGCACCTGCATCAGCATCTGTTGCAACGCCCCCATCAGCATCGGGCCGCGCCAGACCACGGCCTGACCCTCGTTCACCATGAGGCCGATGGACATCATCGTGACGCCGTGATTGCGCAGGGGCAGGATGGTCTTGCCGTCGGGGCTGGCAGGCCGGCCCGAGACGCCCAGCATCCGGGGCTGTGACGGCCCGTAGACATCTGCATCCAGAAGCCCCACGCGGCGGCCTTCGGCGGCCAGCGCACAGGCAAGGTTTGACGAAACCGTTGACTTGCCCACGCCGCCCTTGCCGCTTGCGATGGCGATGATCCGGTCCACGCCGGGCACCTGTTGCGGCCCCTTGGGCTCGGCCTTGCGGGCGGGCTTGAGGTCGGGCGGGGCCTTGGCCGAATGCGCCGTCAGCACCGCCGAGACGGTGCTTGCCCCCACCGCCCGTGCCGCCGCCTCGGCCGCGTCGCGCACCGGGCCATAGGTTTCGGCCTTTGCCGGGTCGATCTCGAGCACGAAGCGCACACTCTCGCCCTCGACATTGAGCGCGCGCACGATCCCCGCCGAGACGATATCGCTGCCGCTGACCGGGTCGGTGATGGATTTCAGCGCCTCGAGGACGCTTTCGCGTGTCGTGGCCACGTCAGTCCTGCCCCTTGATCGTGCCGGTCACGGTGTGTTCGATGTCGAGCCCCTCGACGGTCAGCACCACCCTGGCCTTGAATTCCTGGCCCGCGCTCGCCCCCTTGGCGCGCAACCCCTCTTCGATGGCCTGCTGCGAGGTGACGCCCACCTGCTTGAGGAACTTGCGCATCGACATGTTGAAATCGTCGCTCATCACTTTCTCCCTTTCGTGTAACCCGTGCTTGACGCAGCTGCGGGGCTGTTTCTAACCTTGGGCATGGATCGCCTTATCCCAACTCCTGCCCGGATATGCCAGTGGCTTGCGCTTGTCCTTCTGGCGCTCTGGCCGGGGGGGGCGCAGGCCGAAGACAAACGCTTTCGTCTGGCCGCCCCCGAGGCACTGCAAGACAGCGGGCTTATGGGATATATCCTGCCGCGCTTCTCGCTCAAGACCGGGGTGCGCATCGAGATCGTGCCCGAGGAGGACGCGGCCGAGGCGGCGCTCGGGCCGGAACGGGGCCGCGCGGTTTTTGTCGGGAAGGGCGCGACGTGGCGGTTGCGCCTCATGGCTGATCATCCCGGTGCCGCGCGCTTTGCCGACTGGCTCGGCTCCGAGATCGGACAGCGCACGATCACCGGCTTCGAGGTCGCGGGCGTGGCCCCCTTCACCCTGCCCGAGACCGAAGACACCCCGGAGACCGGCCCGGTCCACGACGGCGATGCGGCCGAGGGTCAGCGCGTGGCGCAGGCGCAGTGCGGGCGCTGTCATGTCATCGCCCCCGAGGGGCGCGGCGGCATCGGCTCCACCCCGTCCTTTCCGGTGCTGCGGACGCTCAGCGATTGGGAGGCGCGGTTCCAGAGCTTTTATGCCCTCAAGCCGCACCCGGCCTTTACCCAGATCACCGGCGTCACCGCCCCCTTCGCCACACATCTGCCGCCCGCCATCGTGCCCATAGAGGTCACCCCCGACGAGATCGAGGCGATCCTTGCCTATGTCGCGGGACTTGCCCCCGCCGATCTGGGCGCGCCGATCCAAGTTCAGTGATCCTTGCGCTTGCTCAGGTAATCCTCGGTCGTGCGCACGCGCGGACGCTCGCCCATGGCAAAGGGGTTGTCGGCGGCATTGAATTGCGCGTTGATGCGGCAGTTTTCGCACATCTGGATCATGCGCGCGGCCTCTGATGTGGCGAAAAGCGCGTGTTTGCCGGCGAGTTTCTCGGTGATCTTTTCAATCGTCGATTTCGACCCGAAGAGCACGCCGCATTCGACGCAGGCAAAGGGCTCTTCCTCGTTGAGCACGACCTGTGTCAGTGCGCTGTCGCCAAGGTTCATGCGCGGCACGAGCGTGATCGCCTTTTCGGGGCAGATCGTGGCGCAGATCCCGCATTGCAGGCAGGCATCCTCCTGAAAGCGCAATTGCGGCTTGTCCTCGTTATCCATCAGCGCGCCCGAGGGGCAGAGCGAGACGCAGGAGAGGCAGAGCGTGCAGGCATCGGTATTGACCAGCACCGCGCCATAGGGGGCGGCGGCGGGCAGGTCGAGCACCTCGGTCCCCGGATTGAGCGCGCGCGCGGCCAGCCGCGCGACCTGACGGCGGCTGCCCATGGGCAGCACCGGCTCGGAGAGGGGCGGCGGCGGGCTCTGGTTGTAAAGCGCATCGCAGAGCGCATCCGGGTCGTCGAGGTCCAGAAGGCGCACCGGGTGCCCGCCCGCCAGCGCCCCTGCCAGCGGAAGTTCCTGATCGGGCGCGTCGCGTTCCGTGGTGGGCGACAGGAGCACCGAGACATCCGCAAAGCCCGAGGCAAGCGCGGCGAGGATTTCCGCATGGCCGAAACCCGCCAGCGCCGACACCTCCAGCGGGATCACATCGGCGGGCAGGCCGCGCCCGTGGCGCGCCGCCAGCCGGATCATCTCGGCCCCGAAGCCTGCATCATGCACCAGAAGGCGCGGCGCGGCCCCGCCCGCGCGGCGATAGGCCGAGGCCAGCGTCTGGATGCGGCGAAAGATCATGTCGGGCGGCGGCGCGTCATAGCTGATCGCGCCGGAGGGGCAGCGCGCGGCACAAGCGCCGCAGCCCGCGCAGATCATCGGGTCGATGCTGACATGATCGCCCGCAGGCGTGATCGCGCCCGTGGGGCAGATATCAAGGCATTTGCTGCACCCGGTCTGCCCGGCGCGGGAGTGCGCGCACAGCAGCGGCTCGAGCGCCACGTAAAGCGGTTTCTCGAAGGTGCCGACGAGGTGCGAGGCCGCAAGCACGGCATCCGCCACCGCCCCGATACTGCCCGGGTCGGCGCGCAGATAGCCCTCGCGCTTTTCGGGCGCGGGAAAGAGCGGCGTGCGGCCCGACAGATCAAGGATGATATCGCACCCCGTCTGTCCGCCGTCGCGCGGCGCCGTCCATGACAGCGCGCCGCGCCCGCCCGGATTGACCTCCTGCAGCGCGTCGATTTCCAGCGCAAAGCCGCCGAGCGCGCCCGTCGCCTGCACGATGCGGCCGCGGATCGTGTCGAAATCACGGGTGTCGGGCGGGACTGTCTCATCGGTCAGAAGGACAGTAACGCCGAGAATGGGGCTGAGTTTCTCTACCGCCGGAAGGGCCTTGTCGGCTGTTCCGATAATGAGGCAAAGCCCCTCGGAGATCACGTCGAGGGTCTTGTCGGGGCGCGAGGCCAGCGTCGCCTCGGCCACGAGCGCGGACAGTTTGGGCAGTTTGGGGGCCGGGTCGTCCGACCATCCGGCCCGGTCGCGCAGGTCGAGAAAGGCGGGGGCATCCACCCCCAGATCGGCCGCGATTTCCTCGAATGTCCGTTGCTCCTGCGCGCAGCATATAATTGCCTCGCCCGCTTCGATCGCCTTGGCCGCAGACCCAGCCTCGGTGGTGCAGAGCGCCGAATGCATCCGCGAGCACGCAAGGCCCGTCGCCTCCGAGAGGACCTTGGCGTCAAGGCTCTGTGAGCCGGAACAATCACATAAAATCAGCTGCTTGGGCATGGTTCCCTCGGGTTGTTTCGGTATCGGGAAGGGCGCGGCTCGGGTTGCTTGCGCCGAACCTTAGACACAATTGTCAGCGCCCGTAAACCGGATTTCGAAACGCGGTTGCGCGGGATCGGGGGCGGGGCGGCGTCCCGCAAGAGCCTGATTGATTCTGTTTGTTTTCAGGTATTTGGAGTGCTGCGGCGCAGCATCCCGAGGCGTTCGCGGTCAATTTGTCCGGAAGGGGCCGGCGCGTCGGGTGAGATGGTTCAAAATGTCCGTCAATCGGGCCGTGTCGACCATTGCACACAGAAATGACTTTGCGTGGTCAGGAATCTGAACCAATCTCTGCCCAAGGCCAGCAAGGGGAAAAAGCCAGCCGTGAAAGACATGCCGAGTGACAAGCAACCCGACAAGCAGGTTCTGCTGCCCATCGGGGTTGTCGTGCGCAAGACGCCCGGCGTGACGCGCTGGCAGGCCTGGTGCTGGCGTCCGGTTGCGGTTCTGCCCGGCGCGGGGCCGGCGGCGTGGCGCGAACTGCGCCGCGAGGGCGAGGTGGTGGAGTATCACGCCGCGACCGTCATGCTCGATCTGCATCACACCCAGACCGAGGCCTATCTTGAGGGGCTGAATGCGCAGGTGCCTTCGGTCTATGTCCTCATGCGGCCCGCGCCCCGTGGCGCGGACGAAATGCCCTACGAGATCACGCTTGTGACCGCCTCGCCCTTCGAGGCGCAGGAATATTGCGACGCGAGCGAGGAAATCATGGAGAAGGTGCCCATGCCCGAGGGGTTGGCGGCGTTGATCCGCGATTTCGTCGCCGCGCATCATTCCGCAGAAGTGTTCAAGAAGCGTCAGCGCGACCGCGTGGACCTCGGCGAGTCGCAGGACGGCATTGGCGATGCGCGCATCCCGCAGGTGGCGGATGTCTACCGCGCCCCGGCGCGCGCCCGCAAGGTGCGCCTCCAATGAGCCGGCAGGGCGATTTCTGGTCGCGCCGCAAGGCGCGCGTCGAGGCGGAGACGCAGGCCGAACAGCGCGCCGCAGAGGCGGCGGAACTGGTCGCGCGCGACGCGGCGCTGGCCGAGAAAACCGACGAGGACCTGTGCGAGGAACTGGGCCTGCCCGATCCCGACACGCTCGGCCTTGGCGATGATTTCCGCGCCTTCATGGCCAAGACGGTCCCCGATCGGTTGCGCCGCCGCGCGCTGCGGCGGCTCTGGACCAGCAATCCGACGCTGGCCAATCTCGACGGGCTGGTCGATTACGCCGACGATTACACCGACAGCGCGATGGTGGTGGCGGACATGAAAACCACCTATCAGGTGGGCAAGGGGATGCTTGCCCATGTCGAGGAGATGGCGCGGCAGGCCGAGGCCGAAGTGACAGACGCCGCGCGCGAAGAGGCAGGCGAAGCGCCTGTGGAAGAGGCAGGCGAAGCGCCTGTGCCGGTGGCCATGACCGAGACCGAGACCGATCTGGAAGCCGTCGATGCGCCGCCCTCCGGGGAAACGCCCGCAGACGAGGCCCCTGACGAGGCCCCCGAAATGGCTGAGGAGACCCCCCTGTCGGCACGCCGCCGGATGCGGTTTGCCTTTGACCACAGCGCCGGAGCCACGGCATGACCAATCAGGAGAGCCTCATGGACCAGCAGACCGCCGCGCCCGCGATTGCCGAGGAGGACCGTCTGCGCGCCGATCTCTACGATTTTCTGGCCGCCCTTCTGGCGCGGCCCGCCGATGCCGGGCTCTTGGGCAAGAGCGCCGCCCTCACCGGCGACGAGACCGATATGGGGCAGGCCATCAGCGCGCTTGCGCGCGTCGCCTCGGTGAGCACGCCGCGCGCCGTGGAGCGCGAGTTCAACGCGCTCTTCATCGGCCTCGGGCGGGGCGAGCTTTTGCCCTATGCGAGTTATTATCTGACCGGTTTTCTCAACGAAAAGCCTCTGGCGGCGCTGCGCCGAGACATGGCCGCGCGCGGGATGCGGCGGGCGGACAATGTCTATGAGCCGGAGGACAATATCGCCTCTCTGCTGGAGATGATGGCGGGCCTGATCCGGGGCCGTTTCGGCACTCCGGCTAGCCTCGACGATCAGAAAACCTTTTTCGGCAAGCATATTGCCCCTTGGGCGGGGCATTTTTTCACGGATTTGGAGGCGGCTCAGTCGTCGGTTCTCTATGCCTCGGTCGGCGCGGTCGGCCGGGTGTTCATGGAAATCGAGGCCGAGGGCTTTCGGATGAGCGGGGCCTCGGGCCACGCAACAACCGGCGGTGCGAGGCCGCCACAACCAGAGGAGGGGAGGACCCCATGACCAGGAAACCCGAGGACGGCAGCAGCCGCCGCGATTTCCTTCGGCTCGCCGCGACCGGTGCGCCCATGGCCGCCGTGGCCGTGGCCGTCTCCGGCCAGAGTGCCGAGGCCGCCGAGCCTGACCTTGCATCCGACCGGATGCAGGACACCGCGCACACGCGCGCCTATTTCGACAGCGCCCGGTTCTGAACCCGGACGAGGTCATACCCGCTGACGACCGGTTGCGTGATGCCCGACCGTCTGTGGTTCGTCATAATGCCCGGCCTTTGAGCGGCCAAGGGAGGAGAGAGAAACATGCTTAGGAAAAAGACCAACGGGGTTGCGCGACGCCCCCAGCGGACAAGTATCCTGTCCGACATCGGTGGCCGGTCCGTTGACCGCCGCGCGTTCCTGCGCGGCAGTGGTCTGGCGATCGGTGGCCTTGCCGCGATGGGGGCCATGGGGGGCACCGTCACCCGTGCGAACGCGCAGAGCGCGGCAAACGAGGCGGTCAAGACCGTGAAATCCGTCTGCACGCATTGCTCGGTCGGCTGCACCGTCATCGCCGAGGTGCAGAACGGCGTCTGGACGGGGCAGGAACCCGGCTGGGACAGCCCGTTCAACCTCGGCTCGCATTGCGCCAAGGGTGCCGCGGTCCGCGAGCACGCCCATGGCGAGCGCCGCCTCAAGTATCCGATGAAGAAAGAGGGCGGCGAGTGGAAGCGCATCAGCTGGGAACAGGCGATCAACGAGATCGGCGACGGCATGATGAAGATCCGCGAAGAAAGCGGCCCGGATTCCGTCTACTGGCTCGGCTCGGCCAAGCACAATAACGAACAGTCCTACCTTTTCCGAAAGTTCGCGGCCTATTGGGGCACGAACAACGTGGACCATCAGGCGCGCATCTGTCACTCCACCACCGTGGCGGGCGTGGCCAACACATGGGGCTACGGCGCCATGACCAACAGCTACAACGACATCCATAATTCCAAGGCGATCTTCATCATCGGTGGCAACCCCGCCGAGGCGCATCCCGTCAGCTTGCTGCACGTCCTGAAGGCCAAGGAAGAGAACAACGCGCCGCTCATCGTCTGCGATCCGCGCTTCACCCGCACGGCGGCCCATGCCGATGAATTTGTCCGCTTCCGTCCGGGCTCGGACGTGGCGCTGATCTGGGGCATCCTGTGGCACATCTTCGAGAACGGCTGGGAGGACAAGGAGTTCATCCGCACCCGTGTCTGGGGGATGGAGCAGATCAAGGACGAAGTGAAGAAGTGGACGCCCGAAGAGGTCGAGCGCGTGACCGGTGCGCCCGGAAGCCAGTTGCGCCGGGTGGCGCGGACGCTGGCCAACAACCGGCCCGGCACCCTGATCTGGTGCATGGGGGGGACCCAGCACACCAACGGCAACAACAACACCCGCGCCTATTGCATCCTGCAATTGGCCCTTGGCAACATGGGTGTGGAAGGCGGCGGCACCAACATCTTCCGCGGCCATGACAACGTGCAGGGCGCGACCGATCTTGGCGTTCTGGCCGACACGCTGCCGGGCTATTACGGTCTGTCGGCAGGGGCCTGGGCCCATTGGGCGCGCGTCTGGGAAGAGGATCTGGACTGGCTCACGGCCCGGTTCGACGACGCGGCCTATGGCGACACGAAGATGATGAACCTCACGGGTATCCCCGTGTCGCGCTGGATCGACGGCGTGCTTGAGGACAAGGAGAACATGGACCAGCCCAACAATGTGCGGGCCATGGTGCTCTGGGGTCATGCGCCCAACAGCCAGACACGCGGCAAGGAAATGAAGACCGCGATGGAAAAGCTGGACATGCTGGTCGTGGTCGATCCGTTCCCGACGGTTTCCGCCGTCATGAACGACCGCACCGATGGTGTTTATCTGCTGCCTGCGACGACGCAATTCGAGACGCGCGGTTCCGTCACCGCCTCGAACCGGTCGCTGCAATGGCGCGACAAGGTGATGGAACCCTTGTTCGAGTCCAAGGTGGATCACGAGATCATCGCGCTCTTTGCCGAGAAATTCGGCTTCCATGACCGGATGTTCCGCAACATTGCCATCGAGGAGAACGGCGAGCCGAACATCGAGGACGTGACCCGCGAGTTCAACCGCGGCATGTGGACCATCGGCTATACCGGCCAGAGCCCCGAACGGCTCAAGCTTCACATGGCCAACCAGCACACGTTCGACAAGACCACGTTGCGCGCGGTGGGTGGCCCGGCCGATGGCGACACCTACGGTCTGCCATGGCCCTGCTGGGGCACGCCGGAGATGAACCATCCCGGCACGCATGTGCTTTATGACATGTCCAAACCGGTCTCCGAGGGCGGTCTTACCTTCCGCGCCCGCTTTGGCGTGGAGCGTGACGGCGACAACCTGCTGGCCGAAGGTGTCTACTCGGCGAATTCCGATATCCAGGACGGATACCCGGAATTCACCATGCAGATGCTGATGGATCTGGGCTGGGATGCCGAGCTGACCGAGGCGGAACGCGCGGCAATAGACGCCGTGGGCGGCCCGGCAGCCAACTGGAAGACCGACCTTTCGGGCGGGATCCAGCGGGTGGCGATCAAGCACGAATGCGCCCCCTTCGGCAATGCCAAGGCGCGCACGGTGGTCTGGAACTTCCCCGACCCGGTGCCGCTGCATCGCGAACCGCTCTATACGAACCGTCGTGACCTGGTGGCGGATTACCCGACCTACGAGGACCGCAAGTTCTGGCGCCTGCCGACCATGTATGCCTCGATCCAGCAGAACGACTTCTCGAAAGAGTATCCGATCATCCTCACCTCCGGCCGTCTGGTCGAATACGAGGGCGGCGGCGACGAGACGCGGTCCAACCCGTGGCTCGCCGAGCTGCAGCAGGACATGTTCGTCGAAGTCAACCCGCGCGACGCCAACAACCTTGGTGTGCGGGATGGCGCACAGGTCTGGGTCGAGGGTGCCGAAGGTGCCAAGGTCAAGGTCATGGCGATGGTCACGGAACGGGTCGCGCCGGGTGTGGTTTTCATGCCCTTCCACTTTGGCGGCCATTTCGAGGGCAAGGACCTGCGCGACAAATATCCCGCCGGGGCCGATCCCTATGTGCTGGGCGAATCGACCAACACCGCCCAGACCTATGGCTATGACAGCGTGACCCAGATGCAGGAGACCAAGGCCACTCTCTGCAAGATCATGCCAGCGTAAGGAGAAAGAGACATGGCAAGAGCAAAGTTTCTATGCGACGCCGAACGCTGCATCGAATGCAACGCCTGCGTCACCGCCTGCAAGAACGAGCACGAGGTGCCGTGGGGGATCAACCGCCGCAAGGTGGTGACGATCAACGACGGCAAGCCGGGTGAACGCTCGATCTCGGTGGCGTGCATGCACTGCTCGGATGCGCCCTGCATGGCGGTCTGTCCGGTGGATTGCTTCTACCAGGACGAGGAAGGTGTGGTGCTCCACTCCAAGGACCTGTGCATCGGCTGCGGCTATTGCTTCTACGCGTGCCCGTTCGGCGCGCCGCAATTCCCGCAGGCGGGCAATTTCGGGTCCCGCGGCAAGATGGACAAGTGCACCTTCTGCAAGGGCGGCCCCGAGGAGAACCACTCCCAGGCCGAGTTCCAGAAGTATGGGCGCAACCGGATCGCCGAGGGCAAGCTGCCCATCTGCGCCGAGATGTGCTCGACCAAGGCGCTTCTGGCCGGTGACGGCGATGTGGTCTCGGCCATCTACCGCGAGCGCGTGGTGGCCCGTGGCTTCGGCTCGGGCGCCTGGGGCTGGGGCAGCGCCTACGGACAGCAAAGCGGCGGCTGATCGCCCCCTAGCCGATGCCGGAGGTCGCCACGACCGTCGGCATCGGCGCGATGGAAATCGGAAACTTCAAAAGTTTCCGATCCGATTTCTTTTGAAGAAATCGGGTCTACCTGATCTGGATCGAGGACATCATGCGCGCAATTCTCAGCCTGGCCTTGTGTTTCCTGCTCGCGCTTCCTGCCATGGCGCAGGACCGACCGGAGGCGTCCGGGCCTGATCGCTCGGCCACCGGTGGTGCCCAGACGCTCGACGACATCCTTGCCCGTCAGCGCGGCGAAAAGATCGACGATTCGTTTCGTCGCAACGCCACCGGCGGCGACGATGCGGCCGGTATGGCCGGGCAGTTGGGCACGCTTGGCGGCGCGTCCGATGCAGAGGTCTGGCGCGCGCTGCGCTATGGGCTCGAGGATGTGAAAGTGTCGGCAGGCGGCCCGGAGGCGCGCGTGCTGATCCAGGATGGCGGCATGAAATGGCTCGAATTCCGCAAGGGGCCGCTTGCCACCTATGGCGCCTATCTGCTCGGTGGGACGCTGGCACTGCTGGCGCTTTTCTACCTCGTTCGAGGCAAGATCCGCATCGATGGCGAAAAGACCGGGCGCACCGTCACCCGCTTTCAGGCGGTGGAGCGGTTTGCCCATTGGCTGATGGCGGGCTCTTTCGTGGTGCTGGCGATCACCGGGCTTCTGGTGCTGTTCGGGCGCATGGCGATCATCCCGCTCTTGGGACACGAAGCCTTCTCGACCATCGCGGTCGGCTCCAAATGGGTCCACAACAATATATCCTGGGCCTTCATGCTCGGCCTCGTGATGGTGTTCTTCTTGTGGGTGATGCACAACATCCCCAACCGGACCGACCTCAAATGGCTGGCCGTGGGCGGAGGGATATTCACCAAGGGCGTGCATCCGCCGGCGAGGAAATTCAACGCGGGTCAAAAGATGATCTTCTGGTCGGTGATCCTTTTTGGCGCGTCGATTTCGGCCTCGGGCCTGTCGCTGCTCTTCCCGTTTGAGTTGCCGATGTTCGCCAAGACCTTCGTCATCCTCAACAACATGGGCCTGCCGCAGATCGTGGGCCTTGGACCCCTGCCCGAGATGCTTGCGCCGCATGAGGAAATGCAGCTTGCGACGCTCTGGCATACGATCGTGGCCTTCATCCTCATCGCCATCATCCTCGCCCATATCTATATCGGATCGGTCGGCATGGAGGGGGCCTATGACGCCATGGGTTCGGGCGAGGTCGAGGAACAATGGGCGCGCGAGCATCACGGGCTCTGGCTCGAGGAATTGCAGCAAAAAGGCCATGCGCCGGATCACGGCAAGGCCGCGCATCCCGCCGAGTGAAATCATGCGCGGATGGATAGCGGCGCTCTGGTGCCTCGCGGCGGTCCCGGCCGCGGCGCAGGACTTCACCACGCTCAAGGGGCATGGCGGGCCTGTGATGGGGCTGGCCATGCTGCCGGGCGGGGCGGTGATCTCGGCCAGCTTCGACAATTCCGTGGGTCTTTGGCAGGGGCGCGTGCCGCGCTGGTTCGAGGGGCACGCGGCGGCGGCCATCGCGGTGGCACCTCTGGACGAGGGCCGGTTCGTCTCGGGCGGCGACGATTTCGACGTGCTCCTCTGGGACCGCGAAAGCGGCGCGGCAACGCGGCTCGAGGGGCATCAGGGCAAGGTGGCCTCGGTTGCCGTCTCGTCTGACAGGGCGTGGATCGCCTCGGCAAGCTGGGATGGCTCGATCGGTCTGTGGCCCGCGCAGGGCGGTGCGCCGCGCTTTCTCAAGGGCCATGACGCCCCGGTGACAGATGTGGGGTTTGCCCGCGACGGGACGCGGCTCTTTTCCACCTCCGCCGATGGCACGTTGCGGGTGTGGCCCTGGCAAGAGGACGAGGCGGTTTCCCGCGTGCTTGTCGATCAGGGCTTTGGCATCAACGAACTGGTCGTGGGGCCGGGGGATGCGTGGATCGCTTTCGGCGCGGTCGATGGCGCAACGCGGGTGGTCAACCCCGAGACCGGGGCCGAGATCGCCGATTTCACGCTCGACCGGCGGCCCGTGCTGGCGCTGGTGCATCACGAGGGGTCGGGCCAACTCGCCGCCGGGGACGGGCATGGCTATATCATGGTGATCGACACGCGCGCATGGACCATCACCCGTGATTTCAAGGCCATGGAGCGGGGGCCGGTCTGGGCGCTGGCGTTCTCGCCCGACGGGGCGATGCTCTATGCCGGAGGGCTGCCGGAGGTGGTCTATGGCTGGCCCGTGGCGCTGCTCGACGGTTTCGACCCGGCGGGCGAGGCCGAGCACAGCTTCCTGCGCCCGCCCGGGGAGATGGAGAATGGCGAGCGGCAATTCATGCGCAAATGCTCGATCTGCCACGCGCTCACGCCGCCGCCCTCGCGCAAGGCGGGGCCGAGCCTTCACGGCCTTTTCGGGCGCGCGGCGGGGACGGTGCCGAATTATCCCTACTCGCCCATCCTTGCCAATTCCGATATTGTCTGGAACGATCAGAGCATCGACGCGCTCTTCGATCTGGGTCCGGACCACTACATCCCCGGCTCCAAGATGCCGATGCAACGCATTACCGGGGCGCAGGACCGTGAGGACCTCATCGCCTATCTGCGCCGCGCCACCCGATGAAACAGGAGAGACACGACAATGAAAGCCATGCTTGCCGCCTTCGTGGCCTGTGCCGTGATCGCCGCCGCCGCTCCTTGGGCGTTGCGCGAACTGGGCTATACGGTCGAGGCAACCCGCGCGAGCGATGCCGTTCGCCTTGGTGACGGACGGTAATGACGCCCCGCGCCATCGCCAAGGCCGATACGCCGCGCGACGATTACGGTGAAAACCTTGCGCGCGCCGCCGTCCTCATCATCGACGACGAACCGGGGATGCGCAATTTCCTGATCAAGACGCTGGGGCCGCGCTGTCGCCATGTGGAACAGGCGCGTTCGTGCCGCGAGGCGGGCGAAATCCTCGATCAGGCGCATTTTGATCTGCTCATTCTCGACAACATCATGCCCGACAGGACCGGACTTGACTGGCTGGAGGACCAGCGCCGGGTGGGGCTGTTCGCCGAGACGATCCTGATGACCGCCTATGCCGATCTGGAAACGGCGATCAAGGCGTTGAGGGCGGGGGTCACGGATTTCGTGCTCAAGCCGTTTCGCGCCAACCAGATCCTGAACGCGGTGGCGCGCGCGCTCGACCGCAAATATCTGGCGCGCGACAATTACCTGCTGCGCCACGAGTTGTCGGGCGGCGGTGGCACGGCGCGCGGTCGGCTGCTGGGGCACTCCCCGGCGCTCCGGCAGGTGCGCGAGATACTGGCGCGCCTCGCGCCGATGCCGACCTCGGTGCTGTTCACGGGCGCAAGCGGCACCGGCAAGGAAGTGGCCGCGCGCACGCTGCACGCGCTTTCCAAGCGGGCGGACAAGCCCTTTGTGGCGGTGAACTGCGCGGCGATCTCGGGCGACCATATTGCCGAAGAGTTGTTCGGCGTGATCGAGGACGGTCGGCGGCGCAAGGATGGGTTGCTGTTCCATGCCGAGGGGGGCACGCTTTTGCTCGACGAGGTGGCGCAACTGCCCGAGACGGTGCAGGCGGCACTTCTGCGCGTGTTGGAGGACCGGCGCATCCGTCCGCTGGGCTCAGAGCGCGAGATGCCGCTCGACCTGCGCTTTCTCTTCGCCACCAACGCCGATCTGGAGGCGGCGGTGCGCGCGGGCCGGTTCCGCGCCGATCTCTATCACCGCATCAACGTGGTCAACGTGGCGATGCCCGCCCTCAAGGATCGCAAGGAGGATATCGGGGAACTGGCCGCGTTCTTCATGAGCGAATTCGCCAAGGTTCTGGGGATGCCCGCGCTGGAGCTCAACGAGCAGGTCCTGTTGAAGCTGAGCCGCTACGACTGGCCCGGCAATGTGCGCGAATTGCGCAATCTGATCGAGCGCTCGGTCATCCTTGGGGGTTTTCCACCGGATTTCGCGGGCGAGGGGCGCGTGACCGGGGTTGAGGCCATCGAGACGCTGGAACTGGTGGAGCAGCGCCACATCATGGCCGTGCTCGATGCCTGCGGCGGCAACCGGGCCGAGGCCGCACGCCGCCTTGGGGTCGCGCGCAAGACGGTGGATCGCAAATGCGCCGCCTGGGGGATCTGAGCCGGAGGGCGTGACCCTTGCCCGGGCCATCGGGTCGGTCATGCCGTCACGGAAGCGGCCCGTTCATCCCCCCGGTTGCGGGCCGCGCGTCATCGGTCGCAGATCGCGCGCCTCATCCACATCGCGGAGCGTATCGGTCAGCGCGACGCGGGCCGGGCCGAGACTGCGCAGGGTGTCGGTCCGGGCATGGGGCCCCGACCAGCGCACGCCCTCGAAGAGGCGGGCGGGCACGGCGGCGGTTCGCCTCAGCCCGATGAGCCAGTAGCCGCCATCGGGTGCGGGGCCGATCACCGCGTCATGGCGCCCGAGGGAGGCGAAGGCGCGGGCGATATGATGGCGCTCGATGCCCGGAATATCGGCCCCGATGATGCAGACCGGACCCGGCGGCAGGCTGCGGAACAGGCGCCCCATCCGGTCGCCCAGATCGCCCGCGCCCTGCGGCACGCGGGGCAGATGGGCGGGCCAGACACGGCTTGTCAGCCCGGCGCGGTCGGGGCTGACGGCAAGGATCAGCCGCCAGCGCGGATCCTCGATCCGGCGCAAGAGGCGCGCGACCTGGTGACGGAACCACCACGCCGCGGCGGTCATGCCCAGATCACGCCCCAGCCGCGTCTTGACGCGGCCCGGTCGCGGCTCTTTCACCATCACGACAAGGGTGGCGCGCCTCATGCAAAGAAGTCGCGCAGGATGCGGGCATAAATGGCCTTCAACTGGTGTATCTGCGCCACGTCCACGCGCTCATCCACCTGGTGCATGGTCTGGCCGACAAGGCCGAACTCCACCACCGGGCAGTGATCCTTGACAAAGCGCGCGTCCGACGTGCCCCCCGTGGTTGAGAGCACCGGCGCAACGCCGGTTTCGGCCTCGACCGCGCGGGCGACGAGATCCGAGAGCGCGCCGGGGGGGGTGAGGAAGCTCTCGCCCGAGACCTTGACCGTCAAGTCGCCGGTGGTGCCGAAGTCGGCGTTCACGCGGTCAAGCTCGCCCTGCATCCAGGCGATGAGCGACCCGCTGTCATGGGCGTCGTTGAAGCGGATATTGACGGTGGCGCGGGTCTGCGCCGGGATCACGTTGGTGGCGGGGTTGCCGGTGTCGATGGTGACGATGGCAAGCGTCGAAGGGTCGAAATGCGCGGTGCCCTCATCAAGGGGATGCGAGGCCAGCCGGTCCATCAGCCGCGCCATGGCGGGCAACGGGTTGCAGGCGCGATGCGGATAGGCGGAATGGCCTTGCACCCCGGTCAGCGTGAAAAAGGCCGAGAGCGAGCCGCGCCGCCCGATCTTGATCATCTCGCCCATGCGTGCGGGGCAGGTGGGTTCTCCGACAAGGCAGGCAGTCATGCGCTCGCCTTGCGCGTCCATCCAGTCGAGCAGGGCGGTGGTGCCGTCGGTGGCGTCGCCCTCCTCATCGCCGGTGATGGCGAGGATCACCGCGCCGTCGGGGGGCGTCTGCCGGACGAAATCCACCGCTGCGGCGGCAAAGGCGGCAACGCCGGATTTCATGTCGGTGGCCCCGCGCCCGTAGAGCACGCCGTCACGCTCGACCCCGCCGAAAGGGGGCACGGACCAGGCGCCCGCATCCCCCACCGGGACCACATCGGTATGACCGTTGAAGCCGAAGCTGCGCGCCGCGCCCTTGTCGCCCCAGCGGGCAAAGAGATTGGCGATGCCGCCCCGGTCCACGCGGGTGCAGGCAAAGCCCGCCTCCGACAGAACCCCCTCCAGCAGCCGCAGCGCGCCGCCCTCCTCGGGCGTGACCGAGGGGCAACGGATAAGATCGACGGTGAGGCGCACAGGATCGAGCGGGGCGGCGGGCATGGGGCAACCTTTCATCTGATGCGCATTGGCTAGCGCGGATCGCGGGCGGGTGCAAATGCGGCGGGGTTGCGAATAAACCTTAACAGCGCTGGAAGGGTTTGCTATCATGGCAGGAATAACAAACCCGAGGCAGGGCAAGAGCAATCGCAGGCGGGCCGACGTGATCCGGAAAACCGGACGCGATGGCCCAAGGAACAGAGCGGCAGGCACGCGGGACAACCCGTGCGAAATGCACCTTTCCGTCATGGCCCAAGGGCTGCCTGCGGCGCTGCCTCACGTAGACGAGGTGGGCAGGCATGGTTGCAGGCGTAGAGATTCCGATCAGCCGAAACGCATCGGCCATGCAGATGGCCGAGACGATATTCGGCGACGGTGTGCAGGTCATCGACGCCTCCTACACGGGTGACCGCGACTCTTCGGGGATTTATACGAACGGCAATGCGATTTCACCCGGCGTGGTGCCGGGCGACACGGGCGTGATGTTCTCGACCGGCGATCTTCGGGGCTTTACCAACAACAACTTCTTCCAGTCGAACCTGAGCACCAGCACCACGACCGATTCCAACGGCCCGAACGGCGTGGCCGATTTCAACGCCGCCGCCGGGGCGCCCACCTTCGACGCGGCCTATCTCGACGTGGATTTCATCCCCACGGGCGATGTCATGACGATGCAGTTCGTCTTTGCCTCGGAGGAGTTTCCCGAATTCGCCGTCGGCGCGTTCCAGGATTTCTTCGGCGTCTGGATCAATGGCACGCAGGTGCCGCTCTCGATCGGGGACGGCGATATCGATCCCAACAATCTGAACGCCGGATCGGCCCCCAACCTCTTTCAGGACAATACCGGCGATCAGTTCAACACCGAGATGGACGGCTTTACGCTCACGCTGACGCTGACCATTCCGGTCAATTCCGGCGAGGTGAATTCCATCCGTATCGGCATCGCCGACGTGACCGATGCGAATTACGATTCGACCGTGCTCATTGCCGCCGACAGCGTGCAGACCACGCTGGTGGCGACGGATGACAGCACGACGCTGTTTCCCGATGGCTCGCGCGTGCTGGACCTGCTGGGCAATGACATCAACAACACTGCGGGCACGCTGACCATCACCCATCTCAACGGGCAGGCGGTGGCGGCGGGCGATATCGTCACGCTCAACTCGGGTCAACAGCTTCAGCTCAATGCCGATGGCACGGTGACGGTGGTCGGTGATGGTGATACCGAAGTGTTCAGCTTCACCTACGGGGTCGCAAGCAGCACGGGCGTGAGCGATGTCGGCTTTGTCACCGTGGATTCGGTGCCCTGTTTCGTGGCCGGAACGCGCATCCGCACGCCCCATGGCGAGGTGGCGGTAGAGGCGCTTCGTCCCGGCGATCTGGTGCTGACCAAGGACGAGGGCGCGCAACCGCTGCGCTGGATCGGCACGCGGCGGGTGGCGGCGACGGGGGCCTTTGCCCCCATCGCCATAGCGCCCGATACATTCGGGCGGCACGGTGCGCTGCGGCTCTCGCCGCTGCACCGGGTTCTGATCCGCGACAGCCTTGCCGAACTTCTGTTCGGTGAGGGCGAGGTTCTGGTCGCGGCGCGCGATCTGGTGAATGACCGCTCGGTGCGACGGATCGAGGGGGGCGAGGTCGACTATGTGCATCTGCTCTTCGACCGGCATCAACTGATCTGGTCCGAGGGTCTTCTGACCGAAAGCTTTCTGCCGGGGCCACAGACCGCGCGCAGCTTCGAGGCCGGGATCGTGGCCGAGATCTGCGCGCTGTTCCCCGAGATCGACCCCGCGACCGGCGCAGGCTACAGCCCCGCCGCGCGGCGCATGTTGCGCCCCTTCGAGGCACGGCTTCTGGCGGGACGGGCGGCCTGAATGGGCTGGATCGCGCTCAGCACGCGAGAGGGGGGGCAGTTCAACGCCGCCGGGCTCGGGTCGGTCGACCCCGGTCCGCTGCCCGGACCCGACGCGCTCCTGCCGCGCGGCACGCTGATGATCGAGACGCGCCCTGCGATCGAGCGGCAACCGCTAACGCTTCTGGCCTTCGGGCGCACGCATCCCTGGGCGGGCAGTTTCTCGCTTCAGCTTTTGCCGTCTGGGGGGATCGTGCTGGTGGAAAATCAGGCGGGCGATCTGCGCCATGCCACCTTGCCGTTTCGCCCCGATGACCGCAGCGAGAGCCTGCGCATCACCTATAGCTGGGACGCGCCCGCGCGCTGGGGGCGGCTCACGCTGGAGCGGCCCGATGTGCTGGGGATGACCTCGGTCACGCTGGCGCCGCCGCATCCGATGCCGCTTGCCGATCTGCGCACCGTCTTTACCGATCCGCGTCAGCGGCAGATGGACGGGCAGGTGATCTTTGCCGCGCTCTCCGACGCGGTCGAGCCGGTCGGGCCGATGCCGGGGCTGGGCGGGCTGGTGCCGGTGCGGGTGCCATACGGCTATGTCCATGTCGGAAAACTGCGGCGCGGGGATCTTGTGCGCGGGGCGGGCAGCGCGGCGGTGCCGGTGCTCCAATCCCTGGCCTGCACCGTGCCCGCGCTGGGCAGCTTTGCCCCGGTGCGGCTGCGCGCGCCCTATTTCGGGTTGCGCGCGGATATCATCGTGGCCCCGCATCAGCGACTGGTGATCCGGGGGTCTGACGTGGAATATCTGTTCGGTCAGGAGGCGGTTCTGGTGCCCGCGCGGCATCTGGTCAACGGCTTTTCGGCGGTGCGCGCCGAGGGCGGGCCGCTGGTGTGCTATCACGGGTTGATCCTGCCCGAACATGACGAGATCGAGGTTGCGGGCACGATCACCGAAAGCCTCTATCTGGGACGGATGCGGCGCAAGCCGGAGGTGGTGGCGCGGACGCTTCTCGCGGGCTTCGACCGCGCGCGCCTGCCCGAACATTCCCGGCCTGTCTGGCCGGTGCTGCGGCATTTCGAGGCGATCACGCTGGCGATGGCGCGGGCGGCCTGAACGCAGGCCACGCGGAATACCCGGAAAAACGGTCGGAATCGGCTTGTTGCCCCGGCACCTGTCCATATATTACCGACAACAAGAGGAAAGGGCCGCCACGCGATGCGCGAGCGGACCCGGAGAACACGACAGGGGGCAGGGCGTGATGGAGACCGTCGCAGGGTTGTTGCCGATCATCGCGGCATTGCCGTTTCTGGGCGCGCTCCTGCCAGGGCTGATGATTCAGGCGGGGCGCAATACCTGTGCCGCCTTTACCGCCTTGCCGACGATCCTTGCGCTGATCTTCCTGCTCATCTGTGCGCCCTCGGTGATGCGCGGCGAGGTGCTGACCTTTGGCATCGAGTGGCTGCCCTCGCTGGGGCTCAACGTCAATTTCATGCTCGACGGGCTGGGGCTTCTGTTTGCGGGCATGATCCTTGGCATCGGCCTGCTGATCATTCTCTATGCGCGGTTTTATCTGTCGCGCGAGGATCCGATGGGTCAGTTCTATACCTATCTGCTCTTGTTCCAGGGGGCGATGGTGGGGATTGTCCTTTCGGACAACATCCTGCTTTTGCTGGTGTTCTGGGAGCTGACATCGCTCTCGTCCTTCCTGCTCATCGGCTACTGGAAACATCTGCCCGAGGGCCGTCAGGGCGCGCGGATGGCGTTGACGGTCACGGGCATGGGCGGCCTTGCGATGATCGCGGGGATGCTGATCCTGGGCAACATCGCCGGAAGCTATGACCTGAGCGTGATCCTGACGCAGAAGGACGCCATTCAGGCCAGCCCGATGTATCTGCCCGCGCTTATCCTGATCCTTCTGGGCTGTTTCACCAAATCGGCGCAGTTCCCGTTCCACTTCTGGCTTCCGCACGCCATGGCCGCGCCCACGCCGGTCTCGGCTTATCTCCATTCGGCCACGATGGTGAAGGCGGGGCTGTTCCTGATGGCGCGGATGTGGCCGGTGCTGGCGGGGACGCCGGAATGGTTCTGGATCGTGGCGACGACGGGCCTGATTACAATGGTGATCGGGGCCAAGATCGCGCTCTTCAAGGACGATCTCAAGGCGCTTCTGGCGTTTTCGACGGTCTCGCATCTGGGCCTTATCACCATGCTTCTGGGCCTTGGCACCAAGGCGGCGGCGATGGTGGCGGTGTTTCACATCATCAACCATGCCACGTTCAAGGCGGCGCTCTTCATGACCGCCGGTATTGTGGATCACGAAGCGCATACCCGTGATATCAAGCGGTTGGGGGGGCTGCGGCACCTGATGCCGATCACCTTTACCATCGCCACGGTGGCGGCGCTGTCGATGGCGGGGATCCCGCCGCTCAACGGGTTCCTGTCCAAGGAAATGATGCTGGAGGAGGTGGCGCATACGCAGTGGTTCGGGCCGCATTGGCTGATGGGGGCGGTGGCCACGCTCGGCGCGCTTTTCTCGGTGGCCTATTCGCTGCGCTATATCGCTCATGTGTTCCTTGGCCCGAAGCGGACCGATTACCCCGCCAAGCCGCATGATCCGGGTTTCGGCATGTGGGCCGCGCCTGCGTTTTTGACCGTGCTGGTGGTGCTGATCGGGCTGATGCCGATGACCTTCGCCGGTGATCTGGTGCGGGTGGCGGCTGCGGCGGTGACCGGGGCGGAGCCTTACGTGAAAATATATCACTGGCACGGGCTGGTGCCCGCCTTCTGGATGTCGGTGGTCGCGGTTCTGGGCGGGCTTTTGCTGCTGGCGCTGCATGGCCCCTCGATGCGGATGTGGAACGCCGTGCCGCGCCCCGAGGCCAAGGTGATGTTCGACGCGGTGACGCGGGGGGCGACCGCGCTCTCGACCGCGCTGACGGACGGGCTGCACAACGGCGCGCTGATGCGCAACGCGGCGGTGTTCAGCGTGGCGGTGCTGGCGGCGGGCTGGCTGGCGTGGCAGGGCGGTGGATTGCGGCCGCCGACGCGCGAGATGATCCCGATCACGCCGGTCCCGGCGATCGGCTGGCTGCTGCTGGTCGTGGCGACCGGGTTGCTGGTGATCTATCACCGCGCGCGCTTCACCGCGCTGGTGCTGATTGGCGTCGTGGGGCTGATGGTGTCGCTGGCATTCGTCTATTTCTCGGCCCCCGATCTGGCACTGACGCAGATCTCGGTCGAGGTGGTGACGGTCATCCTGCTGCTTCTGGCGCTCAACTTCCTGCCGCGCGAGACGCCGGTGGAGAGCACGCCGGGGCGGCGCGCGCGCGATGCGGTGATCGCACTCGCTGGGGGGGGCGCCGTGACGGGGCTGACCTATGCCATTCTGGTGCGCGATTTCGCCGCCGAGAGCATTTCGGCCTTTCACCTCGCCAATTCCTACAAGGGCGGCGGCGGCACCAATGTGGTCAACGTGATCCTTGTGGATTTCCGGGGCTTTGATACCTATGGCGAGATCATCGTGCTGGGCATTGCCGCGCTGGTGATCTTCGCGCTGACCGAGGCGGTGCTGCGCGGTGCCGGCGGGCGGTGGCTTGCCAACTGGGATCAACCGGCGCTGCCCGAGGCGGGTGACCGCCACCCGCTGATGATGGTGGTGGCGACGCGGGTGATGATGCCGATTTCGCTGATGGTGGGGGCCTATATCTTTCTGCGCGGGCACAACGAGCCGGGGGGCGGGTTCATCGCCGGCCTGGTCGTGGCGATTGCGTTCCTCATGCAATACATGGCCTCGGGCTTTGCCTGGGCCGAAGCGCGGCAGCGCGTGACCTATCACGCCACCATCGGCGTCGGCGTGCTGATCGCCACGGTGACGGGGATCGGTGCCTGGCTCGCGGGGCGGCCCTTCCTGACCTCGGATTACGGCTATCTGCATTTCCCGCCGATCGAAGAGTTTGAATGGGCCACGGCGATGGCGTTTGACGTGGGCGTGTTCCTGACCGTGCTGGGGGCGGTGATGCTGGCGCTCAACAGCTTGTCGAGCATGGCGCGGCGGGCGGGCGAGACCGTGAACGTGGAGCCGATGGATATAGACCCGGCCCGTGACGCAGCGGAGGGTCAGTGACATGGAACTTCTGATGGCAAGCGCGGTCGGGCTGATGACGGCGGCGGGGCTTTATCTGGTGCTGCGGCTGCGGACCTTCCCGGTGATCATCGGGCTGTCGCTGCTGACCTATGCCGTCAACCTGTTTCTCTTTTCCACGGGGCGGCTGGTGGTCAATGCGCCACCCGTTCTGAGCAAAGGGGTCGAGAGCTATACCGATCCGCTGCCGCAGGCGCTGGTGCTGACGGCGATCGTGATCTCGTTCGGCATGACGGCGGTGGTGGTGATGATGGCGCTGGGTGCCTATCTGTCGTCGCGCGAGGACGGGGTAAGCCTGCCGCCCGAGGATGATGACAGCCGGGAGGGCCGGGCATGAGCCACTGGATCATCGTGCCTGTCGTGCTGCCTGCCTTGCTGGCGGCGGTGCTGACGCTGGCGATGCGCCATCATATCGGGTTGCAGCGCGTCTTTTCGGTGGCGGGGTGCGTTGCGTTGCTGGCCGTGGCGCTTGGCCTGCTGATCCATGCCGGGACCGGCGCGGTCGAGGTTTACGAGCTTGGCAACTGGCCCGCGCCCTTCGGCATCGTGCTGGTGCTCGACCGGCTGTCGGCGGTGATGGTGGCGCTGACGGCGGCGCTGGCGCTTGTCGTGCTGCTTTACGCCATCGGCACCGGCTGGGATGCGCGCGGGCGCAATTTTCACCCGCTCTGGCAGTTTCAGCTCATGGGCATTTGCGGTGCGTTTCTCACCGGCGACGCCTTCAACCTCTTCGTGTTCTTCGAGGTGCTGCTGATTGCCTCCTACGGGCTGATGATCCATGCGGGCGGGGCGCGCAGGCTCAAGGCGGGCGTGCAATACGTGATCTACAACCTGCTCGGCTCGACCCTGTTCCTGTTCGCGCTCGGCACGATATATGCGGTCACGGGCACGCTCAACATGGCCGACCTGGCCGAGCGTGCGGCGGAAATACCCACCGATGACAGCGCGCTCTTGCGCGTGGGCGCGATGCTGCTGTTTCTGGTCTTTGCGATCAAGGCCGCGCTGTTGCCGCTGCATTTCTGGCTGCCCAACACCTATGCCGAGGCCCCGGCACCGGTGGCGGCCCTCTTTGCCATCATGACCAAGGTGGGGGCCTATGCGATCCTGCGCTTCTACACGCTGATCTTCGGCCCTGACCTCGACGCGACGGCGGCGCTGATCGACAAGATCCTGCTTTACGGCGCGCTCATGACGCTGGCCGTGGGGATGATCGGGGTCTTGGGCGCGCGGCGGCTGGGGCGGCTGGCGGCCTTTGCCGCCATCGGCTCCATGGGGACGCTCCTCATCGCCATCTCGGGCTTTACCGAGGCATCGACGGCGGCGGCGCTCTATTACGCCATCCATTCGACGCTGGCGGGCGCGCTTCTCTTTCTCGTGGTCGATCTGGTGCGCGAGCGGCGCGGGGCCACGGCGGGTGCGCTGGTGCCGGGGCCGCGTCTGGCGCAGCATGGCATTGTCACCGCGCTCTGGTTCGGGGCGGCCATCGCCACCGCCGGGATGCCGCCGCTCTCGGGCTTCATCGGCAAGCTTCTGGTGCTTGACGCCACGCGCGACATGGCCGGGGTCTGGCTGATCTGGGCGATGATCCTTGGCACCTCGCTGGTGGCGATCCTCGGGATGGCGCAGGCGGGCAGCGTGGTGTTCTGGAAAACCACCGAGAGCACCGAGAGCGTCGAGGGTGCCGAGGCCCCCGCGCCGCAGCCCGCCCTGCCGCTGGTGGCCTGTTTCACGCTTCTGGGCGGGATCGTGGCGCTGTCGGCGCTGGCGGGGCCGGTGATGCGGTATCTGGACGCGACGGCGGCGCAGCTTCATGCGCCCGCCGTCTATATCGCCGCCGTTCTGGGTCAGGGCTAGGGAGGAACCGAGATGATGCACAAGATCCTGCCCCATCCCTATCTCACGCTCTTGCTGATCGTGGTCTGGCAGATGCTGGTCAACAAGGTGACACCCGGCAACCTGCTGCTCGGGACGATCCTGGGCGTGCTCATCCCGCTGGTTACGGCACCTTACTGGCCCAACACGCCGCGCCTGCGCTCGATCCCTCGGATCGTGGAATACGTGCTGCTGGTGCTGTGGGATATCTGCGTGGCCAATGTGCAGGTGGCCATGATCATCCTCTTCAAGGCCAATGCAAACACGCGCCCGGCATGGGTGACGATCCCGCTGGACCTGAAAACGCCCGAGGCGATCACCGTGCTTGCGGGCACGATCACCATGACACCGGGCACGGTGTCGAGCGATCTGTCGGCGGACGGGCGCAGCCTTCTGGTGCATTGCCTCGATGCGCCGGACCCCGAGGCGGTGCGCGACGAGATCAAGGCGCGCTACGAGCGTCGGCTGATGGAGATTTTCGAATGATCGGATACGCCCTCACCTTTGCTTTCGGTTGTTTCGGTCTGGCGCTTTTGCTCAATATCTACCGGATCGTGAACGCGCCCACCGTGGGCGACCGTATCCTCGCGCTCGATACGATGGTGATCAACGCCATCGCACTTCTGGCTCTGTTCGGCATCCTTGAGGGGACGGCGGTCTATTTCGAGGCGTCGATGCTCATTGCCATGACCGGTTTCATCTCCACTGTCTCCTACACGCGCTATCTGCTGCGCGGCGACATCATCGAATAGGGGCGTGCCATGATCGTTGATATCCTCATCTCGGCCAGCCTCGTGATCAGCGGCATCTTCGGTCTCGTGGGTTCCATCGGGATCATCAAGCTGCCCGATCCGATGATGCGCCTGCATGCGCCGACCAAGGCGACGACGCTGGGGGTGGGGGGCGCGCTCATCGCCTCGATGCTCTATTTCGAATTCGTGCTGGGGCGGTTTTCGTTTCACGAGTTGATGATCACGCTGTTTCTGTTCCTGACCGCGCCGATCACCGGGCATTTCATTGCAAAGGTGCATCTGCATCTGGGGCACAAGCCCGAAGACCTGCCGCCCACCGGCTCTGACCGGCCCTGGGCCAGCTATGAGAGTGACGCCGCGCGCGCCGCTGTCGAAACGCCCGAATCGGCGGTGAACGAGGTCGCCCGCAAGGGCGAATGACCCACGCTCAACGGCGCGCGCGCATCGGCAGGACGTGGGTCTTGTGGCCGGTGAGCACGGCAAGCGCCTCTGCGCGCATGAGGCCGGTCAGGGCAGCATCCTCGCAACTCAGCCCGCCGGTATAGGTGCCATAGGCGGGCAGGATCACCCGGTCGCTGTCGATCAGAAAGGCCGGGCGGCTGATCGACTGGCCGCGCAGCGCAAGCCGCATCTTGGGGTGGTAATGCCCGGATATCTCTCCCGATTGCCCCGGCCTTGCGATGTGGCGAAACGTCAGCGGCGGTTCGGGCAGTTCGGCCAGATGCGCGCCGCCAAGGGCCACCGGGCCGGGATCGTGATTGCCCTCGATCCAGACCCAGCGGCGGCCCGCCTGCAATTTCGCGATCCAGAGCCGTTCGGCCTCGGGCAGGGAGCGGGCGGCTTGCGTGTCGTCGAAACTGTCGCCGAGGCAGATCACCGTGGCGGCCCCGGTCCGGCGCAGGTCAAATTCGAACCGGGTCAGCGTGTCGCGCGTCTCGTAGGGGGGCAGGGGCGGCTCTCCGGCGCGCGCGCGGCGCAGCGCCTTGCCGAGATGCAGGTCCGAGACGCATAGAAGATTGCGCGCCTCCCAATAGAGCGCGCCCGAGGGCAGGGCCGTGAGCGTGGCGCCCGCAAGGGTGAATGCATGGCCGTCCATGGCCCTTTCGTGGCCCGTCACGGGGCGATTGGCAAGAGGCGGCTCATGATGCCGGGGTTATGGGGGGGCGGATCGCAACTGGCCTGAAGGGGACGTTGACGGCAAAGCCCCCTTGCGCGGAATCGAGGCGCGCCTTGGCGCGCCGCCGCGCATCGCCGGGCCGCCCCCCGGCACGGCGATTTGGCTGCAACCAGCGCCATGCCATGAGGTTTTTCGGATTTGGCACGATAAAGTGCTGCCAAACGAACGTTGGATCGCCGCACCGCGGCCCGCCGATGCGCGGCTCCCCCAACGTCCCCTTCAGGCCAAGAACGGCCACTCGCCACGGTACCGGGCACCTCGTGTCGGGTACCGGACACTAGGGTGCAAATCCGATCCGGTGCAGGTGGATTTCATGCGCCGGATGCTTCTCGGCGTTGAGAACCCGCCCATTGTGATGGTTGAAGAGCGCCCGCCAATAGGGCTGGATGATCACGCCTTCCTCGCGCAGGATGGTCTGAAGCCGCGCCATGACCGCGCGCCGCGCGACCGTGTCCACAAGCCCCGTGGCCTGATCCAGAAGCGCGTCGAATTCCGCATCGCTGAAGCCGGTCTCGTTCCACGCAGCCCCCGTGCGATAGGCAAGGCCAAGCGCCTGAACGTCCAGCGGTCGGTGGTTCCATTGCGTGCCCGAGAACGGGTAGGCGCGCCAGTTGGCCCAGAAACTGGCCCCCGGCACGATGCGCCGCTGCACCCGCAGCCCCGCGTCGCGCAACTGCGCCGCCACCGCGTCGCCGGTGTTGCGCTGCCATTCGTCATCGACGGTGACAAGCTCGTGGCGAAAGCCCAGAAGCCCGGCCTCCGTGACAAGGCGGCGCGCCTCGGTGGGGTCGTAGGGCGACGGGCCAAGATCGGCATGGGCGGGGTGCAGGGGGCTGACATGGTCGTTTTCGGCCACCGTGCCGCGCCCGTCATGGCCCAGTTCCAGACAGATGGTATTGTCGACGGCCAGCGCCAGCGCGCGGCGGACGTTGCGGCGGGCATAGGGGTTGGTGCCCACCATCCGGTCACCCTGCATGCCGCGAAACACGATGGTGGCCGCACTCGGCGTCTCGGTCGCCTGCCAGCCGATCGCGTCCATCGCCGGAACGAAGGCGCCGACGCTCTCGTAGAGGAGGTCGATCTCAGCCGCTTCGGCGGCGGCGAGCCATGTCGCGGGGTTGGTGCCCAGGTCGATGAATTCCACCCGGTCGAGCCATGGCCCGCCAAGCACCGCGCGGCCCCACCAGTCATGGGTGATATCGCGCTCGAGGATGCAGCGATGCCCGACCTCGAGGCTGACGGGCCGGAACGGTCCGGTGCCGATGCCATGCTCAAACGGGTCGCCCCCCTCATAGCTCGGGTGGGTGACGGCTGCGGGATAGTCCGAGAAATTGGCGATGAGCGCGATATCCGGTTTGGCAAGGACCAGATCGACGGTGAGCGGATCGCGCACCGTGATGGCACCGTCGCGCGCGCGGCCCGTCGCCGGGTCGATCAGCGCCGCGCAGCGCGTGGCCATGGAATTGCCCGGCGCGGTGCTGTCGCACCAGCGGGTGACATTATGGGCGACATCGGCGGCGGTGAAGGCATCGCCGTTGTTCCAGCGCACGCCCGGGCGCAAGCGCAAGGTGTAGCGGGTGGCGTTGTCGCTCACCTCCCACCCCTCCAGCAACATCGGATGAAACGTGCCGTCGCGGCGATATTCCACGAGATATTCGAGGAATCCGCGCGTCAGGTTGGCCATTTCGCTCCAGTCATAGGCGCGTGGATCGCGCAGCGCCTTGACGCTTTGCTGGATGCGCAGGGTGCCGCCCCGCACGGGTGTTGCGGCATGTGCGGCGCGTGGCAAACCGCCAAGCGTATAGGCCGCCGCCGCCCCAAGCCCGAGCGCCGTGGCCCGGCTGAGAAATTCGCGCCGCCCGAGAAGCCCGCTGCGCAGGTCGCGCAAAAGGCCGTCGGTGGCAGGATGGCGGGACGGGGCACGGCGCGGCATGGCGGTGGCTTTCGCTTGGCGGTGGGGCCATTAGACATGGGCCGCACTGCGGGCGCAACCCGTGAGCGGGGTCAGAGAGCCGGTTTCGTGCGCAGACGGGCGCGCGCGGCGCTGCGCAGTTGCGACGGCGTGTGCCCGGTATGATGCAGGATGAAGCGCGAGAAATAGGCGGCGCTGCCGAAGCCGAGACTGGCGGCGATGTCGGCCATCGGGCGCGCGGTGGTCTCGATGAGGTCGCGCGCGGCATGGAGGCTGCGTTGGGTCAGCAGGTCGGCCGCGCTCAGCCCCGAGAGCCTGCGACAGGTGCGCGTCAGATGGGTGGGTGTGACGCCAAGGTTGCGGGCGTGATCGGCCACGCTCAGCCCCTCGCCAAGATGGCGCTCGATCAGGGCCGCATAGGCGCGCACCAGCCGTTCGGCGGCAGGGGGGCGCGGCTCTTGGGGATGGGCGATGAGGGCACGGCGCAGCCAGACGCTCATCTGTGCGGCAAGCGCGTCGAGCACCTCGCTCGCGAACGGGCGCGCGTCGTTCTGTTCGCGGCTCATCGCCTCGAAGAGCAGGGTCAATTCGTTCTGGCCCGTCACATCGCGGATGCGCAGATGGTGCGGGCTGTCGGGCATGGGCGCGGCGCTGTGCCGGGGAATCTCGCAGACGAGACCGAAGCCGGTCTTGCCCGTCTCGAGCGAGAACATCGTGCCCGCAGGCAGCACCAGCGCGTTATGCACGCCAAGCCCGCGCCGCACCCCTTCCACGATCGCCAGACCCTGCCCGCGCGTGATCCAGACCAGCGCCGGATCGGGGCAGGCATGTTGCAGCGCAAGCCGCCAGTCGCTTCCCTGCGCCCATTGCACCAGGGTCATCACGCGGGCATGTGTCATGCGGCGACCCCATGAGTGAAAGGTTTATTCAGTGAAAGTAATGACCGAAATATTCCACGCTGTCAGCCCATAATAGCAGAAAATCCATATTTACCGTTGCCGTCGCGCCATGAAGGCCAGCCGCTCGAAGAGATGCACATCCTGTTCGTTCTTCAAAAGCGCGCCGTGGAGCCTTGGCAGGGCATCCGCCCCGTCGCGGCGCAGGTCCTCGGGCGCCAGATCTTCGGCCAGCAACAGCTTGAGCCAGTCGAGCACCTCGGAGGTGGAGGGCTTTTTCTTCAGCCCCGGCTGTTCGCGGATCTCGTAGAATTGCGTGAGCGCGGTGGTCAGAAGCGCCTCCTTGATGCCGGGATGGTGGACGGCGACGATGCGCTTCATCGTCTCGGGATCGGGGAAGCGGATGTAATGGAAAAAGCACCGCCGCAGGAAGGCATCGGGCAGTTCCTTTTCGTTGTTCGACGTGATGATGATGACGGGACGGTGGCGCGCGCGGATCGTCTCGCCGGTCTCGTAGACGTGGAATTCCATCCGGTCGAGTTCCTGCAACAGGTCGTTGGGAAACTCGATATCGGCCTTGTCGATCTCGTCGATGAGCAGCACGACGCGCGCCTCGGACGCGAACGCCTCCCAGAGCTTGCCGCGGCGGATGTAATTGGCCACGTCATGCACCCGCTCGTCGCCCAACTGACTGTCGCGCAGGCGCGAGACGGCATCGTATTCATAAAGGCCCTGCGCCGCGCGCGTGGTCGATTTCACATGCCACTCGATCAGCCGCATGCCGAGCGCCTGCGCCACCTGTCGCGCCAGTTCGGTCTTGCCGGTGCCCGGCTCGCCCTTGACCAGCAAGGGCCGCTCCAGCGTCACGGCGGCATTGACCGCAACGGTCAGGTCACGGGTCGCCACATAGGCTTCGGTTCCCTCGAATTTCATCGCTGTATCAATCCTTTCGCGCATCAGGGCGGAGCGTCTTGCGGGGAAACTAATGGGTTCGCGGCGTCACATCAATGGCGCGTGATTGGCTAGTGACAATCCCCGACCCTGCGTGTAATTGAGCGCTCGAAGACAGAAATTGTCTGGGGAGTGACGAATGCCGGACACGGGCCTTGATGAGGGGATCGAGATGAAAGCCGAAGTGTTCTTGCCTGAGGATTATCAGCCGGCGGAGGACGAGCCGTTCATGAACGAACGGCAGCTTGAATATTTCCGCCGCAAGCTGGTGAACTGGCGGCTCGAATTGCTGGAGGGCAGCCGCGAGACGATAGAGGCGCTGCAGGACGGCACGCGCGCGATACCGGATGTGGCCGACCGCGCCAGCGAAGAGACGGACCGCGCCCTTGAATTGCGCACCCGGGACCGCCAGCGCAAGCTGGTGATAAAGATCGATGCGGCGCTGCGACGGATCGAAGAGGGGGAATTCGGCTATTGCGAGAAAACGGGCGAGCCGATCAGCCTCAAGCGGCTCGATGCGCGCCCCATCGCCACGATGACGCTGGAAGCGCAGGAGCGTCACGAGCGGCGCGAAAAGGTGCACCGCGACGAGTGAGGCGCGCCGCCTCGGTTTGTGGCAGGGATCACGCGCGCCGGGGCCATGTCTCCGGCGCGTGTCGTTTCGGGAAAGGGGTCGATGCGGCTCGACGACACGAAAATCGCCGTGATCGGCGCAGGGATCGGCGGGCTTGCGGTGGCGCGCGCGCTGGCGCTGCGCGGTGCGGATGTGACGGTGATGGAGCAGGCCGCCGAAATATCCGAGGTCGGTGCCGGACTTCAGATCAGCCCGAACGGGTTTGCCGTGCTGGCCGCGCTTGGGTTGGGGGATGCCCTGCGCTCGATGCGCGGCGCGGCGGTGCAGCTCTGCGACTATCGCGGCGGCGAGGTGCTGCGGCTCGATCTCGGGCGGCTGGCGCGGGCCGACTATCATTTCGTGCACCGCGCCGACCTGATCGACCTCCTGGCCGAGGGCGCGCGGGCGGCGGGCGTGCGGTTCCGGTTGTTGCAGAAGGTGACGGGCGTGGCACCGGGGGCGCGCCCGCGTGTCGAGACGGCAAGCGGCGCCGCTTTCGAGGCGGATCTGGTGATCGGGGCCGACGGGCTGCATTCGGTGGCGCGCACCGCGCTCAATGGCATCACCGCGCCGTTCTTCACCCGGCAGGTGGCGTGGCGCGCGCTCATCCCCAACCACACGGGGCGCGGGCCGGAGGTGCGCGTGCATATGGGGCCGCTGCGGCATGTGGTCAGTTATCCGTTGCGCGAGGGCAGTCTTCTCAACCTTGTCGCGGTGCAGGAGCGCGCGGCCTGGACCTCGGAAAGCTGGAGCCAGACCGACGACCCGCAGGCGTTGCGCGCGGCCTTCGCCGATTTCGGCGGCGAGGTGCGCGAGATGCTGGCGGCGGTCGGGACGGTGCATCTGTGGGGTCTCTTCCGGCATCCGGTGGCGCGGGTCTGGCACCGGGGTGGCGTGGCGATCCTCGGTGATGCGGCCCATCCCACCTTGCCCTTCATGGCGCAGGGGGCCTGCATGGCGCTGGAGGATGCCTGGGTTCTGGCCGATGCGCTGACACGGGCGGAGACGGTCGGCGACGGGCTGGCGCGCTATCAGGCACGGCGCGAGGGCCGCGCCCGCCGCGTGGTCGAGGCGGCAAGCCGCAATGCGTGGAAATATCACCTCAGTTTTCCGCCGCTCCGCTGGGCCGCGCATACCGCGCTGCGCGCAGGCGGTGCGCTGGCACCCGAACGCATGGTCCGGCAATTCGACTGGATTTACGCCCATGACGTAACGCGCGGGGCGGCCTGAGCGCTCAGGCGTCGCGCCACGCTCCAGGGGCAAGACCGTCAAGGGCCCACTCGCCAATCCGCCAGCGCACAAGGCGCAAAGTGGGGTGGCCCACATGCGCCGTCATGCGCCGCACCTGACGGTTGCGCCCTTCGGTGATCATCAGTTCCAGCCAGCAATCCGGCACGGATTTGCGATAGCGCACCGGGGGCGTGCGCTCCCAGAGGGCGGGTGGGTCGATGCGGCGGACGCGGGCCGGGCGCGTGGGGCCGTCGTTGAGCGTGACACCCGCGCGCAGGGCGGCAAGGGCCGCGTCATCCGGCACCCCCTCGACCTGCACAAGATAGGTTTTCGCAGTCTTGAACCGGGGTGAGGCGATGCGCGCCTGCAAGCGCCCGTCATCGGTCAGGAGCAACAGCCCCTCGCTGTCACGATCAAGCCGTCCGGCGGGATAGACGCGCGCCAGGTCGATGAAATCCGAGAGCGTGGCGCGCGGGCTGTCCTCGGTGCCCCGGTCGGTGAACTGCGAGAGCACGCCGTAAGGCTTGTTGAAGAGGATGAGGCGGGTCATGCCCGCCTCATGCCTGACGCGCGAGGGTCCGGCAAGGCTCAGTTATGGCCGGGACGCAGCCCCTCGCGGATCGTGTAGGTCCAGGGCAGGCCCGCGTTGCGCCAGCCGTTCACATCGCGCGCGCCGCTCTCGCCCTTGTCGCCTTCGAACCCGTCGACGACGTTGTAAAGCGCCACGCTCACCCCTGTCTCGGCCAGCTTGGCGATGGCGGCGGCGCTGCGCCCGCCCGAGCGGCAGGTGATGAGCACGGTGTCAATTCCCTTGGCCGCGTCGCTGGCGAGCCAGGCGTTGAACTCGTCGGTGAAAGCGGGATTGTCCACCATCTTGTAACTGCCCTTGCTGAATGCAGGCTCGGCGTCGAGCAACTGCGCCGGGATATGCGCGGCGGTGGGGGTGGCGTAGCCGATCAGCGTGATTTCCGCCGGGGTGCGCACATCCACAAGGGCAACATTGGGATGGTCGGCAAGCACGCGCGCGGCGTCGGCGGCGGTGATGTAAAGCCCGGTGGCGGTTTGCTTGGATGCGGGCAGGGCATCGGCGGCCACCGGTTCGCTGAATGAGAGCGGTGCTGCGGCAAGGGCCACGGGGCCAAGCGCGAGGGCAAGAGCCAGGATCGCGGTTGCGGCGCGGCGGGGCAGGGGGGGCATGGCAGGTCTCCTGATATATTCTTGCTTAAGAATATATCCTCGTGGAACAGGTGCCTTGACATGGATCAACTGTGCAACGGCGCGGTCGCAGCGAAATTCTTCGTTCGAAGAATTTCCGGCAAGAATTTCGGATGAAATTCTTGCGTGCGTTCAGCCGTCGCCGCCACCGTCGAAACGTGCCGCATCCGCCGCCGCGCGGCGGATGGCGTTGGATTTGTGGACCGTCTCCATGTATTCGGCCTCGGGGTCGCTGTCATAGACCACCCCGCCGCCCGCCTGAATGTAAAGCTTTTCGTCCTTCACCACCGCCGTGCGTAGCGCGATGCACACATCCATGTCGCCGCCCGCGCTGAAATAGCCGACGCCGCCGCCATAGACGCCGCGTTTTTCCGGCTCCAGCTCGTCGATGATCTGCATGGCGCGCACCTTGGGCGCGCCCGAGACGGTGCCCGCAGGCAGGCCGGCCAGAAGGGCCGAGAGCGCGTCATGCTCGTCTGACAACTCTCCCACCACGTTCGAGACAATGTGCATGACGTGGCTGTAGCGTTCGATCACGAATTGCTCGGTCGGGCGCACGGTGCCGGTGCGCGCCACGCGGCCCACGTCGTTGCGCCCCAGATCGAGCAGCATGAGATGTTCGGCCAGTTCCTTGCCATCGGCCAGCAGATCGGCCTCGAGCGCGCGATCCTCCTCGGGGGTGGCCCCGCGCGGGCGCGTGCCCGCGATGGGGCGGATCGTCACCTCTTGCCCGAAGACGCGGACAAGTATCTCGGGGCTGGCCCCGATCACCTGGAAGCCGCCGAAGTTGAAATAGAACATGAAAGGAGACGGGTTTGTACGCCGTAAAGAGCGATAAAGTGAAAATGGCGGACGGGGGAAAGGCTGCGTCCAGCGCTGCGACGGCACCACCTGAAAGATGTCGCCCGCCCGGATATAGTCGCGCGCCTTCTCCACCGCCGCCTTGTAGCCCTCGCGGGTGAAGTTCGACACCGGGGCCGCGTCCTCATGGGCCGCGCCAAGGCTGCGGCTGGCCTGCGGCAGGGCGCGCTCGAGGTCGCGCACCGCGTCCATCACCCGCTCGGCAGCCTGCGCATAGGCCGCGCGCGCCGATTGCCCCGCTCCGGCCCAGGCGGGGGCGACGACGATCACCTCGCCCTTGACGCCATCAAGCACCGCGACGACCGAGGGGCGCATCAGCACCGCGTCGGGCAGGCCGAGCGTGTCGGGCGGCACGTCGGGCAGGTGTTCCACCAGCCGGATCATGTCATAGCCCAGATAGCCGAAGAGCCCGGCACTGGCGGCGGGCAGGTCCTCGGGCAGGGCGATCCGGCTCTCACTGATGAGCGCGCGCAGATTGGCGAGCGGGTCGCCGTCCTGCGGCTGATAGGCGTCCGGGTCAAAGCGCGCGGCGCGGTTGATGCGGCTGCTCTGGCCCTGGCACTGCCAGATCACGTCAGGCTTCATGCCGATGATCGAGTAGCGCCCGCGCACCTCGCCGCCCGTCACCGATTCGAGCAGGAACGCATCGCGCGCAGCCCCCGTCAGCTTGAGCATGAGCGACACGGGCGTGTCGAGATCGGCGGCAAGGCGCGTATAGACCACCTGGTTTTCCCCCGCCTCGAAGGCGCGGGCGAAGCTGTCGTAATCGGGGGTCAGATCCAAGGCGGGCAGTCCTCAGTTGAAGTTGGCGTGCACGGCGTTGAGCGCCGCCTGATCGAGTGTAACGCCCGCGCGGGCGCGGATATCGTCGGCCAGTAGCTGAAACAGGTCCTGGCCAAGATCGGCGGTGACCTGTTCGCCCAGTGCTTCGGCGATGCGGGCGATGTCGGGATCGTCCGCGTCGGCCGGGCGAATGCTGTCGAGCCGCAGCACGAACAGCCGCGCCGTGCCCTCGATCACGCGCACCTCGCCGGCCGTCATGTCGAACACCGTGTCGATGAATTCGGGCGGCGCGTCGGCGCGATAGTCGCGGCGGGTGATGTCCGTGACCTCGGTGGCGGCGAGGCCGAGATCGGCAAAGCTCTCGCCGCGTCCGAGCGCCTCGGCCAGCGGTTCGGCCTGCGCGCGCAGCGCGGCCACGGTGGCCTCGGCGCGCCAGCCCGCGCGCACCGCGTCGCGCACCTCGTCAAGCGGCAGGATGCGGGGCTCGATGATCCCGTCGAGACGCAGCGCGAAGATGCCGCCATCCTCGAGTTGCTCGACCTTGGGATAGCTGCTTTCGCGCACCTCCCCGGCGGCGCGGCGGAACGAGGGATAGCCTGCGATCCCCTCTGAATTTCCGGCGTGCCAGTCGATCTGCCCCAGTTCCAGCTCGGTTTCGCGCGCCACATCCTCGAGCGTGGCCCCGCCGGCCAGAAGGTCGTCGGCGGATTGCCCGAGCGTGTCGATCACGCGCCGCGCGCGGTCGAGTGCGAGCGCGTCGCGCAACTCGGCGCGGGCCTCCTCGAAGGGTGTCTCCTGCGCAGAGAGCACGGCGTTGACGCGAAAAAGCGCCGGGCCGAGACTGGTTTCGACCGGTCCCACCACCTCGCCCACGGGGGCGGCAAAGACCGTGTCGGCGCCCGCGCCGAGATCGGCGGCGGTGACATCGCCCATGTCGATATCGGCCATGTCGAGGCCACGTTCGGAGACCAGCATTTCCAAGCGGATGCCTTGCGCCAGACGCTCCATCGCGCGGGTGGCGGCAGCCTCGTCGGCGAAGACGAGCCGCTCCACAAGGCGGCGTTCGGGCAGGTTGTATTCGCTCGCGCGCTCAGCGTAGGCGGCCAGCAGCGTGGCCTCGTCCACCTCGACCGTATCGAGCAGCATCTCCGGCGTCACCTGGACATAGGTCAGGCGGCGCGCCTCGGGCGTGGTGAAGTCGGGCAGGTGGCTCTGGTGGTAGGCGCGCAGATCCTCCTCGGACGGCTCGGGCAGGCCGGCTTCCAGATCGCTGCGGTCGAGCGTGGCGAAGGCAAGGCTGCGGCCCTCGCCCAGCCAGTCGATCATCGCGCCGGTATAGGTGGCCGGAGGGCGCAGACCCGCAAGCGCCGCCGCCTGCACCAGCGTGGCCGCAGTCTCGGCGCGGATGCTTTGTTCGAACTGGGTCTCGTTCAGCCCCGACTGTTGCAGCGCAAAGCGATAGGCCTGACGGTCGAAGCTGCCGTCGGCGGCGCGAAAGCCGGGAATGGCGAGGATTTCGCGGCGCAGCGTCTCGTCACCCACGGAGAGCCCGAGCGCGCCCGCCTCGTGTTCCAGCGCCGCGCGCGCGACAAGCTGGGCCAGCACCCGCTGATCAAGCCCCGCCTCGCGGGCCTGCGCGAAGCTGATCGGCGCACCGCGTTGTGCGGCGAGCGCGTTCATTTCATCGCGCAGCGCGCGGGCATAGGTGTTCACGTCGATCTCTGCGGTGCCGACCTGGCCCACGCTGCGCACGGCCCCGCCGAGATTGGTTACGCCGAAGCCGCCAAGCCCGATGATGAGAAGCCCCATCAGAACCCACATTGCGCCCCTGGAAATGCCCTTGCCTGCCATGGCTGACCTCGATCCCGTCCGTTGCATCCGCGTTTCTGTCTATGCGCTGCGGGGGGGCGGGGCAAGGGCGGGCAGGCTCAGCCGCGCGGCATTTCAAGCCGTTGCGCGCGGCCCCGGTCATTGAGGATCACCACGCCCTCGCCGATGGCCGCGACGGTGGCGGTGCCGATGCGCGCGCCGGTCTCGACGGTGCGGATTTCGCCGCTCTCGCTCCGCAGGAGCGCGCGCGCGGTCTCTGGCCCATGCAGCGTGCCGATAAGGGCCGGACCGCGCCGGGGGAAGTCCGCGCTCGCGGTTGCGGCGGCGAGGGTCGCGGCCGGGGTCTCTGTCTGATCGCTCATGATATGCCTGTCTGACGTTGCGGTGACGGGCGATCTAGTCAGAGTGGCAGGCAGGGGGAAGGGGGTATGCTGCGTTGCGGCGAAACCCCGCCGTTGGCGCGGCGCGCGTGCGCGCGATCCTGCCTATTCGGCGGCGGCCTTGAGGACAAACCCCTTTTCGATCATGTCCGAGGGGGCAACAGGATAGTCGCCCGAGAAACAGGCATCGCAATATTGCGGGCAGGCGGCGTTGCGCCCGGTGGCCTGACCCACGGCGCGGTAAAGCCCGTCGAGCGTGATGAACCGCAGGCTGTCCACCTGCAAATGCGCGCGCATTTCGTCTTCGGACATGGTGGCCGCCAGAAGTTTCTCGCGCTGCGGCGTGTCCACACCGTAGAAACAGGGCCACGCCGTCGGCGGCGAGGCGATGCGGAAATGCACCTCGGCCGCGCCCGCGTCGAGCACCATTTCCTTGATCTTGCGGCTGGTGGTGCCGCGCACCACGCTGTCATCCACAAGGACCACGCGTTTGCCCTTGATCAGCGCGCGGTTGACGTTGAGCTTGAGGCGCACACCCATGTTGCGGATCTGCTCGGTCGGCTCGATGAAGGTGCGACCCATATACTGATTGCGGATGATCCCCATGGCAAAGGGAATGCCCGATTCCTGGCTGTAGCCGATGGCGGCCGGGGTGCCGCTGTCGGGCACGGGGCAGACGAGATCGGCCTCGACGGGGGCTTCGCGCGCCAGTTCCACGCCGATCTGGTGGCGCGTCTCATAGACCGAGCGCCCGCCGATGAGCGAATCGGGGCGTGAGAAATAGACATGCTCGAAGATGCAGAACTTGGACGGTTGGCGGCGAAACGGGAAATGGCTCTCGACGCCGCTCTTGGCGGAAATCACCACCATTTCGCCCGGCTCGATCTCTCGCACGAGCTGCGCGCCGATGATGTCAAGCGCGCAGGTCTCGGAGCTGAGCACCCAGCCGTCGCCCAATTGCCCCAGCACCAACGGGCGCACGCCCAGAGGATCGCGCACGCCGATGAGCTTGGAGCGGGTCATGGCCACCACGGAAAACGCCCCCTCGACCCGGCGCAGCGCATCCTCCATCCGCTCAACGATGTTGCGTTGCAGCGAGCGGGCCATGAGGTGAATGATGCATTCGCTGTCAGAGCCGGACTGGAAGATCGAACCGCGCTCGATCAACTCCTTTCGCAGCGCATCGGCATTGGTGATGTTGCCGTTATGGGCAATGGCCGCGCCGCCCATGGAGAACTCGCCGAAGAAGGGCTGCACATCGCGGATCGCTGCCCCCTTCGATCCGGCGGTGGAATAGCGCACATGGCCGATGGCCAGCGGCCCCGGCAGGCTTTCCATCAGCGAAGCGCGGGTGAAATTGTCGCGCACATAGCCGAATCGGCGCACCGAGTTGAACCCCTGTTCGGGATCGTGGCTGACAATGCCGCCGGCCTCTTGCCCGCGATGTTGCAGGGCGTGCAGGCCGAGGGCCACGAAATTGGCGGCATCCGACAGGCCGATGACGCCGAATATGCCGCACTCCTCGCGCAGCTTGTCATCGTCGAACGGGTGGGCGGGGGGCATCTGGGGGGACAAGGGCAGTCTCCGAATCCGGGCAGGTCGCTTGGACCCCCTCATAAGCCCTCGCGCCGCCGGTGTCACGAAACTATCACGAAGGCGCGGCCCCGCCTTACGTTGGGTCAGCCGTCAGAGACTGGTTGCGTCGCAGGCCCCGACAAGCTGCTCGTATTGGCGGGTGATCCAGCCGAGCGCCTGTTCGGGATCGCGTCCCTCGATCGCCCCGGTCAGTTGCGAAAAGACCCGCGCCGAGCGGCTGTCGTCGATGATGGCGATGGATTGCGCGCTCACCACCGTGTCGTAGACAAAATAGGCGATGGCGATGAGCAGCACGCCGCGCGCCACCCCGAAGATGAAGCCAAGCCCCTGATCCAGCCCGCCCAGCACCGAGCGTTGCACCAGCGACGAAAACAGTGGCGTGATCAGCGAGGCAATGATGAGCGTCACGGCAAAGACGGCGGCAAAGGCACCGATCATGCTCAGCTCGCAGCTGTCGGCGATGAACTCGCCCACCACGGGCACTTCCTTGACCAGCGGTTCCACCTGCGGCGCGAAGATGAAGGCGGCAAAGCCCGCCACGACCCAGCCCGCGATGGCCAGCGCCTCTCGCACCAGTCCGCGCGAATAGGCCAGAAGCGCGGACAGCACGATGAAGAGCGCCACGACCCCGTCGATGATGGTAAACCCGTCCATGCCTTGTCCTGTCCCTTGGGCGCGCTCAACCTGCGCCGAATACCTCACCCACGAACGACACCAGATCGCCCATCCGGGTCAGGCTGAGGCCGCTGTCACCGCCGGTCTTTCCCCCCGACGGCACGATTGCGCTGGTGAAACCAAGTTTTTGCGCCTCTTTCAACCTGTTTTCGGTCTGGCCCACGGGGCGCAGCGCGCCCGAGAGGCTGATTTCGCCGAAAACCACCGTTTCGGGCGGCAAGGCCACATCCTCGCGCGCGCTCAGGAGGGCGGCGGCCACTGCCAGATCGGCGGCAGGTTCGGTGATGCGCAGGCCCCCCGCCACGTTGAGATAGACATCGAGCCCGGCAAAGGGGATGCCGCAGCGCGCCTCCAGCACGGCGAGAATCATCGCCAGCCGCGCCCCGTCCCAGCCGACCACGGCACGGCGCGGTTGCGCGTGCGGCGTGGGGGCGACCAGCGCCTGCAATTCGACCAGCAGGGGCCGCGTGCCCTCGACGCCCGCGAAAACCACCGAACCGGGGGCGGGCGCGCCGCGCCCCGCGAGAAAGAGGGCCGAGGGGTTGGCCACCTCGGCCAGACCGCTGCCGGTCATCTCGAACACGCCGATCTCGTCGGCGGGGCCAAAGCGGTTCTTGACCGAGCGCAGGATGCGGAACTGATGCCCGCGCTCGCCCTCGAAATAGAGCACGCAATCGACCATGTGCTCGACCACGCGCGGGCCCGCGATCTGGCCGTCCTTGGTGACATGGCCCACCAGCACGACGCTGGCGCCGCTGCGCTTGGCGAAGCTGGTCAGCTCATGCGCGGCGGCGCGCACCTGGGACACGCTGCCGGGTGCGGCCTCGATCGCGTCCGACCACATCGTCTGGATCGAATCGATGATCACCAGATCGGGCTTTTCCGCCTCCAGCGTGGTCAGGATGTCGCGCAGCGCGGTGGCGGCGGCAAGTTTGACCGGGGCGGCGCGCAGGTCCAGCCGCTCGGCGCGCATCCGCACCTGTGCGCGCGCCTCCTCGCCCGTGACATAGACGGTTTTCAGCCCCGCCCGGGCAAAGAGCGCGGCGGCCTGCAACAAGAGCGTGGACTTGCCGATGCCGGGATCGCCGCCGACAAGGATGGCACTCGCGGGCACAAGCCCGCCGCCCAGAACCCGGTCAAGCTCGGCCATGCCCGACAGGGTGCGCGGCGGTGGCGGTTCGTCGGAGGCCAGATCGCTGAGCGCGATGGTGCTGCCGCGCCGCGCGCCAAGGCCGCGCCCCTTGGGGCCCTCGGACAGGGGGGCCTCCTCGATGATGGAATTCCATTCGCCGCAGGCCTCGCAGCGCCCCGACCAGCGGTTATGCGTGGCACCGCAGGCGGTGCAGGTGAAAGAGGACGGCTTGGCCATGGCCTGACATGCCCGAGCGCGCGGGGGGCGTCAAACGCGAAACGCGGGTGGGGGGCGCTCGCGCGGCGGCGTGCGGGGCACGCCTTGATTCCGCGCGGGGGACAGGAGGCGACCGTCCCCTTCAGGCCACAAGCCCTCGCACAGCGCCACGCCCTATTCGGCAGCCTTCTTGCCGAGGTCTATCACCGTGCCGTCACTGCGCAGCGTCTCTTCCATGCCCAACTCGGGCAGCACAGCGCGCAACTCGTCACGCAGGCGGGTAAGCTGGCTGGCGGCGACGCTTTCCTCAAGGTCCACCTCATGCGCCCAATGGCGCAATTCCCGGCTGATCGCCTTGGCCTGATCGAGCCGGGCATTGAACGCCTCCACCTCTTCCTGCCGCTGGCGCAGAAAGGCGCGGGCGCGCGCCACCTTGTCGTCGGAATAGACATCGGCCAGTTCCTGGCTGATATGCGACATCTGCGCCGCCACTTCGAGCAGGTCCGGCTCGAGACTGCCAAGCTCCGGGTGGTCGCGCAGATAGGCCAGCCGCTCGCGCACCGCATCAAACTCCGAGGACATGCGGAACAGCCCCGCGCGGTCTGCGGCATGGGCCATGGCATAGGCGCGCGCCACGTCCTGCATCCCGAGATTGAAGCGCCGGTGCGAGGTCTCGAGCGCCATGATGCGCGCATTGGCGGGCAGGTAGAAGCACAAGAGCACCGCCAGAACAGTGAGGCCGGTCTGGGCGATCTGACCGGCATTGTCATAGGTCATGTCGCCAAACCGGGCCTCCAGCGCCAGCCATGGGACCAGCCCGAAAGCGGCGGCGATCGTGGCCCCCGAAAGGGCAAGCGCGGCGATGAGGAATGTAAGCGTGGCGAGGCGCTGAAAAAGCACCGCAAGCAGCATCCCGATGGATTTCATCTGCGAGACCATGAATTCCCCCCAAGAAAATCCCAGTTTCAATATAGGCGAGTTTACGCCGATTGCGCCGCTCGCAAAGCGTTAATTCCTTCAAACGGCTGTCAAGTCTTGGAGACCGGCCTGTGAGCCACAGTCAACTGTTGCCGAAGTGTGGACAGTTCAGCGGGATGGAGGCGCTTTGTTCGTCAAGTGACCAATGGAGATGGAGGCCAGCACGCAGGCGCTGAAGAGATAGAGCCCCCAGGCCACCTCGATGCGCGCCAGACCCACGCCCTTGACCACGATGATGTAGAGCGCGATCAGAAAGATATCGGCCATCGCCAACTTGCCCAGGAGGTGCAGCGCGGGCAGGGCGCGGGGGGCGAGAAGGTCGAACTGCACCAATGCCAGGCCGATGGTCTTGAGATAGGGCGCGAAGAGGGCAAAGACCGTGACCAGCAG
This sequence comes from Roseovarius sp. MBR-6, assembly GCF_040547525.1. Taxonomy (NCBI): domain Bacteria; kingdom Pseudomonadati; phylum Pseudomonadota; class Alphaproteobacteria; order Rhodobacterales; family Roseobacteraceae; genus Roseovarius; species Roseovarius sp. MBR-6. The sequence goes on along the minus strand of NZ_JBEPPW010000004.1, from coordinate 148,148 downwards.
GGCAAGGTAGACGTCGCTCTGCCATAATTCCTGCAAGCCGGAGATGATGCTGATTTCCGACAGGCCGAAGAGGGGCAGGGCGATGCCGGCGCGCAGGAGCGGGGCGAACCATGCCACGGGGAAGAGGATCAGGAGCGCGAGGTTGGCGTATCTGGTCACGATTTTCGCCCTGCCTCAGAGGGTGCGCGCAAAAATTCGTGAATTTTTGCCAAGAATTTTTGAAAATTCCTGGTGCGGGATGTCACCGCACCGCCTCGATCGGCCCTTCCGCGCGGCCGTGGATGAACTGGTCGAGATAGGGATCGCCGGACTGGTCCATATCCGCCACCGGCCCGGTCCATTGGATCACCCCGTCATGCAGCATCGCCACATTGTCGGCGATGGCGCGCACCGAGGTCATGTCATGGGTGATGGTCATCGCCGTGGCCCCCATCTCGACCACGATTTCGCGGATCAACTCGTTGATCACGCCCGCCATGATCGGATCGAGGCCGGTTGTCGGCTCGTCGAAAAAGATGATCTCGGGTTCCGCCGCGATGGCGCGGGCGAGGCCCACGCGCTTTTGCATGCCCCCCGACAGTTCGGCGGGGAATTTATCGGCCACATCGGGTTTGAGGCCGACGCGGCGCAGCTTCTCGATGGCGATCTCGCGCGCCTCCTTCACCGGACGCTTGAGCGAGCCGCGCAGCAGGCGAAAGGCCACGTTCTGCCAGACCGGCAGCGAATCAAAGAGCGCGCCGCCCTGAAAGAGCATCCCGAAGCGGGCGAGAAAGGCGTCGCGGTCGCCCTTGGTCACGTCCTGCCCGTCCAGCGTGATCGTGCCGCTGTCAGGCCGGATCAGGCCCAGCACGCATTTCAGCGCCACGGATTTGCCCGTCCCCGAACCGCCGATGATCACCATCGAGGTTCCCGACGCGATCGTCAGGTCGACGCCGCGCAGCACGCGGTTCGCGCCGAAAGCCTTGTGAACATCGCTAAGCTCGATCATGCGGAAAAGAACACCTCGGTCAGGATATAGTTGGCAGCAAGGATCAGCACCGAGGCCGCGACCACCGCCGTTTTCGTGGCGCGCCCCACGCCCTGCGCGCCGCGGCCGGAATTCATTCCATGATAGCACCCCATCAGCGCCACGATGAATCCGAAGACCGACCCCTTGATCAGGCCCGAAACCACGTCCCAGGTTTCGAGAAAATCGAGCGTGGTCTTGAGATAGGCCCCCGCCCCGAAATCGAGCCGCCCCACGCCCACCAGAAACCCGCCCATGATGCCGATCACATCGCCCACACCCACCAGCAGCGGCACGGCAAGGGTTGCGGCCAGAACGCGCGGCAGGGTGAGGTATTTCATCGGGTTGGTGGAGAGCGTGGTCAGCGCGTCGATCTGCTCGGTCACTTTCATCGTGCCGATCTCGGCGGCAATCGACGACGCCACACGCGCCGCCACCATGAGGCCGCCCAGAACGGGGCCAAGCTCGCGCGTGAGCCCGATGGCCACGATCGAGGGCACAACGGTTTCGGCGTTGAAGCGCGCACCGCCCGCGTAGATCTGCAACGCCAGCGCGCCCCCCGTAAAGAGCGCCGTGAGACCCACGACAGGCAGAGAGAGCCAGCCGATCTGCACCAGCGCATGACCGAATTCGCGCCAGTAGAAGGGCGGGCGCGACAGATGGCTGACCGTCTCGGCGGCGAAGAGCGTGAACCGGCCGACACCCGCCAGCGCGGCCAGCGTAGCGCGCCCGATGGCCGCGAGGAAACCCAGGATGTAGCTCATGCGCCGATATGGCGTCGCGTGTAGCGCGCCCCCAGTGAGGTCAGGATTTCATAGCCGATGGTGCCCGCGTTGTCGGCGAGCCGGTCGATGCCCTGATGGGGGCCAAGCAATTGCAGGGTTTTGGGATCGTGGCCCAGATCGGTGATATCGACGCCGATCAGGTCCATCGAAATACGCCCTGCGATCGCGCAGGGCGTATCCTCGGCCCAGAGGCTGGTTTTCGGTCCCATGGCGCGCAGGATGCCGTCGGCATAGCCCGCCGCGACCGTGGCGATGCGGGTGGCGCGCGCGGCGACGAAATCGCAGCCATAGCCCACGGTTTCGCCCTCCTCCAGATCGCGGCACTGGATCACCGGAATGTCGAGCGTGACCACGGGCCGCGCATCCCCGAAAGGCGCGCCGCCATAGACCCCGATGCCGGGGCGGGCGAGGTCGAAATGATAGTCGGCATGCAGCAGGATCGCGCCGGTATTGGCAAGGCTGCGCGGGATGTCGAGCCCGTCGGTCATCTCGCGGAAGAGTGCCAGCTGGCGCGGGTTCATGGCATGGTCCGGCTCATCCGCGCAGGCCAGATGCGACATGATCAGCGCCGGGGATTGTGCCAGCGCGATCTCGCGCACGGCCTGCCATTCGGCGGGCTCCATCCCCAGCCGGTTCATGCCGGTGTCAAGCTGGATGCCGAAGGCGTGGCCCGGCAGGGCCTCGGCATGGCGGATCAACTGCTCGACCGAGTTGAGCATCGGCACGAGGTGGCAATCGCCGATCATGTCCGCATCGCCCGGCATATGGCCGGAAAACACGTATATCGTGGCGCTCTCTCCGAGGACTTCGCGCAGGGCCGCGCCTTCCTCGGCCACGGCGACGAAGAAGTGGCGCGCACCGGCGCGGGCAAGCGCACGCGCGGCCCTTGCCATGCCAAGACCATAGGCATCGGCCTTGACCACGCCCGCAGTCTCGCCGGTATTCACGGCATCGAGCGCGCGCCAATTGGCCACGAGCGCGTCGAGGTCGATTGTGAGGGTCGCGGTGCTCATGGGCCCGGTTTTGACAGGATGGGGCGGGGCGTCAAGGGGAAAGCGGCCCGACGCAACGCCGTCCCCCGAGTGGGAGGGCGTCGAGGATCCGATGCGGTCGAAGGGCGGGTCTCAGAGCGCGTTCTTGACGCCGCGTGCGGCACCGGAAATGTCACGCCCGACGCCCTCGACCGTGTTGCAGGCGGCAAGTCCGGCGGTTCCGGCGATAAGGGCTAGAATGATCAGTTTTCGCATGGGTGCTGCCTGTGCCTCGTTTTCTGCGCGCGTTGCGACCGCCTCAGTCGGGTGTCTTTTGCCACCACACCTCGGGGAGGAAATGGATGCCGTCCCCATAGATCGGCAGACGGTCCTGAGGATAGGTCAGATCGGCCCGGTGGGCAATACGACCGACCGCGTATTGATGGACGGGAATGACATAGCGCCCCGCCGTCAGCACCCGGTCGAGTGCGCGGGTGGCGGCGGTGAAGTCGTCCAGCGTTTCGGCGGTGAGCATGGCGCGGATCATCGCCTCGGCGGCGGGCGAGCGCATCCCCATCAGGTTGCGGCTGCCGGGTGTGTCGGCATGCTCTGACCCCCAATAGAAGAATTGCTCGTTGCCGGGGCTGAGCGAGAGCGCGCGGCGCATCATCGTGAGGTCGAAATCGAACTGCGCCTCGCGCTCGGCATATTGCGCGCGGTCCACCGCCTCGAGCGTTAACCGGATGCCCAGCCGGTCAAGGGCGGCGGCATAGATATCCATCATCGCCCCGGTCTGCGACACGAGTCCGTCCTGTTGCAGAAGCACCATAAGTTCAAGTGGTTGTCCGTCATTGTTGACAAGGCGGCCATCCTCGATCCGCCATCCCGCCTCTTCCAGAAGGGCCCGCGCGCGGCGCAGGGCCGCGCGGTTGCGCGCGGTGCCGTCGCCCACGGGCAGGGCGTAGCCCTCCAGCGTGCCGGACAGAAGCGTGTCCTTGAAGGGCAGAAGCAACTCGCGCACGCGCCCCGTCGCGGGGCCGGGACGCATGGCCAGATCCGAGCCCGAGAAATAGGACGTGATGCGCGGCTGCCGCCCGCCGGTCAGCGTGTCGTTGATATATTCGAAATTGAACGCGGTGATCAGCGCCTCGCGCACCCGCCAGTCATCCAGCGGCGGGCGGCGTGTGTTCATCACGAACCCGGTCATCCCCGAGGGCTTGGCGTGCGGAATTTCGCTCAAAACGATGTCGCCCCGCGCGACGGCCGGAAAATCGTATTGCGTGGCCCAGGCCTCGGCGTTGAATTCGCGCACATAGCTGAGCAGGCCTGCCTTGAACGCCTCCTTGAGCACGGTGTCGTCACCGTAAAACTCGATCCGGATCTCGTCAAAATTGGCCGTGCCGCGCCGCAGCGGCAGATCGCGGCCCCAGTAGTCGGGGTTGCGGGTAAGCCGGACAAAGCGCCCCGCCTCGTATCCCGCCACCACATAGGGGCCGGTGCCAAGCGGCACATCGTCAAGCCCGCCCTCGGCGATGTCGCGCCCCTCCCACTGCGCCTTTTGCAGGATCGGGCGCAGACCGGCGAGCAGGGCCAGTTCGCGGTCCGACTCGGTGAAACTCAGCCGGACCGAGCGCGGCCCCGTCGCCTCGATCCGCGCCACCTTGTCCCAGAAGGCGCGATAGCGCGGATGCCCGCGCGTGCCCAGGGTTTGATAGGACCAGATCACATCCTCGACCGTGACCGGGCTGCCGTCAGAGAATCGGGCCTCGGGGCGGAGCGTGAATTCGACCCATGTTCGGGCCGCGTCGGTCTCGACCGATTCGGCCAAAAGACCGTATAGGCTGAACGGTTCATCGAAAGATCGCCCCATCAGTGTCTCATGCGTGAGGCTGACCAATTGCCAGGGCGGGGTGCCGCGCAGGATGAACGGGTTGAGCGAATCGAAGCTGCCGACATTGCCGGTGACGATGCGACCGCCCTTGGGGGCGTGCGCGTTGGCATAGGGGAGCGACACAAAATCAGGTGGCAGGGCGGGGGCCCCATACATAGCTATGCCATGGGCCGGGTCAGCCTGCACCAGAGGAGCGCCAAGCGCGAGGGCAAGAGCGGCCATCAGGACGCGGCCCGCGCGGAAAAAATCCGGTGTCATTTGCGCAACAATTCCTGCTCTGCCTTGTTTCATTGGCCCCGACCCTAAAACGCGAGTCTCGCGTTTTCAAACTTTTAGCTTGGATAGCGGCGCGGGATTGCTTATAACAAGGGCACTGCTCGATAGGTTTCTTGCCTGTATGAAACCTGCCTCAATGACTATACCCCGGCCTTGTGCCGGGGTTTTTTTTGGCCCTCTCGGTGACGTGATCGCTGATGCCCCGTGCATTTCGCTGATGCGGCATATATGCTGCAAGCGCAATAATCATTGGGAGACTGGGCATGAGTGTCAAAGGCAAGACGGCCGTCATCACCGGATCGAATTCGGGCATCGGCCTCGGCATCGCCGAGGAACTGGCCCGCGCGGGCGTGAACGTGGTGCTGAACTCGTTCACCGATTCGGAGGACGATCACGCGCTCGCCAAGCGCATCTCGGAGGAGACCGGCACGACGGCACGCTATATCAAGGCGGACATGTCCAAACCCGATGAGTGCCGCGCGCTGATCGAAAAGGCGGGCGGCTGCGATATCCTGATCAACAATGCGGGCATTCAGCATGTCGCGCCGATCGACGAGTTTCCGACCGAAAAGTGGGATGCGATCATCGCCATCAACCTCAATTCGGCGTTTCACACCACCGCCGCGGCACTTCCCGTCATGCGCGAGCGCGGCTGGGGGCGGATCATCAACATCTCCTCGGCCCATGGCCTGACCGCGAGCCCCTTCAAATCCGCCTATGTGGCGGCCAAGCATGGCATTGTCGGCTTTACCAAGGTCACCGCGCTTGAAACGGCGCGCGAACCGATCACGGCGAACGCGATCTGCCCCGGCTATGTGCTCACCCCGCTGGTCGAGGCGCAGATCCCCGACACGATGGAGAAATACGGCATGGACCGCGAGGAGGTGATCGAGAAGGTCATGCTGGAGCGGCAACCCTCCAAGGAATTCGCCACCACCGAACAGATGGGCGGCACAGCACTTTTCCTTTGCTCCGACGCGGCGGCGCAGATCACCGGCACGACGATCAGCGTCGATGGCGGCTGGACCGCGCTCTGACCCATTGGCGGGGGCGGGCGGCTGGGCTATGGAGGGGGCATGTTTGCTGATTTCCTGACCCGGCTTCTGGCCCCCGCCCCCGAGACCCTTGCCGATTCTGACGCACGGCTGGCGCTGTCGGCGCTGATGGTCCGGCTGGCGCGCTCCGACGGCGCGTATGCGCCCGAGGAACGCGCGCGCATCACCGCAATCATCGCCGAGCGATACGGCCTTGACGCCGCGCAGGCCGAGGCGCTTCGCAAGGATGCCGAGGCGCTGGAGGCCGAGGCACCCGACACCGTGCGCTTCACCCGCGCGATCAAGGATGCCGTGCCCTATGAGGCGCGCGCGGCGGTGATCGAGGCGTTGTGGCAGGTGGCGCTTGCCGATGGGACTCGCGAGGCGCATGAGGATTCGCTCATGCGGCTGGTGGCCAGTCTTCTGGGCCTCACCGATCAGGAGAGTGCGCGCGCGCGTCAGAAGGCGATGCGCGGGTGATCGCCAGCCTGCCCATGTATGACCGCCCCGAGACGGCCGCCGCCAATGATCGGCTCTGGCAGGGCGTGCGCGACCGGCTGGGGCAGGGGCCTTCGCAACTGACGCGCGGGGGCGATCTCTGGGCAGAGTGGCAAAGCCCGGACCTGATCCTGTCGCAGACCTGCGGGTTGCCCTATCGCGCGCGGCTGTTTGACCGTGTGCAGCTTGTGGCAACGCCGGTCCATGACCTCCCCGATTGCCCGGACGGCCGGTATTACAGCGTCTTCGTGGGGCGTGCGGATGATCCGCGCCCGCGCCCGCAGGATTTCGCGGGCGCTGTGCTGGCCTATAACGAGCCGCTGTCGCAATCGGGCTGGGCCGCGCCGCAGGCCCATGCGGCCGCTCAGGGCTTTGCCTTCGGCCCGACAGTGCGCACCGGCGCGCATCGCCTGAGCGCGCAGGCGGTGGCCGAAGGGCGCGCCGATATCGCCGCGATTGATGCGTTGACATGGGCGCTCATCGCGCGCCATGACGGCTTTGCCCGCGCCCTGCGCGTGATCGGGCGCACCGATCCCACCCCCGCGCTGCCCTTCATCACCGCCATGACCCGCGACCCTGCCCCGATCCGCGCTGCTCTTTCGGAGGCGCTGGCCGCGCTCTCGGAGGCGGATCGCGCCACGCTCGGGCTGCGCGGCGTGACCTATCTGCCGCCCGAGGCCTATCGCGCGCTGCCCATCCCCGCGCTCCCTGCCGCCGATTTGGCCTGACGGGGCGTCAGTTCGGACGCCCACGCCGCCATTTCGCCGCTTTGCAAGTTGCAATGCGCAGAATTTTCCGTCCTAGTGTCACAAAAGCATAAAGATATCGTCCATCAGGGGAGGGCGCGCGTGTCTGAAACGCCGGTCATCGAGATCCGCAACCTGCACAAGGCCTATGGGGCGCTGGAGGTGATCAAGGGCGTGGACATCGCCGCGCCGAGGGGCCATGTCGTCTCGCTCATCGGCTCGTCCGGTTCGGGAAAATCCACCATCCTGCGCTGTGCCAACCTGCTCGAGGACAGCCAGCAGGGCGATATCCTCTTCAACGGCGAGCCGGTGCGCTGGCGCGGCACCGGCCTGAATAGACAACCCGCTGATGCCAAACAGGTTTTGCGCATCCGCACCAATCTCAGCATGGTGTTCCAGCAATTCAATCTCTGGGCGCATATGACCATCCTGCAAAACGTGATGGAGGCCCCCGTGACGGTGCTGGGGCGTGACCGCGCCGAGGCGGAAAAGGCCGCGCGCGGCTATCTCGACAAGGTGGGCATCGGCGACAAATGCGATGTCTACCCGGCGCAACTCTCGGGCGGGCAGCAGCAGCGCGCCGCCATCGCCCGCGCGCTCTGCATGGAGCCCGAGGCGCTCTTGTTCGATGAGCCGACATCGGCGCTCGATCCGGAGCTTGAACAGGAGGTGATCCGCGTCATCAAGGACCTGGCAGGCGAGGGCCGCACCATGATGATCGTCACCCATGACATGAAGATGGCCGCCGATGTGAGCGATCACGTCGTCTTCCTGCATCAGGGCCTGATCGAGGAGGAGGGCGCGCCCGCCGACCTCTTCGGTGCGCCCAAATCCGAACGGCTGCGGGGCTTTCTCAGCTCCACCATGGCCGTCTGAAATCATCAACCAAGAGGGAGTAAACCATGAGGAAACTACTGATCACCACCGCTGCGATGGCCATGATGGCCGGGGCGGCGCTGGCGCAGGATGTGGTGCGTCTGGGCACCGAGGGCGCCTATGCGCCGTGGAATTTCATCAATGACAAGGGCGAGATCGACGGCTTCGAGCGCGAGCTTGGCGACGAGCTGTGCAAGCGCGCGGAACTCAACTGCGAATGGGTGACGAACGACTGGGACAGCATTATCCCGAACCTCGTTTCGGGCAACTATGACGCGATCATCGCGGGCATGTCGATCACCGAGGAGCGCGCGCAGGTCATCGCCTTCACCCAGAACTACACCCCGCCCGATCCCTCGGCCTATCTTGGCATGTCCGACGGTGTGGACCTTTCGGGTGGTGTGATCGCGGCGCAGACCGGCACGATTCAGGCGGGCTATGTCGCCGAATCGGGTGCCACGCTGGTCGAGTTCGCCACGCCCGAGGAAACCGTCGCCGCCGTGCGCAATGGCGAGGCGGATGCGGTTCTGGCCGACAAGTCCTATCTCGCGCCGATCGCCGAGGCCGATGCCGACCTGCGATTCGTGGGTGAGGACGTGCCGCTTGGCGGTGGTGTCGGCATGGGGCTGCGGCAGTCCGACAACGATCTGCGCGCCAAGTTCGACGCCGCGATCCAGTCGATGAAGGATGACGGCACGCTCAACGCGCTGATCGCCAAATGGGAAGTGGCCTCGACCTTCGAGTGAGCCATTGAGGCCTCCGCGCGGTATGCGCGGGGGCCCCGCAGCCCGAGGGAGGCCGCCATTTTTTCCTTTTGCGCCGATCCATCGAGTCTTGAGGGGCTGAAATGGCTGTCGTGTTACCTGACCACGGCCAAACACGCCAACCTCTACACCGCCGTGTTCACGGTCCTTTTGCTGCTGGCGATCACCGCGCCCGCCGCGCTGGCCTTCGGCTTTGGCGGGGCGATGGCCGCGCGCTCGCGCATCTGGCCGGTGGCATGGATCGGCAAGGGCTATATCGCCATCGTGCGCGGCGTGCCGGATATCGCGTTCTTCCTCTTTTTCGTCATTGCGCTCGATCAGTTGTTCGAGGTGGTCCGCCACAAGATCAAATGCCCCGACTGGGAGGCCGAGATCTGGCAGGGCAGTGATTTCGTGGTCTGTCAGGCGGCCAAGCTGCCCTTGGGCAATTCACCGCAATGGGTGCATGAGACGTATGGCTTTTTCCTTGCGGTGCTGACCTTTGCCATCGTTTTCGGCGCGTTTGCCGCAAATGTCCTTTATGGCGCGATGCGCGCCGTGCCGCGCGCACAGCTTGAGACCGCCGAGGCTTACGGCATGTCGCGCCGCCAGAGTTTCTGGCGCATCCTCGTGCCGCAGATGTGGGTCTATGCGCTGCCGGGGCTGAGCAACCTCTGGATGGTGCTCACCAAGGCCACGCCGCTTTTGTTCCTGCTGGGGGTGGAGGATATCGTTTACTGGGCGCGGGAACTCGGCGGCACCGCCAATCCGCGCTTCACCGATTATCCGCATGGCGACTGGCGGATGTGGTATTTCCTGGCGCTGCTGGTTTTCTATCTCGGCCTCACGCGCATCTCCGAGGTGGTGCTGGAGCGGGTGATGCAGCGCCTCAGCCACGGGCAGGCCACAACGGGCGGTGAAGCGCAGCGGAGGGCGGCGGCATGAGCTGCCTTCAGACCATTCAGGATTACGGGTTGCGCTCTCTCGGCTATGGCGAGCGGCTGTTGCCGCGCGACGGCTATACGCTCTGCGAGCATTTCACGCTGATCGGCTCGGGCATGATCTGGAACATCTATTTCGGCGCGGTGGCGCTTTTTGCCGGGTTCTTTCTGGCCACGGCGGTGGCGCTTGGCAAGGGCGCGCGCAATCCGCTGATCCGCAAGCCGTCGGAATGGTTCATCTTCATCTTTCGCGGCTCGCCGCTCTTCATCCAGTTCTTTTTCGCCTATTTCCTGTTTCTCTCGCTCAAATCCGTCTCGCCGGTGTTCGACGCCTTCACCTCGGCCTGGCTGGGGGCGCTGATCGTGCTTTTCCTCAACACTGCCGCCTATTCGGGCGAGATTTTCTATGGCGCGCTGCGCTCGATCCCCAAGGGCGATGTCGAGGCGGCCGATGCCTATGGCTTCTCGGGCTGGCGGCGGTTTCGCAAGATCGTCTGGCCCACCATGCTTCGGCTGGCCTGGCCTGCCTACACCAACGAGGCGATCTTTCTCTTTCACTCCACCACGCTGGTGTTCTTCTCAGGCTTTCCGGCCTGGGCACAGCGCGGCGACGCGCTCTATTACGCGCAGTTCTTCGCCGACAAGACCTTCAACCCCTTCGTGCCTTATCCGATCCTTGCCTTCTATTTCATCCTGCTGACGCTGGTGGTGATCAGCGGCTTCGGGCTCGTCAATCGCCGCCTGAACCGGCATCTGCCGCAAGAGGCGCGGCGCGGGCTGAAGCTGCGGCTCAACCTGATCCGCTGAATGGCGGTCGCGGTGCTTCTTCCGGCAGCGGGGGCATCGCGGCGGATGCGCGGGCGCGACAAGCTTCTGGAGGTGGTGCGCGGCCGCGCGCTGTTGCGCGAGCGGGCCGAGGTGGCCTTGACGATCAGCGCCGATGTGCTGGTGACGCTGCCGCCGGGCGGAGGGCCGCGCGCGGCGGTGCTCGGTGGTCTGCCGGTTGCGCGGCGCGAGGTGGCGCAGGCCGCCGAGGGCATGGCGGCCTCCTTGCGGGCAGGCGCGGACTGGGCGCGGGGGCAAGGCGTGAAGGGGCTGATGGTGCTTTTACCCGACATGCCGGATTTGCGGCAAGAGGACTTGAAGAGCGTTCTTCAAGCCTATGATGAAAATACAATTCTTCGTGCCACATCCGAGGACGGCAGGCCCGGTCACCCGGTGATTTTCCCCGCGGCACTTCTGCCCGGGATGGCGGCGCTCTCGGGCGATGAAGGCGCGCGCGCGCTTCTCTCGTGCCACGCGGTGACCCTGTGCCCCTTGCCCGGAGAGCGGGCCCTGACCGATCTCGACACGCCCGAGGACTGGGCGGCCTGGCGGGCACGAAATCCTTGACAAACGGTTGCGGCGGCGCACGTTCACGACCTGAGCTTTGGCGTGTAAGTCATTGACATTGCGAACTCTTTGACGTATGTCTTTTGACATGCTGGACGAGGTGGGCAAGCGGCCCCGGGGGTATCCCCGGAGGCCGTTTTTTCGTGTCGGCACGGGCGGAGACCCTTGGGCAAGAGAGACAACGGCATGAGGCAGCGACACGCATGGTTCTGATCACCCCGGAGGAGCGGCCTTCGGGCCTGACCACCTCGATCAACGCGCTCGAGCAGCAACTCGCGGACATGCGCGAGGAGCTGGAAGAGCTTTACCTGAAAATCCGGGCCGGGGACCTCGGAGAACTGAAGAACGCAACACGGGCCACCGCCGAGATCCGGCAATGGCTCAAGATCGCCATTGAAGCGGAGGCGCAACTTGACAAACGCAGACAACAGGAGCGTGGCATTGCCCACGGATTTGCCATCGATTTCGACGCGGCCCGACATGAGATCGGCTGCCGCCTGGATCGTCTCAGAAGGGCCCGATGCACAGGAGGACTTCCTCGCTGCCCTCACCGAGGGTGAGCTTTTCGCGTTGCCCTGGATTTTCGAGTTCTGGGCCATGCCGCACCAATTGCCGCCCGAGGGCGATTGGCGCGCCTGGGTGATCCTGGGCGGGCGCGGCGCGGGCAAGACGCGGGCGGGGGCCGAATGGGTGCGCGCGCAGGTCGAGGGTGCGCGCCCGCTCGATCCGGGGCACTGTGCGCGCATGGCGCTGGTGGGCGAAACGGTCGATCAGGTGCGCGAGGTGATGATCTTTGGCGAGAGCGGGATCATGGCCTGTTCTCCCCCCGATCGCCGCCCCGAATGGCAGGCCACGCGCAAGCGGCTTCTGTGGCCGAACGGGGCCATCGCGCAGGTGTTTTCCGCGCATGAGCCCGAGTCGTTGCGCGGGCCGCAATTCGACGGGGCCTGGGTGGACGAACTGGCCAAGTGGAAACGCGCGCAAGAGACCTGGGACATGCTGCAATTCGGTCTGCGCCTTGGCGAGGATCCGCGCGTCTGCGTGACCACCACGCCACGCAACGTGGGTGTGCTCAAGGACCTCATGGCGCGCGACAGCACCGTGGTCACCAGCGCGCCGACCGATGCCAATGCCGCCAATCTGGCGCAGGGTTTCCTCGAGGAGGTGCGCGCGCGCTATGCGGGCACGCGGCTTGGCCGGCAGGAGCTTGACGGCGTGCTGGTGGACGAGGCCGAGGATGCGCTCTGGACGCCCCGCATGATCGAGGCGGGGCGCGTGGCCGAGGCCCCGGCGCTCGACCGGATCGTGGTGGCCATCGACCCGCCGGTGACCGGGCATGGCAAGTCCGATGCCTGCGGGATCGTGGTGGCGGGGGCGATCACGCGCGGCCCGGTGCAGGACTGGCGCGCCTTCGTGCTCGAGGATGCCAGCGTCGAGGGGGCAAGCCCCGCGCAATGGGCCGAGGCCGCGATCCGCGCCATGGATCGTTGGGGCGCCGAGCGGCTGGTGGCAGAGGTCAATCAGGGCGGCGATCTGGTGGAACAGGTGATCCGCCAGATCGACCCGCTGGTGCCCCTCCGCAAGGTCCATGCCAGCCGCGGCAAGGTGCTGCGCGCCGAGCCGGTGGCGGCGCTCTATGAACAGGGGCGGGTGCATCACCTCAAGGGGTTGGACCGGCTGGAGGATCAGATGTGCGCCATGACCGCGCGCGGCTATGAGGGGCGCGGCAGTCCGGACCGCGCCGATGCGCTGGTCTGGGCGCTGACCGATCTCATCGTCGAGGCCAGTGCCAGGTGGCGCGCGCCCCGGATGCGCGCGATGTGAGCCGGGGCAGGGCGCGTCAGGCGTCGATCTCGACCCAGACGGGAACGTGATCGGAGGGCTTGTCGCGCCCGCGCAGGGCCTTGTCGATACCGCAATCGGTCATCAGGTCGGCCGCCTGCGGGCTGAGCAGGAAATGGTCGATGCGGATGCCGTTGTTGCGCTCCCACGCGCCGGCCTGATAATCCCAGAAGCTGTAATGCCCCGGCCCCTGAACCCGCGCGCGGAACGCCTCGGTGAAGCCCATGTGCACGATCCGGCGAAAGGCGGCGCGGCTCTCGGGCAGGGCAAGGGCGTCCTCGGCCCACGCCTCGGGGCGGGCGGCGTCCTCGTCCTGCGGGATGATGTTGTAGTCGCCCCCCATCAGCACCGGTTCTTCGCTGGCCAGCAACTCGGCGGCGCGGGCGCGCAGGCGCTCCATCCATCGCAGCTTGTAGTCGTATTTCGGCCCCGGCGCGGGGTTGCCATTGGGCAGGTAGAGCCCGCAGAGCCGCAGCGCGCGGGCCTCGCCCATCACGGTCGCCTCGATCCAGCGGGCCTGCTCGTCGCTCTCGTCGCCGGGCAGGCCGCGCGTCACATCCTCCAGCGGGTGTTTCGACAGGATCGCCACCCCGTTGAAGCCCTTTTGCCCGTGGGTTTCCACGTTATAGCCGCGCTCCTCGAACAACTCGCGCGGAAAGCCCTCATCGACGGTCTTGATCTCCTGCAAGAGCACCACATCGGGCGCGACCTCGTCGAGCCAGTCACAAAGGGCGGCATGGCGCGCCTTGATGCCGTTGATGTTGAATGTCGCGATGCGCATGGGACCCCTCCGTGCCGTCGCCCCCTCTATCGCGCGGGCGCGGGCAGGGCGCAAGGCTCACATCGAGAAGGAGGTGCCGCAGCCGCAGGAGGAGGACGCGTTGGGGTTGTCGATGACGAAACGCGCGCCGATCAGTTCTTCGCTGAAGTCGATCACCGCCCCGGCCAGAAACGGCAGCGAGACCGCATCGACCACGACCCTTTGCCCTTCGCCCTCGAGGATGAGATCATCCTCGGCGGGGGCATCGAGGCGGATGTCATACTGAAACCCCGAGCAGCCCCCCCCCTCGACCGCGACGCGCAGCGCCTGACCCTGTTCGCCTGCGCCGATCTCGGCGAGGCGGGCAAAGGCGCGGGGTGTGACCTTGGGGGGCAGGTTCATGACGATCCTCGGGCTGAGTTGGGCGGTTTCATCTCATTGCTCAGTCTGACATATATGAATCACGCGCGCCGCGACAAGGACCCTTGCCCATGAGTGCCCCCTTTGCGACCGACCCCGACGCCACGCGCGGCCGCCTCATCCCCGAGGAAGAAAGCGCCTTTCGCTCGCCCTTTCAACGGGACCGCGACCGGATCATCCATTCCAGCGCCTTCCGGCGGCTCAAGCACAAGACGCAAGTATTCGTGGCGCATGAGGGCGATTACTACCGCACGCGGCTGACGCATTCCATCGAGGTGGCGCAGGTCGCGCGCACGATCTCGGGCGCGCTCGGCCTCAACGCAGAGCTGACCGAGGCGGTGGCGCTGGCGCATGATCTGGGCCACACGCCTTTTGGTCATGCCGGTGAGGACACGCTGGCCGCGCTGATGGCCCCCTATGGCGGGTTCGATCACAACGCGCAGGCGCTGCGGATCGTCACATCGCTGGAGCGGCATTACGCCGAGTTCGACGGGCTGAACCTGACATGGGAGACGCTGGAGGGCCTCGCCAAGCATAACGGTCCGGTCGCGGGGCCATTGCCCTATGCGCTGGCCGATTACAACGCCCGCCACGACCTGGAGCTTTCCACCCATGCCGGGGCCGAGGCGCAGGTGGCGGCCATCGCCGACGATATCGCCTATAACAACCACGATCTGCATGACGGGCTGCGAGCGGGCCTTTTCACGGATGAGGAAATCGCGGCGCTACCCATCGTTGGCGATTGTTTTGCGGAAGTGGACCGGCGCTATCCCGGTCTCGATCCCAAGCGCCGCCGGCACGAGGCGCTGCGCCGCGTCTTTGGCGCGATGGTGGGCGACGTGATCGCCACAAGCCGCGCACGGCTGACCGAGGCCGCCCCCGCCGATGTGGCGGCGCTGCGCGCGCTGGGCGCGCCGGTGATCCGCTTTTCGCCCGCGCTCTGGCAGGATTTGCAGGCGATCCGGGCGTTTTTATTCGCCCGCATGTATCGCGCGCCCGCCGTCAACGCCATGCGCGCCATGGTGGATGAGGTGGTGCGCGCGCTTTTCCCGATCTATCTCGACGCGCCCGAGCATTTGCCCGACGAATGGCGCGCCGATGTGGCGCGCGCGGCGGACCGCACGGCGCTGGCGCGGCTGGTGAGCGATTACATCGCCGGGATGACCGACCGGTTCGCGCTCCAGAGCCATGCGCGGCTGACGGGCAAGACAAGGTTTTCACGGAAAGGTGTGTAGGTATGGCGATTGAAACCGGGGCAGGCGCGCTGGCGCCGGTGATGGTCTTCGCGCTGGTGGGCGCTCTCGGGGTGGGCGCGCAATGGCTGGCCTGGCGGCTCCGGATGCCCGCCATCGTGCTGATGCTGGCGGCGGGGCTGATCGTGGGGCCGGGGCTTGGCCTTTTCGATCCGGCCCGCGATATCGGCCCGCTCATGGCACCGATGGTTTCCATCGCGGTGGCGGTGATCCTCTTCGAGGGCGGCCTCACCCTCAATTTCCAGAGCCTGCGTGGTGCCGCCGAAGGGGTCTGGCGGCTGGTCATCATAGGCGCGCCGCTCGGCTGGCTCGGTTCGACGCTGGCGCTGCATTACGCGGCGGGGCTTGGCTGGGCCGAGGCGGCGGTGTTCGGCGGCATCATGATCGTGACTGGCCCCACGGTGATCGCGCCGCTCTTGCGGCAGGCGCGGCTGGCGCGCAGGCCCGCGCAACTGCTGCAATGGGAGGCGATCGTCAACGACCCGGTGGGCGCGCTGGCCGCAGTCCTGGCCTTCGAGGTGGTGCTTGTCATGGCCGCCTCCGAGACGGCAGGCGGCGCGGCTGTCTCGATGGCGCAGGGCATCGCGGTGGCGCTGGCGCTGGGGCTTGGCGCGGGCTGGGGGCTGGTGCGGGCGTTCCGCGCGGGCCATGTGCCCGAATTCATGAAGGTGCCGGTGCTCTTTGCCGTGCTTCTGGGGGTGTTCGCGCTGTCGGATACGGCGCTGCACGAAAGCGGGCTGCTCACGGTGACGGTGATGGGCCTCTACATGGCCAATACCGACCTGCCAAGCTATGCGGAACTGCGCCGTTTCAAGGAACATGCCACCGTGCTTCTGGTCTCGGGCGTGTTCATCCTGCTGGCCGCGTCGATGAACATGGACGCGCTGGCGCTGCTTGATTGGCGCGCGGCCCTCTTCGTGGCGGTGACGATCCTGCTGGTGCGCCCCGCTACGGTGCTGCTGTCGCTCTTGGGCACGAAACTGCCGATGAACGAGCGGCTTCTGGTCGCGCTCACCGGCCCGCGCGGCGTGGTTCTGGTGGCGGTGGCGGGGCTGTTCGGCGAACGGCTGGTTGCCCTCGGCTTCGAGGACGCGGCGCGGCTCACGCCGCTGGCCTTCGCGCTGGTGGCGGCGACGGTGGTGTTGCACGGATTTTCGCTGGCACCGCTCGGGCGCGCGCTCGGGCTGGCGCAGAAGGGGCCGCCGGGGGTGATCCTTGTGGGCGGCTCGCCCTTCTCGACCGCGCTGGGGCAGGCGCTCGACAAGCTCGACGTGCCGGTGCTGGTCAGCGACCCCAACCGCGTCCGGCTGCGCACGGCGCGCGAGGCGGGGTTGCACACGTTTTTCGGCGATATCCTGTCGGAGGCCGCCGAGCATGGCGTCGAGGTGGTCAGCTTTGGTCAGGTCGTGGCGATGACCGACAACGACGCCTACAACACCCTTGTGGCCACCGACCTCGCGCCAGAATTCGGCCGCGAGAACGTGTTTCAGCTGCGCCGCACCCGCGAGGATGGCGCGCGCCACGCCCTGCCGGCAACGCTTGGCGGGCGGCGGATCGGCGGCGAATTCGACCATGCCGAAATCGCGCGCCGCATGGCACAGGGCTGGGGCGTGCGCGCAACCCGGCTGACCGAGGACTACCCGCTGGAGGCATGGCAGGCCGACAACCCCGAGGCTGTGCCGCTCGCCGAGATGCGCCCCTCTGGCGGGCTGAGCTTCATCGCCCGCGACGAGACGCCCAAGGGCGGTGAGGCGGTGCATCTCATCGCGCTCGCCCCGCCGCGCAAGCAGACGTGACACCCGCGCCGCATTGATCGGGCGCGGGACCGGTGCTAGTGCGGGGGGTGGGATGCGTATCGAGTTGGGGAATGTGCGTGTGCATCAGGGGAGTGCGGGGCCGACGGTCCTGATTGCCGGGGCAGGCTGTGCCACCGGGCTTGATCTGGCCGCGATGCTGGCCGCGAAGGGCGCGTCGGTGATCGTGCTCGAGAGGTCTGACGCGCGGGCCCTGGCGCTGGGCCGGTTGGATCCGGCCCGGATCGAGACGCTGACCCTCGATGTGTTCAACCCCATGCCCTGCCGCAGGCTCGGCGCGATCTGGACCGACACGCCGATCGACCTGCTGCTGCATCTCCATCTTCTGCGCGAGCCTGCCCGCCCCGGTGCGGCGGTGGCGGCCATCCCGGCGCTGACCCGCGCGCTTTGGCCGGGGCTGGCGCGGGGGGCGGGCGAGGTTCTGATCCTTGCCTGTGCCCCCGAGGCCGATGCCGCGCCCGAAGCCCATGCCTATGATGCCGCGCTGCGCGCGCTTGTGCCGCTCATGCAGGCGGAGGCGGGCGCGGGTGCGCGGGTCAACCTTCTGAGGGCGCGCCGCGCGGATGCGCGCGCGGCCTTTCGGGACGTGGTGGCGGGCTGGCCGGGGGCCGTGGCCCCGCTGGGATCGGTGCTCGATCTGGGGCGGGGTGGCGCGGGCGATTGACGCGCGGGCGCGGGATGATAAACCGGCCCGGATTGCAGGATGAAAGGTGCGCCATGAACCTCTTTGACGATATCCGCTCGCTCGTGCTTGACACCCTTGCCGGGATGCAGGCCGCGGGCGCGCTGCCCGAGGGGCTCGACATGGCCAATGTCGCGGTCGAGCCGCCGCGCGATCCCGCCCATGGCGACATGGCCACCAATGCCGCGATGGTGCTCGCCAAGCCTGCCGGCATGAAACCCCGTGACATCGCCGAAACGCTGGCGTCGCGCCTTGCCGCCGATCCGCGCATCGACCGCGCCGAGGTGGCCGGTCCCGGCTTTCTCAACCTGCGGCTGGCACCGGCGCTCTGGCAGGATGTGGTGCGCGCCGCCCTCGCGCAGGGTGCCGATTTCGGGCGCTCGGGCTTGGGGCAGGGCCGCCGCGTCAATGTCGAATACGTCTCGGCCAACCCCACGGGGCCCTTGCATGTGGGCCACACGCGCGGCGCGGTCTTCGGCGACGCATTGGCAAGCCTGCTGGCCTTCGCGGGCTATGAGGTCACGCGCGAATATTACATCAACGACGGCGGCGCGCAGGTCGATGTGCTCGCCCGGTCGGTTTACCTGCGGTATCTCGAGGCGCATGGGCAAAAGGTGGCCTTCGCCGATGGCACCTATCCCGGTGATTATCTGATTGAGGTGGGCGAGGCGCTCAAGACGCAGGTGGGCGATGCCTACGTGGACGAGCCCGAGGCGGTCTGGCTGGAGCCGATCCGGGATTTCGCCACGGACCGGATGATGGCGCTGATCCGCGAGGACCTCAAGGCGCTTGGCGTCGAGATGGACGTGTTCTATTCGGAAAAATCGCTCTATGGCACCGGGCTGATCGAGGCGGCGATCGAGGATTTGCGGGGCAAGGGCCTGATCTATCGCGGCGTGCTGGAGCCGCCCAAGGGCAAGATGCCCGAGGATTGGGAACCGCGCGAACAGACGCTCTTCAAATCCACCGAGCACGGCGACGACGTGGACCGCCCGATCATGAAATCCGATGGCGGCTGGACCTATTTCGCGCCCGACATCGCCTATCATTATGACAAGATTTCAAGGGGCTATGATCTTCTGATCGACGTGTTCGGGGCCGATCACGGCGGCTATGTCAAGCGCATGAAGGCCGCCGTTTCGGCGCTCTCGAATGGCCGCGTGCCAGTGGATATCAAGCTGTGCCAACTGGTCAAGCTCTACAAGAACGGCGAGCCGTTCAAGATGTCCAAGCGCGCGGGCACCTTCGTGACGCTGCGCGATGTGGTCGATCAGGTGGGCGCGGATGTGACCCGCTTTGTCATGCTGACGCGCAAGAACGATGCGCCATTGGATTTCGATTTTGCCAAGGTGCTGGAACAGTCCAAGGAAAACCCCGTTTTCTACGTGCAATATGCCAATGCGCGGGTGAATTCGGTGCTGCGCAAGGCGCGCGAGGCGGGGATCGCTGTGGATGACGCGGCGCTCGGGGCGGCGGATCTGACGGGGCTTGCCCACGAGGCGGAACTCGCGCTGGCGAAAAAGATCGCGGAATGGCCGCGTCTGGTCGAGATCGCCGCGCGCGCCAATGAACCGCATCGCGTTGCGTTCTTCCTCTATGATCTGGCCTCCGAGTTGCATGGCCTGTGGAACCGGGGCCATGACGACCCGGCGCTGCGCTTCCTGCAAGAGGGCGATCCGGCCACATCTGCCGCGAAAATCGCCCTTGTGCGCGCGGCGACGGTTGTGATTTGCGCAGGGCTTGGTATCCTTGGCGTTACTCCGATGGATGAGATGCGCTGAACGCCGCCGTCTTTCGGAGCAGAGCAGGCACATAATCCCCGGCGGCAACGTATCGCCGGAGAGCGAGAGGCAGAGCATGGCAGATTATCACGTATCCGGGGGCACCCCCGTGGATGGGCCGCGTCGCGCGTCGATGGCGGGCCTGACGAATATGGCAGGCGCGGTCATCTCTCTGGCGCTGATCGGCGGTATCGGCACCTGGGGCTATGGCATGGTGATGCGCGATGTCTCGGGCGTCCCCGTGGTGCGGGCGCTCGAGGGACCGATGCGCGAGGCCCCCGAAGAGCCGGGCGGCAGTCCTGCTGCCCATCAGGGTCTCGCCGTCAACGAGGTTGCGGGCAACGGCGCGGTAGCGTCTCCGCCGGATCAGGTGATCATCGCCCCGCAACCTATTGATCTGACGTCAAAAGATGTGTTGGCTCCCGCCCCGCCGCCCGCGCGGAGCACCCCGGTCGCGCGCCCGCAGCCCGCCGATGTGCATCTCGCCGTGGTGCGGGAGGAGACGGTCGAGGCCGCGCCCGCCCCAGAGGTCGCGCCGGTTCGGGCGGCCGCCGTCAGCGGTGGCCTGGGTCAGTCGCCGCGCCCCCGCACCCGCCCCGCGACCGCCGATCCCGTGGCCTTCGCGCTCGCCGCCGCCACCAGCGCTTCGGCAGAGGAGGTCGAGCCCGAGAGCCTGCCGCTCGGCACCCGGCTGGCCCAGCTTGGCGCCTTCGAGTCTGCCGAAGTGGCGCGCGCCGAATGGGCCCGGCTGAGCGTGCGGCTTGGTGACCTGCTGGAGGGTAAATCGCGCGTGGTGCAGCGTGCCGAAAGCGGAGGACGGACCTTCTACCGTCTGCGCGCCGTCGGTTTCGAGGATCTTGCCGATGCGCGCCGATTCTGCTCTGCGCTTCAGGCGGAAAAGGCCGAATGCATCCCGGTGGTCACGCGGTGAGCCGTTTCGGCGCCACCATTCTCGATGCCCAAGGTTATCGGCTAACCAACGAGGAAAAAGCGTTTTTTCGGGATGTGCGCCCGTTCGGGTTCATCCTCTTCGCGCGCAATATCGAGACGCCCGATCAGGTCCGCGCGCTGGTGGATGACTTGCGCGCGGCGGCCGGTCACGAGGCCCTGATCACCATTGACCAGGAAGGCGGGCGCGTGCAGCGCCTGCGCGCCCCGCACTGGCGCGACTGGCCCGCGCCGCTCGATCACGTGGCGATGGCGGGTGCGCGCGCCCCCGAGGCGATGTATCTGCGCTACCGCCTCATCGCCGCCGAATTGCACGCCCTCGGCATCGACAGCAATTGTGCGCCGCTGGTCGATGTGGCCGGGCCTGCCACGCATCCCTTCCTGCGCAACCGCTGCTATGGCGAGACCCCGGCGCAGGTGGCCGAGATCGGCCGCGTCGTTGCCGATGGGCTATTGGCGGGCGGCGTCCTGCCGGTGGTCAAGCATATTCCCGGTCACGGGCGCGCCACCGCCGATAGCCATCATGATCTGCCACGCGTCGATTGCGCGAAGAGTGATCTTCAAGATATTGATTTTGAAACATTCAAGGCGCTGAATGACCTGCCCATGGCGATGACGGCCCATGTTGTCTATGCCGCGCTTGACGACCTTCCAGCGACGCTTTCGCCTGCGGTCATTGCCGAGATCCGCGATGAAATCGGCTTTGACGGGCTGCTCATGACCGATGACATCTCGATGAAGGCGCTCTCGGGGGATCTTGCCATGCTCTCGCGTCAGGCGCTCACAGCGGGCTGTGACGTGGTGCTGCATTGTAACGGCACTCTGGCCGAGCGGCAGGCCGTGGCAGAGGCGGCGGGCGTGATGAGTGACACCGCACAGACCCGCGCCGAGGCTGCGCTCAGCCACCGCCGTCCCCCCGATCCGGTTGACATTTCCGCCCTCACGGCGCAGCTTGATGCGCTGACGGGCGGGCGGATGCATGGCTGAGGACGAGTTCGACGACGGGGCAAGACCGGTGGCGCTGGCGGACCGGCTGGCCGCCGAGGCGCTTATTGTCGATGTCGACGGGTTCGAGGGGCCGCTGGATCTTCTGCTGACCCTTTCGCGCACGCAAAAGGTTGATCTCAGGCGCATTTCCGTTCTGCACCTCGCGCAGCAATATCTTGCCTTCGTCGAGCGCGCCAAGGCGCTGCGGCTGGAGCTTGCCGCCGATTATCTCGTGATGGCGGCGTGGCTTGCCTTTCTCAAATCGCGCCTTCTGCTGCCCCCGGACCCCACCGAGGAGGGACCCTCGGGCGAGGAACTGGCCGCCCATCTGGCGTTTCAGCTCGAGCGCCTTCAGGCGATGCGCGATTGTGCCGCGCGGCTCATGGGGCGCGACCGGCTGGGGCGGGATTTCTTCGCGCGTGGCCTGCCCGAGGACATCACCCGCCGCCGCGAGACGCGCTATACCGCTACGCTGCTCGATCTCATGCAGGCCTATGCGCGCATCCGCACCCGCGACGAATTCCGCCCCTTCGTCATGGATCGCGACGCGATTTTCACAATGGAACAGGCGCTTGAGCGGTTGCGCGGGCTGATCGGCTTTGCCGGGACATGGACCGATATCGTGACCTATCTGCCCGAGGGGTTCACCGCCGATCCGGCACGGCGCCGCTCGGCCACGGCCTCGACCTTTGCGGCGGCGCTGGAACTGGTCAAGGAAGGGCGCGCGGAACTTCGCCAGTCCGAGACTTTCGCGCCGGTCGAACTTCGGCTGAGGGATCAATAACGTGCCTCAGGATATTGAGGAAAAAGAAGAAAGCGTGTTCGACGCTCCGCCCATGGCGGAGCAGGAACGCATGATCGAGGCGATGCTTTTTGCCTCGGCGACGCCGCTCGACACGCGGGAGATGGCCGCGCGGATGCCGCACGGGAGCGACCCCGCCGAGGCGCTGGTGCATCTGCGCAAACGCTACGAGGGGCGTGGCGTCAACCTTGTCAGGGTGGGAGATGGCTGGGCCATGCGCACCGCGCCGGACCTTGGCTATCTCATGCGCCGGGAGGTGGTCGAGACGCGCAAGCTGAGCCGCGCCGCGATCGAGACGCTGGCCATCATCGCCTATCATCAGCCGGTGACGCGCGCCGAGATCGAGGAGATCAGAGGCGTCTCGGTCAGTCGGGGAACCGTCGATCAACTTCTTGAAATGGAATGGATCAGGTTCGGTCGTCGCAAGATGACACCGGGGCGACCGGTGACCTTCGTCGTGACCGAGAGTTTTCTCGACCATTTCGGTCTGGAAAGCGCGCGCGACCTTCCGGGCCTGAAGGAGTTGCGCGATGCGGGATTGCTCGACAATCGCCCGCCGCCGGGGGCGCTGCCAATGGCGGGCGAGGACGATGACGACGAAAGCGCGCCGGGGCAGAACGAACTTTTCGAGGATTGAGCGGGGATATCCGCTGATTTTCACGGTTTTTTAGCGATTTCTTCGTAGCCTGCCCTCAAATCGGCATGTTTCGCGTCTATATGGAAACGGAGGCAGCGAGAGGAGCGGCGCAATGAACGCCAACCAGATGATCAACATGGTGATCCGCATTGTCATGCAGCGCGTGCTGCGGCAGGGGATCAACAAGGGTATTGATGCGATGTCGGGCAGCGGGACGCGCTCTGGCCCCGACGGGCGCAAGACCGCGCAGCGCACGCAGCAGGCCTTGAAGGTGGGGCGAAGGCTCGGTCGGTTCTGAACGCAGAGTCGCGCCTGAGGGCAAGGCCTCTGGCAGTGGTGTGATCGGCGGCGGGATTTGCGTGGCCTTTCCGCGCGTCACGCCTTGAAGTGTTTCGACAGCTTCAGGCCCTGCCCTTGATAGTTCGACGCGATACCAGCGCCATAAAGCTGATCGGGGACCTCATCCATGCGCTCGTAGACCAGCCGCCCGACGATCTGGCCATGTTCGAGCACGAAGGGTGCCTCATGGCAGCGCACTTCCAGAACACCGCGCGAGCCGCTGCCGCCCGCCGCCGCGTGTCCGAAGCCCGGATCGAAGAAGCCCGCGTAGTGCACCCGGAACTCGCCCGCCATGGCCACGAAGGGGGCCATTTCGGCGGCGCAGGCGGGCGGAATATGCACCGCCTCGCGGCTCACCAGGATATAGAATGCGCCGGGATCGAGGATGATATGGCCGGTCGCCGTGTGGACCTCCTCCCAGAAATCGGCCGGATCGTAATGGCCGATGCGGTCAAGGTCGATCACCCCGGTATGCGGCTTGGCCCGATACCCCGCCAGCGTGCCCTTGGCGGGGCGCAGATCGACCGAAAAGCCAAGCCCGCCATCGATCACCGCCGGGCCATCGACCAGCGGCGTCTCGGCATGCAGCGCGCGCAGCGTGTCATCCGAGAGCACGGCCTGGCCAGTGCGAAACCGGATCTGGTTGAGGCGCATCCCCGGCCGCACCAGAACCGAGAAGGATCGCGGGCAGATCTCGGCATAAAGCGGGCCATGATAGCCGGGGGTCACCCGGTCGAACTCGGTGCCGCCATCGGTAATCGTGCGCGTCAGCAGATCGAGACGTCCGGTCGAGGATTTGGCATTGGCCACCGCCTGCACACCCTCGGGCAGGGCCAGCCGTTCCATCAGTGGCACAAGATAGACACAGCCTTTTTCCAGCACCGCGCCGGGGCTGAGGTCGATCCGGTGCATCCCGAATTCCGTCAGCCTGTCGGCCACCGTGCGCCCCGCGCCGGTCAGGAACGAGGCCCGCACGCGGTAGGCCACCGCGCCAAGCCGCAGATCGAGGCTCGCAGGCTGGATCTGTTCGGGCAGGATCGCCGGTTCGCCCGCGATCGCGCCTCTCTCGATCAGGCCGCGCAATTGCTGGCTGGACAGAACGCCGGTCATCACATTGCCCCCCATGCAGGCCCCGCGGACCGCGTCTGGCGGGATCGTCGGCGATTTTGGTCGGGCTAGCAGGACTTGAACCTGCGACCTTCCGTCCCCCAGACGGACGCGCTACCAGGCTGCGCTATAGCCCGACGATGGGCCGTTCATACCGGTTTTGCGGGCAGGGGCAAGGGGAAAGGTGGAAATTTCGCGGGCCTTACGGCCCGGTGCCGATACGTGCCCGCAGGTCCCGCGCCAGGCCCGCAAGACGACGCGCAGCCGTGGCCGAAAGCGGGCGGGGCAGGGCCGTGAGACGCGAGAGCGGGCCGGGTTCGGCGGCCAGCGTATCGGACGGGTCATCGGGCAGATCGGGCAGGGGCAGCAGGGCCTCCGCCGCCGCCTCGGGCGCGTCCGGCTCCGCTGCGGGCTCGAACGGGGCGGCTTCGGCGCGCGTGTCGGCGTCAGACGGCCCCGTCTCGGAAGGGGCGGCAGGCTCGGGGGGCGGGTCCGCAGCCTTGGCCTGTCCCGGCCCTGGTTCCACTTGCGGCCCCACGACGCCACCCGGCGCGCGCGAAAACTCGAGAACCTGCGCGGTGCCGTCATGCGCCGTCGTCTCGTCTCCCCAATCGGGGGCGATCGCGCTTACGTGCTGCACGCCCTCTTCGCGCAGCAGTTTCTGAACACCCTTGATGGTCATGCCCTCGTCATGCAGCAGATGCTTGATCCCGGCGAGCAGGCGCAAGTCGGCAGGACGGTAGTAGCGCCGCCCGCCCGCGCGCTTGACGGGCTTCACCTGCGTGAACTTGCTTTCCCAGAACCGCAGCACATGGGCCGGCACGTCAAGCAGGTCAGCGACCTCGCTTATGGTGCGGAAGGCGTCGGCGGATTTGGCCATGCGCGCCCGTGTCCTCAGCTTTTGTTGCCGATGGCGACCCGGTCTTTCATCAGATGCGAGGGCCGGAACGTGAGCACGCGGCGCGGCTGGATCGGCACCTCTTCGCCTGTCTTGGGATTGCGTCCCAGGCGCGCGGTCTTGTCGCGCACCGAGAAGGTGCCGAAGGACGAAATCTTCACCTGTTCGCCGCGCGCAAGCGCGTCCGACATGTGGCCCAGAACGCTTTCGACCATCTGTGCCGCATCGTTGCGCGACAGCCCCACTTCGCGGAAAACCGCCTCGCTGAGGTCCATGCGCGTGAGTGTCTTGTTGGACATACCATCCCCGCTTTTTTCCGGGCAGTTTGCGGTGAAGTATTTTACAAGTCAATGTCAATGACTTGCGCGGCCCTTCTTCAACGCGGATTTTCGCGCGTCCGGGCGCGTTACCAGCGCAGAACCACCGCGCCCCAGGCCAATCCGCCGCCGATTGCCTCCGACAGCACCAGATCGCCGCGCTTGATGCGCCCCTCGTTGACCGCCACCGAGAGCGCGAGGGGAATCGATGCCGCCGAGGTGTTGCCGTGATCCTGCACCGTCACCACCACCCGCTCCATCGGCAGGTCGAGTTTCCTTGCCGTCCCCTGGATGATACGGATATTGGCCTGATGCGGCACGACCCAATCCACATCCGCCCCCGAAAGGCCGATCTTGCCAAGCGCCGTCTCGGCCGTTGCCGCCAGCTTTTCGACGGCCTGCCGAAAGAGGGCGTTGCCCTGCATCCTGAGCTTGCCCGCGCTGCCCGTGCTCGACACGCCGCCATCGACATAGAGCATGTCGCGGTAGCGCCCGTCCGAATTGAGATCGACCGACAGGATGCCTCGATCGGTAGTCTCGCCCGCGCCCTCCTGCGCCTCGAGCACCACCGCGCCCGCGCCATCACCGAAAAGCACGCAGGTCGAGCGGTCCGACCAGTCCATGATGCGCGAAAAGGTTTCCGCGCCGATCACCAGAAGCCGCTCGGCCTGGCCCGCCACGATCATCGCATTGGCGGTAGCGAGCGCATAGATGAACCCCGCGCAAACGGCCTGCACGTCGAAGGCAAAGCCGCGCGCCATGCCCAGATCGCTTTGCACCATGGTGGCGACCGACGGAAAGGTGAGGTCGGGCGTGGAGGTGGCAACGATGATCCCGTCAATGTCCGCAGCCGCGATGCCGGCATGGGCAAGCGCCGCGCGGGCGGCATGGCCGGCCATCTGCGACGTGGTTTCCCCCTCGGCGGCAAAGCGGCGGCGCTCGATCCCCGACCGCGTTCGGATCCATTCATCGGAGGTGTCGAGGGATTGCTCGAATTCGGCATTCGGCACGATGCGGGCGGGCAGGTAGTGCCCGACACCAAGCGGGACGGCGCGGCGGATCATGGAGTTGTGCCCTCCTCGGGGCCGGTTTCGTCGGGTCCGGTTTCGTCGTGCCCGCCACCCTGATCCTCGACCGGCGCGGCGGCGGCGACGCGGGCGGCAAGGCGCTCGGTAAAGCGCGAGTGCGCCAGTTCGAAGGCAAGCTTGATCGCCGAGGAGACGCCGGTCGCGTCCGCCGATCCGTGCGATTTCACCACCGTTCCATTCAGCCCCAGAAACACGCCGCCATTGGCGCGGCGGGGATCGACACGTTTTTTCATCCGTTGCAGGGAGGTATAGGCCAGAAGGGCCGCCAGCCGCGAAAGCGGCGAATAGTTGAACGCCTCGCGCAGCAGGTCGGCGATGAGCTTGGCAATGCCCTCGCCGGTCTTGAGCGCCACGTTGCCGGTAAACCCGTCGGTCACGATCACGTCGCAGATCGTGCCGGGCAGGTCGCGCCCCTCGACAAAGCCCACGAATTCAAAATCGGCGGCCTTGGCATTGGCGGCGATCAGGTCATAAGCCTCGCGCAACTCTGCGCGGCCCTTGTGTTCCTCGGTGCCGACATTGAGCAGGCCGATGCGCGGACATTTCAGCCCGAATCCGTTGCGCGCGTAGGAGGCCCCCATGAGCGCGTATTGCATCAGGTCCTTGGCATCGGCGCGGATATCGGCGCCGCCATCGAGCATGATGTTGTGCTCTTGCGGGTTCTGCGACGGCCACATCACGGCGATGGCCGGGCGATATATCCCCGGCAGTTTGCGCAGGCGCATGACCGACATCAGCATCAGCGCGCCTGTATTGCCGCAGGAGACGCAGACAGATGCCTCACCCGCGCGGACCGATTCGAGGGCCGACCACATCGAGGTGTCCCGCCCGTGCCGCACGATCTGGCTGGGCTTGTCGTCCATGGTGACAGTGCGGGGCGCGTCGCGGATCTCGACCCGGTTCACCAATTCCGGTTTGCGCGTGACCAGCTTTTCAAGCGTGTCACGCGGCCCGTGGAGGATAAAGCCTATATCGGGATTCCTGGATGCAGACCGGGCGATCCCCTCGACAACGGCCGACGGCCCCTGATCGCCGCCCATGGCGTCAACCGAGATGATGATGCGCTCCGCGCCGCTCCCGCCTTGATCGCTCTGAGCGCCCATTCAGCCGCTGCCCCCCGTTCTCGTTCAGGCGGCGTCGTCTTCCAGGTCGATTTCTTCCACCATGGCCACGACTTCGCGTTCGGCATAGTGGCCGCAGGACGCACAGACGTGGTGCGGGCGCTTCAACTCGCCGCAATTGGCGCATTCGTTGGGGTTGCTCGCCACGAGCGAATCGTGCGCACGGCGCATGTTGCGACGCGATTTCGAGACTTTGTTCTGTTGGACGGCCATGGTGCCACCTCAATTCCTAAGGGGCCAATCGGGCCCTGTTTCACGGGTGTTCGCGGCTCATAATCCTGACTGAGCCGCCGGTTCAACCCCAAATTCCGATGAGAGCGCGAAAATACAGAGATTTGATGCCGGGGCAAGCGATTCTTGGGGTGGTTCAGCCCTTGTCGCCGCTGTCGAGCTTGTCGCGCAGCGCCGCCAGCCCGGCAAAGGGGCGGGCCTCTTCATCCGCCATCGGGATCACGCCTTCGGGGGCGGCGCGCACGGCGCCCAGTTCGGCCCCGTCGCTTCGCGGAAACTGCGGCAACGCCAGCGCCAGCGCCTCGGCCAGAAGCGCATGAAGGTCGAGCACCTCGGGCAGGGGCTCGAGCGTGTCATCCTCGGGCATCTCCACCTCCTCGCCGGGGGCGGGTGCGCGCTCGTCCGGGGTGTAGCGCCGCGTCACAGGCTCGTCGATGCGGGTCGTGACCGGATCGAGGGTCACGACACAGGGCTGCACCACCGTCGCACCGAGCGTGGCGGTCAAAAGCCAGTCCCGCCCGCCGCTGGCGGCAACCTCGCCCGACAGGCGCAGCTTGCGCAGGTCGAGAAGGCCGAGCGCCTCGGCCAGCCTGCGCCGGGCGGGTGCATCGGGCACGATCTCGAAGGCGGTCGGCTGGCGGCCGAAGCGGGCGAAGGTCAAAAGGCCGGTCGGCGGCGTATCCTGGGGCATGGCGGGCGCGTCTTCCATTCTTGAAACTGACAGGCGCATTGATGTAAGCGGGATAAAAGCCGCGCGCGGCCATGACAAGAGGGCAGAGATGACAGCGTTCCAAACCCGACTGATGCGCAGCCTTGCGTTCTGCGCGCTGCTCGGGGTCGCGTCCTGTGCGGCGACCTACCGCAATCACGGCTACATCCCGCCCGAGGAAGACCTTCAGAACCTGATTATCGGTGTGGACGGCCGTGCAACCGTCGATGACCTGATCGGCGCGCCCGCGCTTTCGGGGATTTCGGGCGACGGCGATTATTATTACGTGCGCTCGCGCTCGCGCACCAAAGGCATGTTCCGCTCGAAGGAGGTGGAGCGGCAGGTGCTGGCGATCTCGTTCAACGAGGACGACACCATCGCCAATATCGAGACTTTCGGTCTGGAAGATGGCCGGATCGTTCCGCTGACGCGGCGCGTGACCGACAACTCGGTGGTCAAGACCGGCTTCCTGCGGCAGTTGCTCAACAATATCGGGGCGCTCAACCCGTCTGACGCGTTTGGCGGTTAGGGTCATGGCGCTGTCATGGCTTTCGTGCTAGGTCAGAGCCGGGACGTGACGCGGGGGGCTTTGGATGGAGGAGATTCGCCAAGGTCGGTATCTGGCGCGTCTGGCCCGCGATCCCGACGATATCGCCCGCGCGCAGGCGCTGCGAGCGCAGGCGTTTCTGGGCCGGGTGGGCACCGATGTGGATGCGCATGACGCCGTCTGCCTGCATGTCCTGATCGAGGAGACGGCAAGCGGCGATCTGGTCTGCTGTTTTCGGGTGCTCCTGCTCGATGGCGGCGCGGATATCGCGCGCAGCTATTCGGCGCAGTTCTATGAATTGTCCGCACTTGAGGGGTTCGAGGGGCGCATGGCCGAGATGGGCCGCTTTTGCCTTGCGCCCGACCGGCACGATCCCGACATCCTGCGCGTGGCGTGGGCGGCGATGACGCGGCTGGTGGATGCGCACGGGGTGCAGATGCTGTTCGGCTGCTCGTCCTTCAAGGGGGTCGAGGCCGATCCCTATCTCGACGCCTTCGCCATGCTGGGCAAGCGTCACCTTGCGCCGCGCCGCTGGTGGCCGCGCGTCAAGGCGCCCGCCGTCTATCGTTTTGCGCAGCGGCTCAAGCGGCACAAGCCGGATTTGAAACTGGCCATGCGGCACATGCCGCCCCTGCTGCGCACCTACCTCATGATGGGCGGATGGGTCAGCGATCATGCGGTGATCGACAGGCAGATGGGCACGCTGCATGTCTTTACCGGGGTCGAGATCAACGCCATTCCGGCGGCCCGCCAGCGTCTTCTGCGCGCGCTCGCAGGCTGAGGCTTGACGCCGCCCGGGGGCCGGGATAGCCCCCGACCATGGCCCGCGCACCGCTTCTCCAACTGTCCGGAATTTCGCTCACCTTCGGGGGGGAACCGGTCTTTGACGACCTGTCGCTCATCGTGCAGCCGGGTGACCGGGTGGCGCTTGTCGGGCGCAACGGATCGGGCAAGTCAACGCTGATGAAGGTCATGGCCGGTCTGGTCGAGCCGGACCGGGGCGAGCGTATCGTCGCACCCGGCGTGAGCGTGGGCTATATGGAGCAGGAGCCCGCGATGACGGGTTTTGCCACGCTTGGCGATTATGCCGCGTCCAATCTCGATCCGGGCGAGATGTATCGCGTCGAGATGGCGGGCGAGGGGCTGAAATTCGATCCGGCGCGCCCGGTGGCGACCGCCTCGGGCGGCGAGCGGCGGCGCGCTGCGCTGGCGAAACTGATGGCCGAGGCACCGGAACTGATGTTGCTCGACGAGCCGACGAACCATCTCGATATCGAGGCGATCGGCTGGCTGGAGGAGGCGCTGCGCAGCACGCGCCGCGCCTATGTGGTGATCAGCCACGACCGCGCCTTCCTGCGTGAGCTTACCCGCGCAACCCTCTGGATAGACAGAGGAATGACGCGACGGCAGGAAGAGGGATTCGGCGGGTTTGAGGCCTGGCGTGACCGCATCTGGGACGAGGAGGACATGCAGCGCCACAAGCTCAACCGCAAGATCAAGGCCGAGGCCCGGTGGGCCGTCGAGGGGATCAGCGCGCGGCGCAAGCGCAATCAGGGCCGGGTGCGCGCGCTTCAGGAGCTGCGCGCCGAGCGCAGCGCGCAGATCAAGCGGCAGGGCACGGCGGCCATGGCGCTCGAGTCCGGCCCAAGTTCGGGGCGAAAGGTTTTCGAGGCGAAAGAGATTACAAAGGCTTACGGGGACAAGCTCATCCTGCGCCCGTTCAGTCTTCGGGTCATGCGCGGCGAGCGGGTGGCCTTTGTCGGCCCCAATGGCGTGGGCAAGACGACGCTTCTCAAGATGCTGATGGGCGAAGAGAAGCCCGACAGCGGCACCGTGACCCATGGCACCAACCTGATGCCCGCCGTGTTCGACCAGGCGCGCGCGCGGCTCGATCCGGAAATGACCCTGTGGGAGAGCCTGACGGGTGACACGGATATGCGCGTCTCCGGGCAGGCCGATCAGGTGCTCGTGCGCGGCCAACCGCGCCATGTGGTGGGCTATCTCAAGGATTTCCTGTTCGATGAGCGGCAGGCCAGAGCGCCGGTCAAGTCCTTGTCGGGGGGCGAAAAAGCGCGGCTCCTGCTGGCCCGGATCATGGCGCGTGAAAGCAATGTCCTCGTGCTCGACGAACCCACGAACGATCTCGACATCGAGACGCTCGACCTGCTTCAGGAACTGCTCGACGATTACGATGGCACCGTGCTTCTGGTCAGCCATGACCGCGATTTCCTCGACCGCGTGGCGACCACCACCATCGCGATGGAGGGGGACGGCCGCGCGGTGACCTATGCCGGGGGATGGTCGGATTATCGCGCGCAACGGCTTGAAGATGCGCCGGACTGGACCAGGACCCCGGCCAGATCCGATGACAGGAAGCCGGAGTCGAAGCGGCAGAAATCCGCCTCGGAGCGCCTCAGCTTCACCGAGAAGCACAGGCTCGAGGAACTGCCTGCCCAGATCGCACGGCTCGAGGCCGAGATCGCGAAGCTGGAGGGGCTGTTGGCCGATCCGGAGCTTTTCACCCGCGAGCCGGTCAAGTTCCGCCGCGCGACCGAGGCGCTCACCCAGCGTCAGGCTGCCTTGGCCGAAGCCGAGGAGGAGTGGCTCATTCTTGCCGACAAGGCAGAAGGCTGAGCTTCACTGCATCCTGAGCGCGCCATCGAGGCGGATCACCTCGCCATTGAGATAGTCGCAGTCCACGATGAAGGCCGCCAGACGTGCGTATTCGTCGGGATCGCCCAACCGTTTGGGAAAGGTCACCTCGGCGGCAAGGCTGTCCTGCACCTCGGGCGGCAGGCCGCGCATCATCGGCGTGGAGAATATCCCCGGCGCAATGGCCATCACGCGGATGCCCTCGCGCGCCAGATCCCGCGCCATCGGCAGCGTGAGTCCCACGATCCCGCCCTTGGAGGCGGCATAGGCGGCCTGACCCTTCTGCCCGTCGAAGGCCGCGATCGAGGCGGTGTTGACGATCACGCCACGCGCGCCGTCCGCGTCGGGTGCGTTCCCGGCCATTTCTGCGGCGGCAAGGCGCGCGACGTTGAACGTGCCGACAAGGTTGATGTCGAGCGTGCGCCGGAAGGCATCGAGCGGGTGCGGCCCGTCGCGTCCGAGCACCTTGGCCCCGGTGGCGACGCCCGCACAGTTGATCACCGCCGTGATCCGGCCCATGGCGGATTTGGCCGCGGCAATGGCGGCGGCGACCGAGCCCTCGTCGGTCACATCCGTCTCGGCAAAACTCGCCCCGATCTCAGCGGCCACGTCCGCGCCGCGCGCGCCGTCGCGGTCGAGAATCGTCACCTCCGCGCCCTGAGCCCGAAAGTGCCGCGCCGTGGCCTCGCCAAGCCCCGAAGCCCCGCCGGTGATGATCGCGGCTGTGTCGGTGATGCGCATGGGGGACCTCCATTAAATGAACATATGTTCAATACCGCGCCCGCGCCGCCCTGTCAAAACCCAATTGGCGGGCTGGACAGGGGATGCGGCCGGTCTATCCTGCCAGCAATGGTTTTGCGCGCGTCATTCGTCATTCTGCTGCTCTGCCTGCCTGCGCCCATCGTCGCGCAGGAGGCCGAGTGGCTTGACATGGCGCGGCGCGGCTGGAGCTATGAGTTGCGCGAGACCATGGTGGGCCGTGACCTGTCGATCCCGGTGCGGATCAGCGGGCGCGCGCTGGCCAGGTCCGATATCTGTGTTGTGGGGGAGGCCCCACGCCCCGAGACCCGCGCCATCCTCGACGCCTTCACGGCGCTTCTGGGGTATGTCCATGCGCACACCCCGCGCCTGATCGCAGCGGACGGGGCGCAGGACTGCCCCGAGACCGCGCAGGTCCTGTTGCGGCTGCGCTCGGGCGTGGAACCCGAGACGGGAATAGCCCGCGACATCGCCTGGATGGAGACGCGCTTTGCCCTCGGCCTGCCGCCGCGCCATGACTGGACGGCAACCGCCCCGGCCATGGTGCAGACGTTTTTCGGGCGGCGGGGCGCGGTCACGCATATCCTCGTGGAACAGGCGGCGGGTGCGGGCAACGCCACCGATGCGCGCTATTTCCGCTCGATCCTGATCGAGGAGATGTTTCAGGCCTTCACCTTCGGCATGGATATCCTGCATCTCGACGCGCGCACGCCCTATCTGTCGAAGCTGGAAGAGCGCCCCCTGCGCATGGTGCGCCGCCCCCTGCCGGGCACGCCGGAATATCGCCGCGCGCTTCTGGCCAGCAACCCGCCCGCGCTCTGCCCGTTTGATATCCTGATGCTGCACGCCGTGGCCGAGGCCCCGGTGACCGAGACCAACGGCCCGGATTTCGTTGCCTTCATCAAGGCGGAGTTCGCGGACCTGCGCGCGCGCGCAGAGGCCACCATGCAGGACGCGCGCTTTGCCCCGCTGCTCGATCCCGCCTGCCGCCCCGTCGCGGATTAAGACCAAGGGCGGTCTTTGCCGCTGCCCGTCTTTGGCGCTAGCGTGATCGGCGACGCCCCGCAGCGGGCCGCAGAATCGGAGAGGGCGCGCATGGCATCAGCGGCACAGGAGCGGATGACCGCGCTCAAGGGCGCGCTCGGCGGCGCGCTGGCGGGACAGGAGCGGCTGATCGAGCGGCTGATGATTGCGCTCGTGGCGGGTGGTCACCTGCTCATCGAGGGACCGCCCGGCGTTGCCAAGACCCGCGCGGTCAAGGCGCTGGCGGCAGGCGTCTCGGGACGTTTCGCGCGCATCCAGTGCACGCCCGATCTGGTGCCGTCGGATCTGACCGGCACGCCGGTCTATCACCCCCATGACGGCACGACCGAGTTTCTGCCCGGCCCGGTCTTCAGCAATCTCGTGCTGGTCGACGAGATCAACCGGGCACCCCCCAAGGTGCAATCGGCGCTTCTGGAGGCGATGGCCGAGGGGCAGGTGACGGCAGGCGGCGAGACGCACCGCCTGCCAGCACCCTTCCTTGTGGTGGCCACGCAGAACCCGATCGAGCATGACGGCACCTTTCCGCTGCCCGAGGCGCAGCTTGACCGTTTCCTGCTCTATACCGTGCTGCATCTGCCCGATGCCGAAACCGAGCGGCGCATCCTCGATCTGGTCGAGGCCGAGAGCATGGCGGGGCCGGCCGCAGCGAGGCCCCCCGCGCTCGACCCCGCCACATTGGCGATGGCGCAGCAGGAGGCGGCCTCGGTGCATCTGGCACCCGAACTGCGCGATTACATCGTCCGGCTGGTGATGGCCACGCGCGAGGGGCCGCTTGCCGCCGGGATCGAACATGCCGTCTCGCCGCGCGGCTCGCTGGCGCTGGCGGCGGCGGCGCGGGCGCGCGCCTGGCTTCGGGGCCGCGATCACGCGCTCCCCGAGGATGTGGCGGAGCTTGCCCCCGACGCGCTGGCGCACCGGATGGTGCTGCGCTGGTCGGCGGTGGCCGAGGGGCGCGCGCCGCGCGCGGTGGTGGCCGATCTGCTGGCAACGGTAGAGCCGCTGTGAGCGCGCCGCTCGACGCCCCCGGCGTGGCGCTTGCCGCCGAGACGCTGATCGCGCTGCGCCACGAGGCGCTGGCGGCGCGCCGTGCGTCGGTGACGGCGGCGCTACCGGGGGGGATGGCCGTGCGTACGCGCGGGCAGGGGCTCGAGATGGCGGGCACGCGCGCCTATGTGCCCGGCGACGATATCCGCCGCATCGACCGGGGCACGAGCGCGCGCACCGGGCGGCTTCATCTGCGCGAGTTCAGCGCCGAGCGCGACCGCGTGACCCTGCTGGTGGCCGATTTCCGCCCCTCGATGTTCTGGGGGGTGGGGCGCGCCTTTCTGTCGGTCGCCGCCGCCGAGGCGCTGACGCTGATCGGCTGGCAGACGGTCGAGGAGGGCGGGCGCGTGGGGCTTCTGGCGCTGAGCGCCGCCGGGGCCGAGGTGGTGCGCCCGAGGGGCCGCGCGCGCGGCATGCTGGAGGTGATCGGCACCATGGTGCGCGCGCACGCGGCCGCGCTGGCGGCGGGGCGGGACGGGGCCGGGGACCCGGCGCTGGACGCGATGCTGGAACAGGCGGCGCGGCTCGCCCCGACCGGGGCCGAGATCGTGCTCGCCTCGGGGTTCGAGGCCCCCGGCGAGGGGCTGGCCGACCGGCTGGGCGCGCTCGGGCGCAGGCGCGCGTTGCGGCTTCTTCTGGTGACCGAGGCGCTGGCCGGGCGCTTGCCGCCCGGACGCTATCCGATCCGGCCCATGGGCGGCGCGCCCGTGACGCTGCGGTTGGGGGCGGGGGAGGCTGCCGCGCCTCTGTCCGAGCGCGCCGAGATCGCGGGGCAAAGCGCGCTCGTGCTCGACGCGGCAGACCACCCGTCGCAGACCGCGCGGCGGCTTGCCGCCGAGGGGCGCGCGCCATGAGCGGGGCGCTCGACGAGGCGGCGCTCATGGCCGCGCTCCACGATATCCGCCTGCCCGAGGCCGCAGCGGGCGGCGCGCCTGCCGATCTGGCGGCGGCGACAGCACTTGGCGCGGCACTGGCGCTCGGGGTGGCGGGGCTGATGCGGCTGCTGGCGCGGCGGCGGCAGGGGCCGCGCGCGCCGACGCTCGCTGATCGGCTAGAGGCGCTCAAGGGGCAGGATGCGGCGGCGCGGCGTGTGGCGCTTCTGCATCTGCTGCGCGATCACTGGCCGGAAAAATATACCGCCCTAAAACCGACGCTCTACCGACGCGATGCCGCCCTCGATCTTGACGCGCTCGAAGCGGCGCTGCGCCGCCATGGGTGAGCTGGCCGCGCCCTGGGCGCTGGCCCTGCTGCCGCTGCCCTGGCTCTTGCGCCGCCTGCTGCCTCCGCGCGCGAATGGCGCGGGCTGGCTGATGGTGCCGGGGCGCATCGGGGCCGATCTGGCGCGCGCGTCGCGGGGCATGGGGCGGGCGCGTGGCGGCGCGGTTTTGCCGTGGATTATCTGGGGCTTGGTGGTGTTGGCGCTGGCCGGCCCGCGCGATCTGAACCCGTTGCGCGCGCTCAGGCTGAGCGGGCGCGATCTGGCGGTGGTGCTCGATCTGTCGGGCTCCATGGTGCGCACGGATTTTCATCTCGACGGCGCGGACATCAGTCGGCTGGAGGCCGTGCGCAAGACCGGTGCCGAGTTCCTGCGCCGTCGCGGCGGGGACCGCGTGGCGCTTGTTCTCTTCGGCTCCGAGGCCTATGTGGCCGCGCCCTTCACCCATGATGTCGAGGCCGTCGCGCGGCGCATCGAGCAGGCGGAGATCGGCATTTCCGGGCGCGCGACGAACATCTCCGACGGTCTTGGCCTTGCGCTCAAGCGGCTGGAAGGGTCGGAGGCCGCATCGCGCGTGGTGATCCTGCTGTCGGATGGCGAGAACAACGCGGGGCAGACCGATCCGCGCGGCGTGGCGTCTCTTGCGGAGCGGATGGGGGTGCGTGTGCATACCATCGCGCTTGGCCCCAAGGATATCGAGAGCGCCGAGGCGGGCGAGCGCGGCGTGGTCGATGCCGCCACGCTGCGCGCCATCGCCGAGGTTTCGGGCGGCAGCTATTTCCGGGTGCGCGACATGGCCGATCTGGAGGCCGTGGGCGCGGCGCTCGACAGGCTGGAGGCGACCGAGAGCGCGGGTCTTGCGGCCGAGGTTCACCGCGACTGGTGGCGCTGGCCTGCGGGGGCTGCGCTTTTTCTGACGCTGGCGATGCTTTGGCGGGGGCCGGGATGAGCGCGCTTGCGGTGACGTTTCTGCATCCCGGCTGGCTCTGGGCGCTGCCCGCGCTCGGGCTTCTGGCGCTCTGGCTCTGGCGGCGGCGGGGGGCGGCGGGCGACTGGGGGCGCGTGGCCGATCCCGGCCTGTTGGCGGCGATGGCCGTGATGGGGCGCGTGGCACAAGGCACCGGGCGCGCGCGCCTCGTCGCCGCGCTGGCGCTGGCGGCGCTTCTGGTGCTCGCGCTGGCGGGTCCGGCGGTCGAGCGGCGCGATGCGGTCTCCTATCGCAATCTCGACGGGGTGCTTTTCGTGGTGGACCTCTCGGCGGGCTTTGCCGACGGTCCCGGCTGGCCCGACATGCTGGCGGCGGTGCAACTGGCGGTGACGGGGCTTGGTGCGCGGCCCGCAGGCCTGATCGTCTATGCGGGCGATGCCTACACGGCGCTCGACATGAGCGCCGATCACCGCGAACTGGCGCAGACGCTTCTTGTGCTTGACGCCGAAACGGTGCCCGATGCGGGCGCGGCCCCGGCGCGCGCGCTGGCGCTGGCGCAGGAGCGGTTGCGGCTGGCCGAGGTGCTGGCGGGCGACGTGGTGCTTGTGACCGGCGGCGCGGGGGTTGACGCGCGGGCATTGGCGGAGGCGGCACAAATCGCCGGGGCGGGGGCGCGGGTCTCGGTCGTCACGGACGTGCCTGAGGGCGCGGTTCTGGCGGCAGGCGGCGGCCGCGTGTTCGCGCCGCAGGCGGCCGGGGCGCTGGCGGAGTGGCTGTCCGAGAGCGCGCGGCCACGGCTGGAGCGGCAGGGCTACCGGCTGCTCTTCTGGCACGATCTGGGGCGGTATCTGCTGGCGCTGGCGCTCTTGCCGCTGCTGGTCCTCATGCGGCGGGCGGGGACATGAGGGCGCTGGCGGTCATCACGCTGCTGGCGGGCGGCTTGGCGCTGGCGCTTGGCGGGGCGGCACCTTTTGGCCGGATGGCGCTGGCGCTCGGGCTGCCGCGCGTGGCGGCGGCGCTCTTTGATGAGCCGGGCTGGCGGGGCGTGGCGTGGTATCGCGCGGGCGAGATGGACCGCGCGGCGGCAGAGTTTGCGGCGGCGGGCATGATGCTCAACCTCGGCAATGCGGAATTGCGGCGGGGCAACCCTGCGGCGGCGCTTGAGGCCTATGACCGGGGGCGCGCGGCGGGCGATGCGCAGGCGGCGGCGAATTTCGATCTGCTGGCGGCGTTTTACGCGGGAACAGCACTTGATCCCGCCACGATCGTGGCCTTTCCCGAGCGCGGGGAGGGGCCGGAGATGGCCGCCCCCATCGGGCGCGGCGACGGGCGCGCCGCAGGCACCGGCGATGGCAGCACCAATAGCGGACCGACCCCGGGCATCGCGCGGCTGCGCAGCACCGGCCCCTACGAGGTGCGCCGGGTCTTTGCCGACAGCCATGTCGCCGCCGATGACCGCTGGTTGCGGCAGTTGCGCGATGTGCCGGGCGATTACCTCAAGGCCCGGATCGCGCAGGAGCACAAACGCCGCAAGGCGGAGGCGGGGCGATGAGGAGGGTGCTGATCGCTCTGCTGTGTCTCTGTGCGACCGGGACATGGGCGCAGACCCGCGAGGTGCGCCCCGGCGAGTTGGACCTGACCGTGACGGTGGAGCAGAGCGCGCATGTGCCCCATGCGGGCGAGATGATCCTTTTGACCATCGAGGGACGATATCGCCGCCACATCACGCTGGAAAAGCTGGAACAGCCCGCGCTTGACGGGTTCGGCTGGACGCAGCTTGGCCCTGATAGCTGGCATGAGGAGCGCGAGCGCGGTCAGCCGGTCAAGGTGTTCCGGCGGCGCATGGCGCTTTTCCCGGAGGTGGCGGGGGAGTTGGAGATCGGGTCCTTCACCCATCGGCTGACGCTGACCGGGGAGGGTGACAAGTGGTTTGACTACCCGCTGACCTCCGAACCGGTGCGT
This sequence comes from Roseovarius sp. MBR-6, assembly GCF_040547525.1. Classification (NCBI taxonomy): domain Bacteria; kingdom Pseudomonadati; phylum Pseudomonadota; class Alphaproteobacteria; order Rhodobacterales; family Roseobacteraceae; genus Roseovarius; species Roseovarius sp. MBR-6. The sequence goes on along the minus strand of NZ_JBEPPW010000004.1, from coordinate 109,101 downwards.
GTCTCGGTGCAGCCCGCGCCGGTGCCGCTGGCCGAGTGGTTCCCGGTGCGCGGGTTGCGCATCACCGACGAGTGGTCGAACCCGCCCGATCAGCTTGCCCCCGGCGAGGGGGTGTTGCGCGTGATCCGGCTGGAGGCGCTTGGCGCGCTGCCGGGGATGGTGCCGCCGATGCCGGAACTGCGCTCGCCCTCGGGCGGGGTCTTTGCCCATCCGGTCAAGCATCTGGTGGACCTCACCGCGCGCGGGTCGGTCACGATCACCTTCTGGCGCTGGACGATCCGGCCCGGCAACGGCGTGTCGGCCATCGTGGAGCCGGTGGCATTCGACTATTTCGACAGCGCGAACCGGGTGGCGCGGCGGGTGGAGATCGGCGCGCAACGCGTGGCCTATGGCGCGGTGGTCCCGGTGGCGCGCGAGGCCGTTGTGATCACGCCTGCGCGGCTGCCCGGAGCGGTCGAGGCGCTTGTGGCGCTGGCGGTGTTCGTGGCCGGGCTGGCGCTGGTTCTGGCCGGGTGGCGGCCCGGCGGCTGGCGCTGGCGGCCCGGTGATCCGCTGGCACGGCAGGCGCGGCGCGCGGCGCGGGCAGGGGATGCGGCGGGCTTGCGCCGTGCGCTGGCGGCGATGATCGCCCGGGACGGGCCGGACGGCGCGCGCCAGGCGGCTCTTGAGCGGCTCGATGGGGCGGTGTTCGGTCGCGGGCAAGGGGGCACCCGACCTTGTCGCCCTTGCGCGCGCGGCCCGGTCACGCGGTTGGACGGCTTCAGGAGTTGATTGAAACAATCCGGGTCTGCCGGTCGCGCATCGCATGATCGGGCATGGCCGGAAGGCGCGCTGTCTGTCGGCAGATCCAGTCGATCACGCAGCGCAGGTCGCCGTCCTCGCTGCGGCTCTCGTGATAGATCATGTGCAGGTCTCGTGTGAGATCAAGTCCGCTGCCGGGGATGTGGTCGAACGCGGGTTCGGACGCCCCCACCACGACCGGAAGGATGCCCGCAAGGCCAAGCGTGTGCATGGCCATGACCGCCTGGGCGAAGCTATCGACCTTGAGGGCGGGTTCGGTGCCGAACCAGGTTTCGCGCGCCTCGGAGTAGCGGGCGGCGTAGCGGTCGGTCAGGCTCACCCAACCGTCCCCGTGCTGCCAGCCGGATGGCGCGTAGAGGCCGAAGGCGATGCTGCCGCAGCGGCGCGTCTTGATCCGTCCGCCCTCTGGCAGGGTAAAGACCAGCGCCACGTCGCACATGCCCAGCCCGACCTCCTGGATGCGGTTCTCGAAAACGGGACGCAGGCCGGGCACGGCACTGCGCAGCGCGCCAAGCGCGGGGATGAGCACCTCCACTATGACCGAGGGCATGGCACCGATGCGGATCTCGCGCGGGGCCTCCGGATCGGTGTCGATCAGGCGTCCGATCTCCGAGGCGATGGCCCCGTCGGCATTTTCGAACGTCTCGATCAGCGCGGTGATGCGGGGATTGAGCAGCCAGTCGCCGTCGGTCTTGATGAAGGGCGACACGCCGAGTGTTTCGCGCAGGCGTGCGATCTGGCGTGACACGGTCGAGGTGGTCGTGTCCAGTTCCACCGCCGCGCGCGTCATGGAGCCGCAGCGATGCACCGTGAGCGCAACGCGCAGATCGTCAAAAAGACGGGCATAGGAGGGTGTCTGACGGGAGGTGGTCAAGGTAGAAGCAATCCTTCACGGTTCATGTGGGGCCGGGGTTTGGAGCCTCGGCAAACTTGCATACAAGTGAGAATGCGCGGGCTGAAAACAAGGGCCGCACAATCATGGCCGATATGAATTCAGCGGGACGCGATTTGTGATACCGGAAAGACACAGCGGGCATTCCCGCATTTTCAATGTATCTTTAGGCGGGTCTTGGCGCCCGGACTACCTGACCCTATGGATAGGACGTCATCCGGGGGTCACGACCTGCCAGCCGCCATCCGGCAGGCGCCGCGCACAGCTTGTCGGGCCGAGCGGCGGCTGCGCGCTGTCTGGCGCAGGCGCAGGGGTGTCGCGGGGGCAGGCGGGCAGGCGCACCGGGCGGAAACCGGCCTCTGCCATGCATTGATCCACCACGCGGTCGCGCAGATCGGCATTGGCGTCGTAGCTCTCGGTGCGGCCCGCCCCGATCCGGGCGTAGCCGTGATGATAATGGCCGTAAGGTCCGTAATAGAGGTGCGGAATATACCGTGGCGGCACATAGGTGGTGCGGATGTCGCGCGGCACGTCGCGCAGGGCCGCCACCTCGCATTGCGTGCGCAGCGCCGCGACCTGATCGGGCCCCGCGCCGGTCTTGTGAAAGAGCGGCGGCGGCGCGCAGGCGGTGAGGGCAACGAGGCAAAGAAGGAGCATGAGGCGCGACATGGCGACATGATAGTAGAAGAGATGGCCGGGGACAAAGCGATTGACCGGTTTCGAGGCTTCTGTCATGCAACGGCCTCAGTCAGGACGGGGCGAAGGGCATGAAGGTCATCATCTGCGGGGCCGGTCAGGTGGGCTGGCAGATCGCGCGGCACCTCTCGGGCGAAAACAACGACGTGACGGTGGTGGACAGCAACCCCGATCTGGTGCGCCGCGCCACCGATACGCTCGACGTGGCCGGGATCATCGGCTTTGCCTCCTATCCGGATGTGCTCGACCAGGCGGGCGCGCGCGATGCCGAGATGATCATCGCCGCCACCTATTCCGACGAGGTCAACATGGTGACCTGTCAGGTGGCGCATTCGGTCTTTGGCATCAGGCGCAAGATCGCGCGGCTGCGCAGCCAGACCTATCTCGACCCGGCCTATGCCGATCTTTATCGCCGCGACCACATGCCGATCGACGTGATGATCAGCCCCGAGCGCGAGGTGGCGCAGGCGGCGCTGCGGCGACTGTCGGTGCCCGCGGCCTTCGATACCGAGCTTTTCATGGACGGGGCCGCGCAGCTCATGGGGCTGCGGCTTGACGGGGACTGCCCGGTGCTCAACACGCCCTTGCGGCAGCTCAGCGATCTCTTTTCGACGCTGCGGGTGGTGGTGCTGGCGGTGCGGCGCGAGGGGCGGCTCTTTGCGCCCGAGGCGGGGGATCAGCTTTTCGAGGGCGATGAGGCCTACCTCTTTGCGCCGGTGGAGGATGTGCCGCGCACACTCGAGGTCTTTGGCAAGTCGCAGAAGAAGCAGGAGCGGGTTGTGATCATCGGCGGCGGCAATATCGGCCTGTCGGTGGCGCGGTCGCTGGAAAAGCGGCAGGGCGGGCGCATCCGCGCCAAGGTGATCGAGATGAACCGCGCCCGCGCGGAGGTTGCGGCGGATGCGCTGGAGCGGACCATTGTGCTCAACGGCGACGGGCTCAACGCCGCGATTCTCGCCGAGGCGGGGATTGCGCGCGCCGACGCGGTTCTGGCCGTCACCGATGACGACAAGACCAACATGCTGGCCGCCGTGCGCGCCAAGTCCGAAGGCTGCCCCTTCGCCATCGCGCTGATCAACGATCCCACCCTCGTGCCGCTGCTCGAGCCCTTGGGGATCGACGCCTATATCAACCCGCGCTCGACCACGGTCAGCTCGATCCTGCGCCATATCCGGCACGGGCGGGTGCGCGGGGTCTATTCGATCGGCGACGCCGAGGGCGAGGTTCTGGAGGCAGAGGTGCTGTCGACCTCCTCCATCGCGGGCGCGGCGTTGCGCGACATCGACTTTCCCGAGGGGGTGCTTGTGGGGGGCGTGCGCAAGGGCGGACAGATCCACAAGCCCTCTGGCGGGCTTCGGGTCGAGGCGGGCGATGTCATCGTGATTTTCGCGCTTGCGGCGGATGTGGCGGCGGTCGAGCGGCTGTTGCAGGTCTCGGTCGACTATTTCTGATGCCATGAGCGCGCGGGTCCTCCGATTTCCCCTGATCCTGATCCTCGGCGGTCTGGCGGCGCTCATGATGTTTCTGCCCGCCATCGACGCGGCGATGCGGGGTAACAACCAGGTAGGGCGGGCGTTCCTGTATTCGGGGGGCCTGGGTCTTGCGGCGGTGATCTGTCTGGGGCTGGCGATCTCGAACCGGGTGGCCACGCGCGAGCCGACCGATGTGCAGAACCTCGCCTCGCTCCTGCTGGCCTATCTGGTGCTGCCGCTCTATCTGGCCCTGCCGTTTTATCTGGGGGTGCGCAATACCACGTTTCTGAATGCCTGGCTGGAGATGGTGTCGAGCCTGACCACCACGGGTGCCTCGATGTTCGACGCGACGGGCCGCATCAAGGAAAGCCTTCATCTGTGGCGCGGGCTGGTGGGCTGGGCCGGGGGGCTGCTCATCTGGGTGTCCGCCTTTGCGGTGCTGGCGCCCATGAGCCTTGGCGGCTTCGAGGTCACGGTGCGCGCCGAGCCGGGGCAGGATGACGCGGTGCTGGGCCGGTTTCAACGCGCGCGCCCGGCGCGGCGGCTGGCAATCGCCACGCGCACGCTTGTGCCGGTCTATGGCGGCCTGACGCTGGTTCTGTGGATCGCACTTATGGCGGCGGGAGAGCGGTCTTTCGTGGCGCTCATCCATGCCATGTCCACGCTGGCGACAAGCGGGATCTCTCCCATCGGCGGGTTTCAGAATGCGGCGTCGGGGCTTGTGGGCGAGGGGGTGGTCTTTCTCTTTTTCATTTTCGCGCTGTCGCGGCTCACATTCTCGTCGGACACTGTGCCGACCGCGCGTCCCGGTCTGATCAACGATCCCGAGTTCCGGCTGGGGGTGCTGATCGTGGCGGTGGTGCCGCTGATCCTGTTCCTGCGCCACTGGATCGGGGCCATCGACATCGAGGCGGGGGCGACCTTTGCGGAGGCGCTGCACGCGCTCTGGGGGGCGGTCTTCACGGTGCTGTCCTTCCTTTCGACGACCGGTTTCGAGAGTGCCGACTGGCAGGCGGCGCGGGCCTGGTCGGGTCTGGGCACGCCGGGCCTCATCCTCATCGGGCTGGTGATGGTGGGCGGCGGGGTGGCCACGACGGCGGGCGGCGTCAAGCTCTTGCGCGTCTACGCGCTCTATCTGCACGCGCAGCGCGAGATGGAGCGGCTGGTGCATCCCTCCTCGGTGGGGCGCGCCTCTGATACCGGGCGACGCATCCGGCGGCAGGGGGCTTATGTGGCATGGGTTTTCTTCATGCTGTTTGCGATCTCGCTGGCGGGGGTGACGGCCGGTCTTTCGCTGGCGGGGCTCAATTTCGAGACGGCGCTCATCGTCGCCCTGTCCGGGCTCTCGTCCACGGGGCCGCTGATCCACAGCGCCGCCGAGGTGCCGATCCGCCTTGTGGAGCTTGGGGCGGGAGCCAAGATCATCTATGCGGGCGCGATGGTGCTGGGGCGGGTCGAGACGCTGGCGCTGATCGCGCTGCTCAACCCGGCGGCTTGGCGCACGTGAGCGCCCATGACAGGGCATTCAAATTCGGGCTGGAAACCCGGCCCGTTGCAAGACATACTCGGCCCGTCAGCGATGAATTTCCGCGTCGAAACGCGGCGCGAGCAAGAACAAGGGCAGGGAACGCAATGGCTTCGGATCGTCAGAATTTGCAGGACGCTTTTCTCAACCACGTGCGCAAGACCAAGATTCCGGTCACGATCTTCCTGATCAATGGCGTGAAATTGCAGGGCGTCATCACGTGGTTCGACAATTTCTGCATCCTGCTGCGCCGCGACGGGCAATCGCAGCTTGTCTACAAGCACGCGGTTTCCACCATCATGCCGTCGCAGCCGGTTTCGCTCTATGAAGGCGATGGCGAGAATTGAGGGAACACGCGCGCCCGATCACGCGGGCCTTTGTCATCCATCCTGAAATCGCCGGTGCCGAACGCGACCGTGAGCCCGCGCTTGCGCTGGAGGAGGCCGTGTCGCTGGCGCGCGCACTGCCCGATCTGGAGGTGGTGGGCGCCGTGGCCGTGCGATTGCGCAAGCCCGACGCGGGCAGGCTTTTCGGCAAGGGCAAGCGCGAGGAGTTGCACGCCGCGATTGCCGGGGCGGAGGCTGAACTGGTGCTGGTCGATGGTCCGCTCAGCCCGGTGCAGCAGCGCAATCTTGAAAAGCTCTGGGAGGTGAAGATCCTCGACCGGACGGGCCTGATCCTGGAAATATTCAGTGATCGGGCGGCGACGCGCGAGGGCGTGCTTCAGGTCGAGATGGCGGCGCTCAGCTATCAGCGCACGCGGCTGGTACGGGCATGGACCCACCTTGAGCGGCAGCGCGGGGGTCTCGGGTTCGTCGGCGGCCCCGGCGAGACGCAGATCGAGGCGGACCGGCGCGCCATCGACGAGCAGCTTGTGCGGCTGCGGCGGCAACTCGACAAGGTCGCGCGCACGCGCACCCTCCACCGCGCCGCGCGGGCCAAGGTGCCCTTTCCCGTCGTGGCGCTGGTGGGGTATACGAATGCCGGGAAATCGACCCTCTTCAACCGGCTGACCGGGGCCGATGTCCTGGCCAAGGACATGCTCTTTGCCACGCTCGACCCGACCATGCGGCGCGTCGCCCTGCCGGGTGGCGGCCCCGAGGTGATCCTGTCGGACACGGTGGGGTTCATCAGCGATCTGCCGACCGAACTGGTGGCGGCGTTTCGCGCCACGCTGGAAGAGGTGCTGGCCGCCGATCTCATCGTGCATGTGCGCGACATCTCGCATCCCGAAACGCAGGCGCAGGCGGATGATGTCGCGGCGATCCTCGAAAGCCTCGGGGTGGATGAGGCGGTGCCGCGTCTGGAGGTCTGGAACAAGATCGACCGGCTGGACGAGGGGGCGCATGACACGGTGCTGACGCAGGCGGCGCGCAGCGAAGGGGTGCTCGCGCTCTCGGCTGTGACGGGCGAGGGGCTGGCGGCGCTTGTTGCCGCGATCGGCGAGGTGCTGGCGCAGGTCACCCATCTGAGCAAGCTGCATCTGGGGTTCGACGAGGGGCGCAGGCGCGCCTGGCTCTTCGAGAGGGACCTTGTCGAAGACGAGCGTCAGGGCGAGGACGGTTTCGATCTGACCGTGCGCTGGAGCGCGCGCGACGAGGCGCGGTTTCGCGCGCTTTGAGGCGGCAAACCGGACCTTTGCGGAAAATATCCAAAAGCCGTGCGCGGCGCTTGACGAGGGCGCGGGGGACGCTTAGAAGCGCCACACGTCCGAGGGATCGGGCGGGCAGCGAGCGGTTGTAGCTCAGTTGGTTAGAGTACCGGCCTGTCACGCCGGGGGTCGCGGGTTCGAGCCCCGTCAACCGCGCCACCGCTGTCCCGAACGATCCCGATGACGCATTGCGCGGTTGTAGCTCAGTTGGTTAGAGTACCGGCCTGTCACGCCGGGGGTCGCGGGTTCGAGCCCCGTCAACCGCGCCATTTTCCCGTTTTGCACGATCCCTGAGGCAGCGCGCCCGTGGTGCGCGGGGAATTCGAGTATTTCTGGAACAGTGAAGCTCAGGGCGACAGAAACCCGAGCAGCGCGGCGGCGGTCTCCTCGGGGGCGGTATCGGGGAAGAAGTGCCCGCCCGTGATGGCACGGGCCTGCATGTCGGTGCATTTCGGGGCCCATGTGGCGGGCACGTCGTAATGTCTGGCCATGGCACCCGTCGCCCCGTAGAGGATGAGCGTGGGGCAGGCGAGGCGCGCCGTCGCATCCGCGCTGTCATCGGCCATGTCATCGCCGAGCGTGGCGCGGTAATCGTTGCACATGCCGCGGATCGTGTCCGGATCGCGCCAGGCGGCGCGATACTGTGCGAGTTGGGTCGCGTCGAAATCCGAGAGTTGCGCGCCGCCCCAGCCGAGCAGGCAGGATTCGAAATAGCGATCGGGGTCGGCGGCGATCATGCGGTCGGGAAAGGGCGCGGGCTGGGCGAGGAAGAACCAGTGGTAATAGGCGCGGGCCACCTGCCAGCGCAGATCCGAGAGCAGCGTATGAGTGGGGATGATGTCGAGGAGGGCAAGACGCTCTACCCGGTCGGGCGCATCAAGCGCCAGACGATGCGCCACCCGCGCGCCCCGGTCATGGCCGACAAGATCAAAGGTTGCGTGGCCGAGACTGTCCATGAGGGAGGTCATCTCTCGGGCCATGGCGCGGAAGCTGTAGGCGGCGAGGTCTTCGGGCTTGGTCGAGGCCCCGTAGCCGGGCAGGTCGGGGCAGATCACGGTATGGGTGCGCGCCAAGGCGGGGGCGATATGCGCCCACATGGCGCGGGTCTGGGGAAAGCCATGCAAGAGCAGGAGCGGCGGGCCGTCGCCGCCGATGCTGAAGGCGAGCGTGTCCGTCCGGTGATCGGTGAAGCCGGGGATCATCGCGTGAGCGCGTCCAGCACGCGCGCCCAGCTTCGGATGCCCTTGTGGAAGCTCTGGACATTGTATTTCTCGTTGGGGGAATGGATGGCGTCATCCTCTTGCGCGAAGCCGATGAGCATGGCGTCGAGCCCGAGGATCTGTTTGAAAAACCCCGCGATGGGGATCGAACCGCCCATGCCGGTAAAGACCGCCTCGCGGTTCCATTCGTCGGAAAGCGCCTGGCGCGCTGCCTCGAATTCGGGGCGGTTGGTGTTCATCACGGCGGCGGGAGAGCCGTCAAGGTTCTGGTCCCAGGTGATTTTCGCGTCGGGCGAAAGCCGCTCCTCGACATGTTTGCGGATTTTGCGGCGCAGGCTGTCGGGGTCCATGTCGCCGACAAGGCGGCAGGTGAGCTTGCAATGCGCCTCTGACGGGATGACCGTCTTGGTGCCGGCACCCTGGTAGCCGCCCCAGAGGCCGTTGATTTCCAGCGTCGGGCGCGCCCATTGCTGCTCCAGCGTCGAATAGCCCTGCTCGCCATGGGCGCGGGTCATGCCGACCGAGGAGAGGTATTCGTGCTCGTCAAAGCCGCTGTTCTGCCATTGGCGCAAAAGGTCCTCCGGCACCTCGTGCACGCCCTCGTAGAAGCCCTCGACGGCGACGCGGCCCTGATCGTCGTGGAAGGTGGCGATGAGGCGGGAGATTTCGCGGAGCGGGTTGAGCGCGGGGCCGCCGTAATGGCCGGAATGGAGGTCGATGCGGGGGCCGGTAATGGTGAACTCGTCCTTGAGCATGCCCCGGAGTTGCGAGGCGATGGAGGGGATGCCGGGGGCAACCATGGAGGTATCGCAGATGAGTGCCAGATCGGCGGAAAGCTCGTCGGCATTGGCCTTCATGAAGGGGATGAGCGAGGGCGAGCCCGATTCCTCCTCGCCCTCGAAGAAGAAGGTGATCGCGCAGGGCAGGTTGCCGTGGACCGCTTTCCACGCGCGGCAGGCCTCGATGAAGGTCATGAGCTGGCCCTTGTCATCGGAGGCGCCGCGCGCGCGGATCACTTTTCCGTGGGGGGTGTCCTGAAGTTCGGGCGCAAAGGGATCGGTGTGCCACAGCTCGAGCGGGTCCACGGGTTGCACATCGTAATGGCCGTAGAAGAGAAGGTGGGGCCCGTCGCCGTCGATATGGCCCACGACCATCGCGCGGCCCGGGGTGGCGCGTTTTTCCGCTTTGACGCCGAGGCTTTGCAGATCGGCCACCAGCCAGTCGGCGGCGGCATCGCAGTGGGCGGCATAGGCCGGGTCCGTCGAAATCGACGGGATGCGCAACAGCTCCAGGAGGCGGTCGAGCGCCTCGGGCAAGGTGTCGTCGATGCGGGCGAGGGTGGCGGTGAGGGTCATGACGGGCCTTTGCGCTTGGTATATGTCCGGGTCGAGGGTATCAGGCGCGGCGGTGCTGTCCAGAGTTTGACCGAGGTCAAGGAGGGCAGGGGCGGCAATTTGTAATCTGGCGTCACGCGACGGGTGCTTTTACATGGTGCCCGACAGGACAGAAGTGGCCGAAAGGTGCCACAGCGCCGGGCACGCCCGCGCCAACGGAAGGAAGATGCCAGTGAACTACGCGGCCAGGCTCGATCAAGCGATCAACCGTCTGCACGAGGAGGGGCGTTATCGCACCTTCATCGACATCGAGCGCAAGAACGGCAATTTTCCCCATGCGCTCTGGCGGCGGCCCGATGGTGCCGAGCAGCCGATTACCGTCTGGTGCGGCAATGACTACCTCGGCATGGGGCAGCATCCCGAGGTGCTGCGCGCGATGCACGAGGCGATTGATGCAACCGGCGCGGGATCGGGTGGCACGCGCAACATTTCCGGCACGACCGTCTATCACAAGCGGCTGGAGGCCGAGTTGGCCGACCTGCATGGCAAGGAGGCGGCGCTGCTTTTTACCAGCGCCTATATCGCCAATGACGCCACGCTTTCGACGCTCCCCAAGTTGTTTCCGGGCCTGATCATCTATTCGGACGCGCTCAACCACGCCTCGATGATCGAGGGCGTGCGGCGCAATGGCGGGGCCAAGCGGATTTTCCGCCACAATGACGTGGCGCATCTGCGCGAATTGCTGCAAGCCGACGATCCGGGTGTGCCCAAGCTCATCGCGTTCGAGAGCGTCTATTCGATGGATGGCGATTTCGGACCCATCGAGGCGATCTGTGATCTGGCCGACGAGTTCGGCGCGCTGACCTATATCGACGAGGTGCACGCCGTCGGCATGTATGGGCCGCGCGGCGCGGGGATTTGCGAGCGGGACCGGCTGATGCACCGGCTCGACATCATCAACGGCACGCTGGCCAAGGCCTATGGCGTGATGGGCGGCTATATCGCGGCAAGTGCGAAAATGTGTGATGCTGTCCGTAGTTACGCGCCGGGGTTCATCTTTTCGACCTCGCTTGCCCCGGCGCTGGCAGCGGGGGCCACGGCCTCGGTCGCGTATCTCAAGACGGTGGAAGGACAAAAGCTGCGCGAGCGCCATCAGACGCAGGCGCGGATCCTCAAGACCCGGCTCAAGGGGCTTGGCCTGCCGCTGATCGACCATGGCAGCCATATCGTGCCCGTGATCGTGGGCGACCCGGTGCATACCAAGGCGCTGTCGGACATGCTGCTCGAGAGGTATGGCATCTACGTGCAGCCGATCAATTTCCCGACCGTGCCGCGGGGCACCGAGCGGCTGCGGTTCACCCCCTCGCCGGTGCACGGGTCCGATGAGATGGACAAGCTCGTGCAGGCGATGGACAAGCTCTGGGCACATTGCGCGCTCAACCGCTCAGAAATGGCGGGATGACGCTGCGACGGGTGCAATTGTCATTGCCATGTGTTAATCTGGCGTAAAGAAAAGGGCAGGGGGCGAATCGAGAGTCCAACCCCAAGCCATGGGACACGCGAGAGGCATAAGAGCGCATGATCGGGCGGTGGAACGCACGCAAGGAAAAGGCTGAAGACGCCGATACTCGTGGCTTTGATGCCTATGAGGTGCGTCTTGGCGACCTGATGCGCGGCGAGCGGGCCACGCTTGGAAAGTCGCTGCTTGATGTCGAGCGGGAGCTTCGGATCCGCGCCAACTATGTTGCCGCCATCGAAAACGCGGATCCCTCCGTCTTCGATACGCCCGGATTCATCCCCGGTTACGTGCGATCCTATGCGCGTTACCTCGGGATGGACCCGGACAAGGCCTTTGCCGCCTTTTGTGCGGAATCGGGATTTTCCATCGCGCATGGCATGTCGCAGGAGGCCTCGTCACGCAGTGCGGCCGAGCGGAATGTGATCGCCAAACCGCGTGCGCAGGACCCGCTGATGGGAAATGGCACGCCGTTTTTGCCGGCCACCGAGAATTTTCTGGCGCGGATCGAACCGGCGGCGGTCGGATCGGCCCTGGTGCTGGTCGCGCTCATCGGGGCGATCGGCTATGGCGGCTGGAGCGTGCTTCGACAGGTGCAGCAGGTGCAGCTTGTGCCGGTGGAGAACACACCCGTCGTGCTCGCTGATCTCGACCCGCTGGCGCAGGTCGCGCGCGGGGAGAAGGTGGCGGAGGGTGCGGGCGTGTTCCAGCCCCCGCGCGAGGAGCGGGTGAGCAGGCTTTATCGCCCCAAGGCGCTTGATGTGCCGGTGATGGTGGCGCGTGACGCGCCGATATCGACGCTTGATCCGCGCGAGGTCGGCACGTTGAGCCCCGCCGCCCCGGTAACTGACCGCGAGAGCGCCATCGCATTCGCGTTGCGCGAGGCGCAGGAGATGGACCCGGACATGCCCCTGTCACCGCAGGTCGTGTCCAGTGACCGTGCCGGTGTTCAGGTTCTGGCGGTGCGTCCGGCATGGGTGCGGGTGAACGGGGCGGATGGCTCGGTCCTGTTCGAGGGCATCCTGAACGCGGGGCAGACCTATGAGGTGCCCGCGACCGAGGAGCCGCCGGTCTTGCGGGTCGGTGAATCGGGGGCGGTCTATTTCGTCGTGAACGGGGCGCATTACGGCCCGGCAGGCCAGCGCGGGGCGGTTACGTCGAACGTGGCGCTTGAGGCCGGTGATCTTGTCGAGCGGTTCGCCGTCGCCGACATGGAGGCCGACCGCGATCTTCAGAGCCACATGGCGGCCATGTTGCAGTCAACGCAGGACTGAGCACGATTGCCGTGCGGGAGATGGCGCGCTATCTCTGGTGCAGAGAACATCCCAACCGAGCGGGGCTAAGCGATGTCGCACAATCCCATCCGCCCGTGGCGCAATATCGAGCGCCGCAAATCGCGTCAGATCATGGTGGGTCCGGTCCCGGTGGGTGGCGATGCGCCGATCACCGTGCAGACCATGACCAACACACTGACGACCGATGTGGCGGGCACCGTGGCACAGGTTCAGGCCGCCGCCGAGGCGGGGGCGGATATCGTGCGGGTTTCGGTGCCGGACGAGGCAAGCGCGAAAGCGCTGAAGGATATCGTGCGCGAAAGTCCTGTGCCGATCGTGGCGGATATACATTTCCATTACCGGCGCGGGATTGAAGCCGCCGAGGCCGGGGCGGCCTGTCTGCGGATCAATCCGGGAAATATCGGCAGCCCGGAACGGGTGCGCGAAGTCATTCAGGCGGCGCGCGATCACGGCTGTTCCATGCGGATCGGCGTCAATGCCGGAAGTCTTGAAAAGCATCTTCTGGACAAATACGGCGAGCCCTGTCCCGATGCGATGGTGGAATCGGGGCTGGATCATATCCGTATCCTTCAGGACAATGATTTTCACGAGTTCAAGATCAGCGTGAAAGCGTCGGACGTGTTCATGGCCGCCGCTGCCTATATGCAACTGGCCGAGGCGACGGACGCGCCCATCCATCTCGGAATCACCGAGGCGGGCGGGTTGATGACCGGCACGATCAAGAGCGCGATCGGGCTGGGCAACCTGCTTTGGTCGGGGATCGGCGATACGATCCGGGTGAGCCTCTCGGCCGATCCGGTGGAAGAGGTGAAGGTTGGCTATGAGATCCTCAAGGCGCTCGGGCTGCGGCATCGGGGGGTGAATATCATTTCCTGCCCGAGTTGCGCGCGGCAGGGTTTTGACGTGATCCGCACGGTAGAGGCTCTTGAAGAACGGCTGGCGCATATAAAGACGCCGATGAGCCTGTCGATCATTGGCTGCGTGGTCAACGGCCCCGGTGAGGCTCTGATGACCGATGTCGGCTTTACCGGTGGTGGGGCGGGCAACGGGATGGTCTATCTTGCGGGCAAGCAGAGCCACCGGATGGATAATGACGGCATGATCGAGCACATCGTCGAACAGGTCGAGCGCCGCGCGGCGGAGATCGAGGCCGAAAGCGCGAAGGCGGCGGAATAGATTAAGGTTTATTTAGTCTCGACAGGGCATACTCCAGATCGTAGACATAGATATGGTGTGCGATGTGGATCACCCTCCCAGATATGCCGAGTTTTTTTGCGGCGGTGGTATGGTGCGCGCAGCACTTGACGCTGGTTGGCAATGCACACTCGCCAACGACATCGATACGATGAAATGCCGGGTTTACCGTGAAAACTGGTCCGCAGCAGGGCTAGTCGAGGGGGATGTAGCAGCACTTGATCCGGACGTATTAAAGCAACCCATCGATCTCTACTGGGCGTCAAGCCCGTGTCAGGATTTCAGCCTTGCCGGCAAGGGCTTAGGGCTTGGGGGGGCGCGGAGCGGTGTGTTCAATCCTTGGTTCGAAAAGGTGCGCGCCGCTGTTATCGCCGGATTTGCGCCGCGACTGATTGCATTCGAGAACGTGACGGGCCTGTTGTCGCGCGACGCAGGCAGAGATCTTGATCACATCCTGAGATCGTTCATATCGGTTGGCTACAAGGTCGGGGCACTTGAAATCGACGCCTGTCATTTCGTGCCGCAGAGCCGACCGCGTCTTTTCGTGATCGCGGTGCGTGGGGAACTGGACGTGGGTGATCTTTGTCACTCGCAAGCGGCGGGCATGTTTTGCACGCCACGCCTGCGGCGTTTCCATGACAGGTCCAGCCAATTGATACGAAATAACTGGTTGTGGTTTCGCCTGCCAACCCCGACCGTATCGCGCGAAAACTTGCAGAACATTCTTGACACCGACCCCGATACATCCTGGTTTACCGAAGATCAAATCGGGCGTTTGCTTTCGATGATGTCAACCCCGAGCCTTGCGCGGGTCGCCGCGGCGACGCGAGCAGGCCAGACAGTTGTCGGAACACTCTACAAGCGAGGGCGGCCCGACGAGTCCGGGCGTGTGCGTCAGCGGGCGGAGGTGCGGTTTGACGGTATCGCGGGTTGTTTGCGAACACCGGCGGGAGGCTCTTCCCGTCAAACAATTCTGATTATTCGCGGAGACAAGATCGAGGCGCGCCTGTTGTCGCGACGCGAGGTTGCCCGCCTTATGGGGCTGCCCAAGACGTATCGAATGCCCGATCGTTACAATGATGCCTACCGGATCGCAGGAGACGGTGTGGTTGTTCCCATCGTGAAACATCTGGACGAGCATCTTTTTCAACCGATCCTGCTCAAGACTGCGGCGGAAAGGGCTGTTGCGTGAGCAATGTTCAGTCTTTCAGGGGGGACGCGCTGAGGGACTTGACTGATGAAATCGGTGTTTACGCGCTTTGTGATCTGGATGGCGTTCCGATCTATGTCGGGCAATCCGTTGATGGAATCCGATCCCGTGTTCGCCGCCATTTGACCTCGGCACGGTCGGATGTGATTGCCAATCGACAAGTGGATGTTTGGGAAATCGCCTATGTATGGGCCTGGCCTGTCAAGCATGTGTCCGAGATTGCGCGATTGGAAGCACATCTGTTCAACGAGTTTGATCCGTGCGTCAGGTTGATGAACGGCAAGGGCATGCTGGTCCCGGATCAACCGGTTGACGTGCCCGAAAAACAGGTCATTCAAGTCATCGAAGAGGATGAGCGCATCAATCGCCAAGACCCCGCTTTGCGACTGCCGCGTCAGATCATGCAATATAACCTGTTGGTCGACTATATTTTGAATGTGAAAGATGCGGCGCATCTCAAACGCTCGCTTGACGCTCATTTCGAGCGCTTGGTCAAATATCACCGAACCTTTCTTTAAGGGTCCGGCGCTATGTAGCGTAGAGCGCGCAGGCGGCGGAGTAAGTGGCTACAAATGCATGACTCGCTACTTTGACGGGCTGCGTCAGGCGGGGCATGAGGGCGCGGCAATGCCGCGCCCTTTTGCTGTCAGACTGCGAAATCCTGAAGTGAACGGCCAGCGGCCTCGGCTTCGACCAGCCAGCCGGGTTTTCTGCCGCGTCCGGTCCAGGTTTTCGAGGGATCGGCGGGGTCTCGGTATTTCACCACGGATTTGACGGATTTCCGGGCCGGCGTATCGGTGCCCGGAAATATATCTGCGATCGTATAACCGGCGTCGCGGATTTGCTTTACAATCTCTGCGCGAAGCTGCTTTTTCTCGTCTTCTTTTCTGGCAACTGCCAGCTCACGCGCCTCTTTTGCGAGGTTTTCGAGTTCCTGTGAGGAAAGTTTTGACAGGTCAGTCATTCTGGTCTCCTTTTATGAACCATTTATTTACAGAGATGTTTTGCAGATGCAAGGGAAACCGGAATGCATGACGTTTCAGCGTTTTATAAAATCGGCCTCCTCGCGAAAAACGGCATTTGTGCTTGGCGGTCACCCTGCCCGGGGCGGATGCGGATCGGGAGCGTGCGGTGGGGTTAAGAAGTCTTAAATCTTTGACCGTCTGATGCCCTTCACGCGCCGAGATGAAGGAGCACGCAATGATACTGGATTTCTTCCGGCAGGGAGGGACGGAGGCGGCAGGACCGCCCGAGACGAAGGCGAGTGCCGCCGGCCGGGTCATGGCCTGGGGGATGCAGGGCCGCGCGGCCGGGGGGCCGCGCGACACGGCGGGCCTCATGCGCACGGGGTTTGCGGGCAATCCGGTGGGGTTCCGCTGCGTGAAGATGATCGCCGAGGCGGCGGCGGCGCTGCCGCTTGTCTTGCAGGACAGCGAGCGGCGTTTTGCAGCCCATCCGGTGCTTGATCTGGTGGCGCGGCCCAACCCGGCGCAGGGGCGGGCGGAGCTTTTCGAGGCGCTCTATGGTCAGCTTCTCCTGAGCGGCAATGCCTTTGTCGAGGCGGTCGGTGCGGGTGGGGTTCCGTTGGAATTGCATGTGCTGCGCTCGGACCGGATGAGCGTCATCCCCGGCCCGGATGGCTGGCCGGTGGGCTATGAGTATCAGGTGGGCGGGCGCAAGCACCGGTTTCATCTGGGCGAGGGCGCGCCCTGCATCTGTCATATCCGCAGTTTTCACCCGCAGGACGACCATTACGGTCTGTCGCCGCTGCAACCGGCGGCACAGGCGATTGACGTGCACAATGCGGCAAGCCGTTGGTCGAAGGCGCTTCTGGACAATGCGGCGCGGCCATCGGGGGCGATTGTCTACAAGGGGGCCGAGGGGCAGGGGAACCTGACCGAGGATCAATACACCCGCCTTGTGGCCGAGATGGAGGCGCATCATCAGGGCGCGCGCAATGCCGGGCGGCCGATGCTGCTCGAGGGCGGGCTGGACTGGAAGCCGATGGGATTCTCGCCCTCGGACATGGAATTCCAGAAAACCAAGGAAGCGGCCGCGCGCGAGATTGCGTTGGCCTTTGGCGTGCCGCCGATGCTGCTGGGCATTCCGGGCGATGCGACCTTCGCCAATTACCAGGAGGCGAACCGCGCCTTTTACCGCCTGACGGTGCTGCCGCTGGCGGCGCGGGTGAGCGCGGCGGTGGCGGCGTGGCTGGCGGCGTTCACGGGCGAGGCGCTGGAGCTTGCGCCCGACCTTGACCGGGTGCCTGCGCTGGCCGCCGAGCGCGATGCGCACTGGGCGCGGGTGGCGGGGGCGGATTTCCTGACGGCGGCGGAGAAGCGCGCGCTTCTGGGGCTGCCGCCGCTGGCGGAGGTGGGCGCGGATGGCTGAGCCCGCGCCACCCCCGCGTTACGGGTTCGAGGCGTTCGATTGTGCGCCCGCGCTGCGGCTGGAGGCGCATGAACGGGTCTCGGATTTGCAGCATCGCGCCATGGTGGAGCGGCTGGAGCGGATGGAGGCGGCGCTGGAGCGATTGGAGCGGCGGCTGTGGCTGGCGGTGTATGGCGTGGTGGCAGCGGTCTTGGTGCAGGCGTTTCAGCCGATATTGGCGGCACTGCCGGGATGAGGCGAAAGGGCGAGATGATGGAGACGGGACTGGAACGGAAATTCATGGGCGGCGCGACGGATGCGCTGCGCGTCACCGAGGCGGGCGCGATCGAGGGCTATGCGAGCCTTTTCGATGCGCCCGATCAGGGCGGCGACGTTGTGGCCAGGGGGGCCTATGCGGCGAGCCTGAAGCGGCTGGCGGATGAGGGGCGCCGGGTGCGGATGCTCTGGCAGCACGACCCGCGCGAGCCCATCGGGATCTGGGACGAGGTGCGCGAGGATGCGCGCGGCCTCTACGTGAAGGGGCGGCTGCTCGATGGCGTGGCGCGGGCGCGCGAGGCTTCGGCGTTGATTGCCGCGGGCGCGCTTGACGGGCTGAGCATCGGCTATCGCACCGTGCGCGCCAGCCGGAACGAGAAGGGCCAGAGGCTCTTGCAGGAACTGGAGCTTTGGGAGGTGTCGCTGGTGACCTTCCCGATGCTGCCCAGTGCGCGGGTGGCCGCCAAGGGAGAAGACCCCGGCGACACCTGGCGCGATCTGGCGGCCGTGCTGCGGGCGGTGCGCCGGGAGATGGCGCGGCCCTGAGCCGCCCCACCCGTAACCGAGAGGAGTTGACGATGACGACCGAGACAAAGGCTCGGACCGGGGGAGAGATGTCTCCGGCCACCGAGATGCGCGAGGCCCTGGGTGGGTTTCTCGACGAGTTCAGGGGCTTTCGGGCCGAGATCAGCAAACGGTTTCAACAACAGGATGACAAGATGACGATGATCGAACGCAAGAGCCTGACGCAGGGCCGCCCGCATCTGGCAGGCGAGCGCGACAGCGGCGCGCCGCATCGCAAGGCGTTTGACGCCTATCTGCGCTCGGGCGATGATGACGGGCTGCGGGGCCTCGAGATGGAGGGCAAGGCGCTCAACACCTCGGTGGCTGCCGAGGGTGGCTACCTGGTCGATCCGCAGACCTCGGAGACGATCCGCTCGGTGATGAATTCCACGGCCTCGATCCGCGCGATTGCCAATGTCGTGACGGTGGAGGCGACGAGTTTCGACGTGCTGGTGGATCACACCGATCTGGGCCACGGCTGGGCCTCGGAGACGGGCGCGGTGACCGAGACCGCCACGCCGGTGATCGACCGCATCTCGATCCCGCTCCATGAGCTGAGCGCGCTGCCCAAGGCAAGCCAGCGGCTGCTCGATGACAGCGCCTTTGATGTCGAGGGCTGGCTGGCGGCGCGCATCGCCGACCGGTTCGCGCGTGCCGAGGCGGCGGCGTTCGTCGCGGGCGACGGGGTGGACAAGCCGCGCGGCTTCCTGAGCCGTCCGGCCGTGGATAACGATGTCTGGACCTGGGGCAACCTGGGCTATGTGCCGACCGGGGTTGCGGGCGATCTGGGCGGGCCGGATGCGATTGTCGATCTGGTCTATGCGCTGGGGGCGGAATACCGCGCCAACGCCACTTTCGTGATGAATTCGCGCACCGCCGGTGTGGTGCGCAAGCTCAAGGATGCCGATGGGCGGTTCCTGTGGTCGGACGGTCTGGCGGCGGCGGAGCCCGCGCGGCTGATGGGCTATCCGGTGCTGATTGCCGAGGACATGCCCGAGATCGCGGCGGGCGCGGACGCCATTGCCTTCGGCGATTTCCGCGCCGGATACACGGTGGCCGAACGTCCCGACCTGCGCATCCTGCGCGACCCGTTCAGCGCCAAGCCGCATGTCCTGTTCTACGCCACCAAGCGCGTGGGCGGCGATGTGAGCGATTTCAAGGCGATCAAGCTCTTGCGGTTCGCCGCCGCCTGAGGCGCGCGGTGAAGGCGGGCGGGGGCGCATGGCCCTCGCCCAGAAGGCGCGTGCCGCAAAATGCGGCTTTGTTCAGCTTCCCCTCCGTCCGGGCAAGGCCGGGCGGCACGCGCCAATACGCGGGAGGGGTCCGGAATGATGGAGATGGTCCATGTTGCTGATGGAAGAGAGCGCGGCACCGACTGCCGCATTGCCGCTGGCGGAGTTCAAGGCGCATCTGCGGCTGGGCACCGGATTTGCGGATGACGATATTCAGGACCCCGTTCTGGAGGGATTTCTGCGTGCGGCCATGGCCGCGATCGAGGGACGCACTGGCAAGGTGCTGATCGAACGGAATTTTTCATGGGTTCTGCATGGCTGGCAGGACGCCACGGGCCAAGCCCTGCCGGTTGCGCCGGTGGGGGCAGTCCTGAGCCTTGTGCTGCGCGACCGGCGCGATGAGGTGGAGGTGATCGATCCGGCCCTTTACCGGCTGGAGCGTGACGCGCATCGTCCGGTGCTGCGGCCGGCGGGGACGCTTTTGCCGATGGTGCCGACGGGCGGGGTGGCCGAGATCGTGTTTCGCGCGGGCTATGGCGTGGGCTGGGGCGACCTGCCGTCCGATCTGGGGCAGGCGGTCTTGATGCTGGCCGCGCATTTCTACGAACACCGCGCCGAGACCGCATTGCGCGAGGGCTGCATGCCGTTTGGCGTGGCAAGCCTGATCGAGCGCTATCGCAAGGTGCGCCTGCTCGGGGGGGGCGCGCGATGAGAGGGGCGGTGACGCTGTCGCGCCCGCTGGTGCTCGAGGCCCCGGCGCGGGTGGGCGATGGCGCGGGCGGCTTCACGGAGGTCTGGGAGGTGCGCGGCACGCTCTGGGCCGAGGTGGTGGCGCGCACGGGCCGCGAGGGGCCGGGCGAGGGCGCAAGCGTGGCGCGCGCGGCCTTCCGGATCACGGTGCGCGCCGCGCCACAGGGCGCGCCGTCGCGCCCGCTGGCCGGGCAACGGCTGCGCGACGGCGCGCGGCTCTTCCTGATCGAGGCGGTGACCGAGAGCGCGGCAGGGCGGGGTTTCCTCACGCTTTGGGCCGAAGAGGAGGTGGTGGCATGAGCTATGGCGCGGCGGCCGCCCTTCAGGCGGCGATCTATGAGCGGCTCATTGCCGATACGGCGCTGGGCGCGCTGGTGGGCGGCGCGATCCACGACGCGGTGCCGCAGGGCAGGGTGCCCGATCTCTACGTCACGCTTGGCCCCGAGGAGGTGCGCGAGCGCGGCGACATGACCGGCGCGGGGGCCGAGCATCGCGTGACCGTCTCGGTGGTGGCGCAGGCGGCGGGGTTTCTGGCCGCCAAGCAGGCGGCGGGGGCGGTCAGCGATGCGCTTGATGGCGCGGCGCTGAGCCTCGCGCGGGGGCGGCTGGTGGCGCTTCAATTCTTGCGCGCGCGGGCGATCCGCACCGGCGCGGCACAGCGGCGGCGGATCGATCTGACTTTCCGGGCGCGCGTGGACGACAGCGTTTGAGACACAGGAACGGAGACCCAAAATGGCAGTTCAGAATGGCAAGGACCTTCTCATCAAGGTCGATCTCACCGGCAGCGGCAATTTCCAGACCGTGGCGGGGCTGCGCGCAACGCGCGTCAGCTTCAACGCCGAGAGCGTGGATGTCACGAGCCTTGAATCGGCGGGGGGCTGGCGCGAATTGCTGGCGGGCGCGGGCGTGAAATCGGCGGGGCTGAGCGGCTCGGGGATCTTCCGCGATGCCGCGAGCGATGCGCGGATGCGGCAGATCTTCTTTGACGGGGAGATGCCGGATTTTCAGGTGATCATCCCCGATTTCGGCACCATCGAGGGGCCGTTTCAGGTGACCTCGATCGAGTATGGCGGCACCCATGACGGCGAGGCGACCTATGAGGTGGCGCTCGCGTCGGCGGGGCAGTTGACCTTCACGGTGCTGTGAGCGCGATGGCGAACCCCTGGGCAGGCGAGGTGGCGCTGGTGCTGGATGGCGAGGCCCGCGTGATGCGGCTCACGCTCGGGGCGCTGGCAGAGCTGGAGGCGGCGCTGGCGGCGGGATCGCTGGTCGATCTGGTTGCCCGCTTCGAGGGCGGCGCGTTTTCCACGCGCGATGTGCTGGCGGTGATCGTCGCGGGCTTGCGCGGCGGTGGCTGGCGCGGATCGGCGGCGGAGTTGCTCAGTGCCGAGATCGAGGGCGGGCCGCTGGCGGCGGCGCGCGCGGCGGCGCAGCTTCTGGCGCGGGCCTTTGCCCTGCCCGAGGGGGACGCATGAGCGCGCGGTTCGACTGGCCCGCGCTTTTGCGGGCGGGCGTGCAGGGTCTGGGCCTGCGCCCGGTCGAGTTCTGGGCGCTGACACCGGTCGAATTGCGGCTGATGCTGGGCGAGGGGCGCGCGGGGCAACCGATGGCGCGGGCGGGACTGGAGGCGCTGTTGGCGGCCTTCCCCGACGAGACAGGAGATTTGGGCGATGGATGAGATCGAGCGCACGGAGGAGCTGGAGGCGCAGATCGCGGCGCTTGATGCCGCGATGGGGCAGGCAGGGGCGATGGCGGCGACCTTTGCCGGGGAATTGGGGCGGGTGCGCGGTGGCTTTGCCGCTGCCGGTCAGGATGCGCAGAGCCTTGAGCGGGGGTTGAGCCGGGGCCTGCGCGGTGCGCTGCGCGGCGCGGTGGTGGAGGGCGACAGCCTGAGCGAGAGCCTGCGGCGGCTGGCCACCACCCTCGTCAACAGTGCGTTCAATGACGCGGTGCGCCCGGTCACGGATCAGGTGGGGGGGCTCGTCTCGCAAGGGGTGGGCGCGCTTCTGGGTGGGCTGTTGCCCTTCGCCAAGGGGGGCGGGTTCACCCAAGGCCGGGTCATGCCTTTTGCCAATGGCGGCGTGGTGAGTGGGCCGGTCACGTTTCCGATGCGTGGCGGGCGCAGCGGATTGATGGGCGAGGCGGGGCCGGAGGCGATCCTGCCCCTCTCGCGCGGCGCGGACGGGCGGCTCGGGGTGCGCGCGCAGGGCGGCGGCGCGGTCAGCGTGGTCATGAATGTCTCGACGCCCGATGTGGAGGGGTTCCGCCGCAGCCAGGGTCAGATCGCGGCGCAGCTTGGCCGCGTCATCGGGCGCGGCGCGCGCAATCGCTGAAGGGGGCGGGATCATGGGATTTCACGAGATACGGTTTCCGGCAAACCTGAGCTTTGGCTCGATCGGTGGCCCTGAGCGGCTGACCGAGATCGTCACGCTGGCCAGCGGGCATGAGGAGCGCAACAGCCCCTGGGCGCAGGCGCGACGGCGCTATGACGCGGGCGTGGCGCTGCGCAGCCTGGAGGATATCGAGGCGCTGATTGCGTTCTTCGAGGCGCGGCAGGGGCAGCTATACGGGTTCCGCTGGAAGGACTGGAGCGATTTCAAATCGAGCCGCGCCGGGGCCGCACCCGCCTTTGACGATCAGCGGATCGGGGTGGGCGATGATGCGACGCGCGCGTTTCAACTGGTCAAGACCTATCGCTCGGGCGTGCAGGTGGCGGTGCGGCCCATCGTGAAGCCCGTGCGCGGCAGCGTGCGCATGGGGCTGGGCGATGTCGAGATGCGCGAGGGCGTGCATTACGAGGTGGACGAGACCACCGGGATCGTGACCTTTGCCGAGCCGCCCAACAGGGGCGTGCCGGTCACCGCCGGATATGAATTCGACGTGCCGGTGCGGTTCGATACCGACCGCATCGCGGTGAGCCTTGCCTCGTTCCAGGCGGGCGAGGTGCCCAATGTGCCGGTGGTGGAGGTCCGGTTGTGAGCGGGGCAGGGGCGGCGGCGCTGGCCGCGCATCTGGGGCGCGGGATCACCACGGTGTGCCGGTGCTGGGCGCTGACGCGGCGCGACGGGCAGGTGATGGGGTTCACCGATCACGACCGGGCGCTCATGTTCGACGGCATCGCCTTTCGCCCCGGCACGGGGATGAGCGCGCGCGCGGTGGAGGAGAGCACCGGGCTGGCGGTCAACAATACGGAGGCGTTTGGCGCGCTCTCGGACGAGGGCATTACCGAAGCGGAAATCGAGGCCGGGCGCTATGACGGCGCGGGGCTGCGCGCCTGGGTGGTGAACTGGCAGGACGTGGCCGAGCGGCTGGAGATTTTCGCGGGCACCCTGGGCGATATCCGCCGCGCGGGCGGTGCGTTCGAGGCGGAATTGCGCGGCCTCACGGATGCGCTCAACGTGCCCTTGGGGCGGGTCTATCAGAAGCGGTGCAGCGCCATCCTGGGGGATCGCGACTGCACATTCGATCTGGATACGCCGGGGTATGTTGCCGAGCGACCTGCCGAGGCGGTTGACGAAAACCGGGTGTTTCGCTTCGCGCAGATGGGCGGATTTGCCGAGGACTGGTTCCGCCATGGCTTGATCCGGGTGCAATCGGGGGCGGCGGCGGGCCTGTCGGGTCTGATCAAACGCGACCGTATGGAGGGGGCGGGACGGGTGATCGAGCTGTGGCATCCGTTGGGGGCCCCGGTGGCCATGGGCGACGCGCTGCGCATCGAGGCGGGCTGCGACAAGGCGATGGAGACCTGCCTGTTCAAATTCGACAACCTGCTGAATTTCCAGGGCTTCCCCGATATTCCCGGCGATGACTGGGTGATCACCGATCCGACCAAATCGCCGCGTCTTGACGGCGGGAGCCGGCGGCGATGAGGGCCGCGCGGATCGTGGCCGCCGCGCGCGGCTGGCTTGGCACGCCCTACCGGCATCAGGCGGCGTGCCGGGGGGCGGGCTGCGATTGCCTGGGGCTGGTGCGCGGTGTCTGGCGCGAGGTGATGGGGGCCGAGCCCGAGCGCCCGCCCGCCTATTCGATGGACTGGGCCGAGCCTGCGCGCGAGGAGGCGCTCTGGGCGGCGGCATTGCGGCATCTGCACCCCAGGCCGCTGGAGGAGGAGGCCCCCGGCGACGTGATCCTGTTCCGGATGCGCGAAGGGGCGGTGGCCAAGCATCTGGGCATTGCCGCCGAAACGGGTGCGCGGGTCACGTTTATTCACGCCTATTCGGGGCATGGCGTGGTCGAAAGCGCGCTGAGCCTGCCCTGGCGGCGGCGCATCGTCGGGCGCTTTGCCTTTCCTGAGGAGAGATAGACCATGGCAACGATACTTCTGTCGGCGGCGGGCGCGGCGATTGGCGGCGCGGTCGGCGGCTCGGTGCTGGGCCTTTCGTCGGTCGCGCTCGGGCGGTTTGCGGGCGCGCTGGTGGGGCGGTCCATCGACCAGCGGCTCTTGGGGCAGGGCTCGGGCGTGGTGGAGACGGGTCGCGTGAGCCGCCTGCGCCTGACGGGCGCGGGCGAGGGCGATGCGATCCCGCAGGTCTTCGGGCGGATGCGCGTTGGCGGACAAGTGATCTGGGCCACCGAGTTCCGCGAGACTGTCACCGTGACGCGCGGGCGCGGGGGCGGCAAGGGGACCCCCAAACCTGCCACGCCCGACACGCGCGAGATCAGCTATTCGGTGAGCCTGGCGCTGGCGCTTTGCGAGGGCGAGATCAGCCGTGTCGCGCGCATCTGGGCCGATGGCACCGAGATTGCGCCCGCAAGCCTCAACATGCGGGTCTATCCCGGCACGCGCGACCAGTTGCCCGATCCGGTGATCGAGGCGGTCGAGGGGGCGGGCCGCGTGCCTGCCTATCGCGGCACGGCCTATGTGGTGATCGAGGATCTGGACCTGTCGCAATTCGGCACGCGGGTGCCGCAGTTCAGTTTTGAGGTGTGCCGCCCGTCTCAGGCCGGCGACGAGGGCGCGGCGCTTGATCCGGTGCGCGCGCTGCGCGGCGTGGCGATGCTGCCTGGAACGGGGGAGTATGCGCTGGCCACGACACCGGTGATGATGGATTTCGGCTTTGGCGCGTCGGGCCCGGCCAATGTCAATTCGGTGCAGGAACGGCCCGATTTCGTCGTGGCATTGGAGGCGCTGCGCGAGGAGTTGCCGCAGGTGCGCGCCACCTCGCTCATCGTGAGCTGGTTCGGCGACGATCTGCGCTGCGGGAACTGTCAAATCCGGCCTCGGGTGGAGAAAAAGACGTTTGACGCGCGCAACATGCCTTGGACGGTGTCAAGCCTGACGCGCGCGGGCGCGGGCGAGGTGCCGAAGGACGCCGAGGGGCGCGAAGTCTATGGCGGCACGCCCGCCGATCAGGCGGTGGTGGAGGCGATCCTGTCGCTGAAAGCCGCCGGCCAGGACGTGCTTTATTATCCGTTCATCCTGATGGAGCAGATGGCGGGCAATGGCCTGCCCGATCCATGGAGCGCGGCACCCGATCAGCCGGTGCTGCCCTGGCGGGGGCGCATCACCACCTCGAAGGCACCGGGACAGCCCGGTTCGCCCGATGGCACGGCAGAGGCCGAGGCCGAGGTTGCGGCCTTCTTCGGCACGGCGCGGGCGGCGGATTTCATCGTGACGCCGGTTGCGGCGGTGCCGCTGGAGGAGCCGGGGACCGGCGCGCTCGACCTCTTGAGCTTTGGCGGCGCGGTGAAGCGCAGCCCGGTGGCCTATGCCGGCCCCGAGGAATGGTCCTACCGGCGGTTCATTCTGCATCAGGCGGCGCTCTGTGCGGCGGCGGGGGGCGTGGAGAGTTTTGCCATCGGCTCGGAAATGCGCAGCCTGACGCAAGTCAGGGGGGCGGGCGACAGCTTTCCGGCGGTGGCGCAGCTCATCGCGCTGACCGCCGAGGTGCGCGAGTTGCTCGGGTCGGAGGTGAAGATCACCTATGCCGCCGACTGGACCGAATATTTCGGCTATCAGCCGGGGGGTGGCGACCGCTTCTTTCACCTCGATCCGCTCTGGGCGGACGCGAATATCGACTTCATCGGCATCGACAATTACATGCCGCTGTCGGATTGGCGCGAGGGATATGAGCATCTCGACGCGCGCGACTGGCCCTCGATTCATGATCTCGATTACCTGCAATCCAATATCGAGGGCGGCGAGGGGTTTGACTGGTTCTATCCCAGCGAGGAGGCGCGCGCGGCGCAGCGGCGCGAACCGATCACCGATGGTGAGCATGGTGAGCCATGGGTCTGGCGTTTCAAGGACCTGCGCAATTGGTGGGCCAATACCCATCACGAGCGGGTTGGGGGCGTGCGAAGTGCCGAGCCGACCGCGTGGGAGCCGCAATCGAAATCCATCCGCTTTACCGAATATGGCTGCGCGGCGGTGGACAAGGGCACCAATGAGCCCAACAAGTTCCTCGATCCCAAGTCGTCCGAATCGAGCCTGCCGCGCTTTTCCACCGGGCAGCGGGACGATCTGATCCAGATGCAGTATTTGCGCGCGGTGACGGGCTATTGGTCCGACAGCGCGCGCAACCCGGTGTCGGAAATCTACGACGCGCCGATGATCGACATGGATCACGCCTATGTCTGGGCCTGGGACGCGCGGCCGTTCCCGTGGTTTCCGGGCAATACCGGTCGGTGGTCGGATGGCGCGAACTATGCGCGCGGGCACTGGATCACCGGACGCGTGAGCGGGCGCAGGCTGGGTGAGGTGATCGGCGAGATTGGCGGGCGCGCAGGTGTTGCGGCGCTCGATCTGGCGCGGGCGGAGGGGTTTTTGCGCGGCTATCTGGTCGATCAGGTGGGCAGCGCCCGCGCCGCGTTGCAACCCGTGCTGATGGCGTATGGTGTGGATGCGGTGGAGCGGGGCGGCGTGCTGGCGTTTCGGCGCCGCGACGGGCGCGCCGATCATCTGGTCGATCTCGACCGGGTGGTGCGCGATGCGGAACTGGGCGGCGCGCTGGAAGAGACGCGCGGCTCTGACCTGGAACTGGCGGGGCGGGTGCGGCTGCGCTTCGTCGAGGCGGATGCCGATTTTGATGCGGTATCCGAGGAGGCGATCCTGCCCGACGAGGCCACGCATGCCGTGGCCACCTCGGAAATGCTGCTGGCGCTGACGCGCGCGGAGGGGCGGCAGGTGGTGGAGCGGTGGCTGTCGGAGGCGCGGCTTTCGGTCGATACGCTGCGGCTGACGCTGCCGCCCTCGCGGCTCTTGATCGGTGCGGGCGATGTGCTGCAACTGCCCGAGGACGCGGGCGGCGGGCTGTTCCGCATCGACCGGGTGGAGCAGATGGCGGGCGCGCAGCGCGTGGAGGCCACGCGCACCGACCCCGAAAGCTTTCGCCCCATTCTGGTCGAGGACGCGCCCGCGCGGTTGCGCCCGTTCACCGCACCGGGGCCGGTCACGCCGCTTTTCCTCGATCTGCCGCTAATGAGCGGCGAGGAAGTGCCGCACGCGCCGCATCTGGCGGTGATCGCCGATCCCTGGCCGGGCACGGCGGCGCTTTATGCCTCGGACGAGGATGCGAATTACGCGCTCGATACGCTGGTCGCCGCGCAGGCGACGGTGGGGTTGACCGAGACGCCGCTGTTCCCGGCCTATCCGGGCAGGGTTGACCGGGGCGACGGTCTTTTCGTGCGGATGCGCCACGGGGGGTTGGAAAGCGTCAGCGATCTGGCCCTGCTCAACGGGGCCAATCTCTGCGCGATCGGTGACGGCACGCCGGATGGCTGGGAGCTTTTCCAGTTCCGCGATGCCGAACTGGTGGCCCCCGAGACCTATATCCTGCGTCACCGGCTGCGCGGGCAGTTGGGCACCGAAGGGGCAGGCACTTGGCCGCCCGGTTCGATCCTCGTGCGGCTCGACGGGGTGCCGCAGCAGATCGGGCTGTCAGAGGCGCAGCGCGGGCAGGCGCGCCATTACCGCATCGGACCGGGCGGGCGTCCGGTGGACGATCCGAGTTTCGGCCATGCGGTGCTGGCCTTTGACGGGATCGGGTTGCGCCCCCTTGCGCCGGTGCATCTGCGTGTGGCGCAGGCGGCGGGCGATCTGCGGGTGTCCTGGGTGCGGCGCACGCGGATCGGCGGCGACCGCTGGGACACGCCCGATGTGCCGCTTGCTGAGGAAAGCGAGCGCTATCTGGTGCGCGTCCGGCGCGGCGCGCAGGTGCTGCGCGAGGTGGACGTTGCCACGCCGGACTGGACCTACCCGGCAGCCGCGCGCGCCGCCGACGGCCCCGACGCAGGCAAGCGGATCGAGGTGGCGCAGGTCTCGGCGCTGTTCGGGCCGGGGCGTTTCGCGATCCGCGCGTTGTGATCCCGGTGCGGGCGCGGCCCCTTGCCGCCGCCCGCCCTTTGCGTCACCTTGTGCCGCGACAGACATGCGCACAGGGAGGCCACGATGCCCGTCAAGAACCGCTTTGCCGAAATGCACCCCGAAATCACCGAATGGCGACGCGATATCCACGCCCATCCTGAAATCCTCTACGAGACGCACCGCACCAGCGCGCTTGTGGCCGAAAAGCTGACCGCCTTCGGCTGTGACGAAGTGGTGACGGGCATCGGGCGCACCGGTGTTGTCGGCGTGATCCGGGGCAAATCCAATAGCTCGGGGCGGGTGATCGGGCTGCGCGCCGACATGGATGCGCTGCCCATCCATGAGGCGACGGGGGTGGACTATGCCAGCAAGACCCCGGGCGCGATGCATGCCTGCGGCCATGACGGGCATACCGCGATGCTGCTGGGGGCTGCGAAATACCTCGCCGAGACGCGCAATTTCGACGGCACTGCCGTGGTGATCTTTCAGCCCGCCGAAGAGGGCGGCGCGGGCGGCAAGGCGATGTGCGACGACGGGCTGATGGAGCGGTTCGGCATTCAGGAGGTCTACGGGATGCATAACTGGCCCGGCAAGCCGGTGGGCAGTTTCGCCATCCGTCCGGGTGCCTTTTTCGCCGCCACCGATCAATTCGACATCGCGCTGACCGGCAAGGGCGGGCACGCCGCCAAACCGCACGAAACGGTGGACACCACCGTGATGGCCGCGCATCTGGTGACGATGTTCCAGACCATCGCCAGCCGCAATGCCGATCCGGTGGATCAGGTCGTGGTCTCGGTCACCTCGTTCCAGACCTCATCCAATGCCTTCAACGTGATCCCGCAGGGCGTGCATCTCAAGGGCACGGTGCGCACGATGAGCACGGCGATGCGCGACCTGGCCGAGGCGCGGATCCGCGCGCTTTCTGAGCATGTCACCGCAGGCTTCGGCGGCACGGCCGAGGTCAGCTATCATCGCGGGTATCCGGTGATGGTGAACCACGAGGAACAGACGGACTTCGCGGCACGGGTTGCGGCAAAGGTGGCAGGGGACTGCGATGACGCGCCGCTGGTCATGGGCGGCGAGGATTTCGCCTTCATGCTCGAGGAACGGCCCGGGGCCTATATTCTGGTGGGGAATGGCGACACGGCCATGGTCCACCACCCGCAATACAATTTCAACGACGAGGCCATTCCGGCAGGCTGTAGCTGGTGGGCGGGGATCGTCGAGGAACGGATGCCGGCCTGAGCGCGGCAACGGTGCAGTCTGAGTATTTTTGGAACAGTGAAACGGGGGCGGGGATCATCCCGCCCCTTTCGGTGTCAGCTCGACGTCGGCAGGCAGCTCCGGGTCGCGCTGTCATAGGTGGTGCCTTCGGCGCAGGACAACGCCTGTTTGCTTTTGCCGTAGTTGCAGCCACCCGTGGCCAACGCCACCGAGGGCAACGCCACGAGGGCGAGGGCGGCAAGTCCGAATGTCAGTTTCATGATCTGTCTCCCTGTTGAACAGGATTTCAGATTATCACGATTCGCCGAAAACCCGCGCGAAGATCGTATCGACATGCTTGGTGTGATAGCCCAAGTCGAATTTTTCATCAATTTCGGCGGGGCTGAGGGCGGCGGTGACCTCCGGATCGTTCAAGAGCTCGGTCCGGAAATCAACACCCGTTTCCCAGACCTTGAGCGCGTTGCGCTGCACGAGACGGTAGGCGTCCTCGCGGCTGACGCCCGCCTGCGTGAGCGCCAGAAGCACGCGCTGGCTCATCACGAGGCCGGGGAACTTGTCGAGATTGGCGCGCATGTTCTCGGGGAAGATCAGCATCTTGTCGATGACGCCTGTGAGGCGCGCGAGCGCGAAATCGAGCGTGATCGTGGCATCCGGCCCGATCATCCGCTCGACCGAACTGTGCGAGATGTCGCGCTCGTGCCAGAGCGCCACGTTTTCCATCGCGGGCACCACCATGCCGCGCACGAGCCGTGCCAGCCCGGTGAGGTTCTCGGTCAGCACCGGGTTCTTCTTGTGCGGCATGGCCGAGGAGCCCTTTTGCCCCATCGAGAAGAACTCGGCCCCCTCCAGCACCTCGGTGCGCTGCATGTGGCGGATCTCGATGGCGATATTCTCGATGCTGCTCGCGACCACGCCGAGCGTGGCGAAAAATGCGGCGTGACGGTCGCGGGGGATCACCTGCGTGCTGATCGGTTCCGGCGTGAGGCCAAGCTGTGCGCAGACATGCGCCTCCACGCGGGGATCGACATTGGCGAAGGTGCCGACCGCGCCCGAGATGGCCCCGGTGGCGATCTCGGCGCGCGCGGTGCGCAGGCGCGCGAGGTTGCGGTCCATCTCGGCGTAAAAGCGCGCGAAGGTCAGGCCCATGGTGGTGGGTTCGGCATGGATGCC
Source organism: Roseovarius sp. MBR-6 (assembly GCF_040547525.1). NCBI lineage: Bacteria > Pseudomonadati > Pseudomonadota > Alphaproteobacteria > Rhodobacterales > Roseobacteraceae > Roseovarius > Roseovarius sp. MBR-6. Next base: position 78,404 of record NZ_JBEPPW010000004.1, on the reverse strand, counting down.
GTGGCTGCGCCCGATGCGGATGGTGTCCTTGTGCTCATGGGCGCGGCGTTTGAGGGCGGCCAGAAGCGCCTCGGTATCGGCAATCAGGATATCGGCGGCGCGGGTGAGCTGCACGTTGAAACAGGTGTCGAGCACATCCGAGGAGGTCATGCCCTGATGCACGAAGCGGGCCTCGTCGCTGCCTACATGCTCGGCCAGATGCGTCAGGAATGCGATCACGTCGTGTTTCGTCTCGGCCTCGATTTCGTCGATGCGCGCCACGTCGAACTCCACATCGCGCGCTTTCCAGACGGCCTCGGCATTCGCGCGCGGGATCACGCCCAGATTGGCCATCGCGTCGCAGGCATGGGCCTCGATCTCGAACCAGATGCGGAATTTCGTCGAAGGCTCCCAGATCTGGACCATTTCGGGGCGGGAATAGCGCGGGATCATCTTGTCGTCCTTTGGCGGATGGGGTTTGTTGCGCTTCTAGTGGCAGAGGCGGGCCGCGGCAAGGCAGGGAGGGCGCGTGCGGCAATTGGCGGATTTCGAGGGCGTGTGGCGGTTTGAACGCCGCGTGACCGAGGCGGGCGGAGGGTTGACGCAGGTCACGGGCCGCGCGGTCTGGACGCGCGACGGCGCGGGCCTTGTCTGCGAGGAGACGGGCGAGATGCGCGTGCCCGGCCATGCGCCGATGCAGGTGATGCGCCGCACGCTCTGGGGGCCGGGGCTATGTGTGGCCTTCGAGGACGGGCGCCCCTTTCATACGGTGCCGCCCGGGGGCGGGGCGGTGGCGCATTGGTGCGACCCTGACCAGTATGACGGCGATTATGATTTCGGCCAATGGCCCGATTTCCGGGTGGTGTGGCATGTGAAAGGTCCACGAAAGGACTACCAGATGGTGACAGAGTATCGGCGAGAGGGTTCATGACCCCGATCCTGCAAGAAAAAACCCCTTATGACGTGACCGCCTTGCGCCCGTTGCCGGGAATTGCGCCGCTGGATATGGCCGAGTGGCTGCTGGTCGATGAGGCATTTGCCGCGCAGATGCTTGAGCGCGCGCGGCTTTTGGCCGAACGCCGTGCCGATGTGCTGGCCGTGACCGAGGGGGCCGGGCCGGCGGTGGACGAGCTTTTGCAATTCGTGCTGGACTGGCTGGCGAAAAATGGCTCTGACTATGAGATTTTTGCAAATGAGGTGCGCCGCCCGGATGGCGTGACCGTGCCGGTTTGTCGGGCTGATCCGATGCTGACCCTCGGCCATCTGGTTCAGGAGGACCTTTGCATCATGGAAAAACGCGGCGAGGAGCATGTGCTGACCGCCGCCGTCCTTTGCTTTCCGGCAAGCTGGCGGCTGGCCGAGAAGATCGGTCGTCCGCTTCTGGCGATTCATGTGCCGGTGCCCGACTATCCGCAGATCGCGCCGCGTGTGCAGCGGCTTTTCGACGGGGTGCAGCCGGGCCGCCCGCTCTGGCGGTTCAATGCCCATGGCTATGGCGATCCGGCGCTTTACCATCCGATGCGCGAGAATGTCGATGAGGCGGCGCGCGCGCGCCTGCCCTATCTGCGGTCGGAGCGGCAATGCGTGCTGCGTCTGCCAGAGACGCGGGCCTGCGTGTTCTCGATCCACACCTATGTCATGGCGCGCTGAGGCGCGTCGCTCGGAGGAAACCCCCGGATCGGGTCCGGGGGTGACTCGCGTGGTTCAGGCCGTGTCATCCTCCGGCCTGACCGGAGGATCTCTTGCAATCCGGGCTCCGTCGCCTGATGACGCGGTCAGGCGCGATGCGCCCCCGCCGCCAGCCCGCGCACGAAATCGAGCACCTCCGCGACCGGGCGCCCCTTGGCGATCTCGCTCACGATGGCGGAGCCGACGACGCAGCCATCGGCGACGCTGGCGATGGTCTGCGCGGTCTCGGGCGTGCGGATACCGAAGCCCACGATCACCGGCAGGTCGGTCTGCGCCTTGATGCGCGCGACCTCGGGGGCCACGTCGCCCGCCTCTGCCGCCGCCGCGCCGGTGATGCCGGTGATCGAGACGTAATAGACGAAACCCGTGGTGTTTTGAAGCACCTTGGGCAGGCGCTTGTCATCGGTGGTGGGGGTCGCCAGACGGATGAAATTCAAGCCCGCCGCCGTCGCGGGCAGGCACAACTCCTCATCCTCTTCGGGGGGCAGGTCCACGACGATCAGCCCATCGACCCCGGCGGCCGTGGCATCGGCCAGAAACCGCGCCACGCCGCGATTGTAGATCGGGTTGTAATAGCCCATGAGCACGATCGGCGTCGTGGTGTCGCCCTTGCGGAACTCGGCCACCATACCGAGCGCCTTCGAGAGCGTCATGCCGCCCGCAAGCGCGCGTTGCCCGGCCAACTGGATGGTCGGCCCGTCGGCCATCGGATCGGTGAAGGGCACGCCCAGCTCAATGACATCGACACCCGCCTCGGGCAGCCCCTTCATAACCGCAAGCGATGTTTCCATGTCCGGATCCCCGGCCATGATGTAGGAGACAAAGGCCTTGCGGCCTGCGGCGGTCAACTCGGCGAATTTGGCGTCGATACGGGTCATGGCGGGCCTTCGGTGATGATGTTCCGGCGGGTTTGGCGCAAATGGCGGCGGAAATCAATGGTGCGGCTGGCTCAGGCTGACATGGGCACCTTCCTTGGCCTTGTGCTCTGGCTCCACATGGATGGTGACGCGCGCATCGGGCAGGGCGGCCATCAGCGCCGCCTCGATCCGGTCGCAGATCTCGTGCGCGTCCTCGACCGTGGTCTCGCCCGGAACGACGAGGTGAAAGTCGATGAAGGTCACCGGGCCTGCGTGCCGCGTGCGCAGGTCATGCGCCTCGAGCGCCACGCCGTCGCGCCCTTCCTCGGCGATGACCGTGCGGATCGTCGCCTGTTCGGCGTCTGATACCGCCTCGTCCATCAGCCCGCTGAGCGATCCCTTGATCACGGCCCATCCCGACCACAGGATGTTGAGCGCGACCAGCACCGCCATCGCCGGATCGAGCACCCACCAGCCGGTGAGCACCGCCAGCCCCACGCCGATCAGCACGCCGAGCGACGAGACGACATCGGTCATCAAATGCCTGCCATCGGCCACCAGCGCCGGAGATCGATGCGCGCGCCCCGCGCGGATCAAGATCAAGGCCCAGACCCCGTTGATCGCCCCCGCGCCCGCGCTGATGACCATGCCGAGGATCGGCGCGTCCATGGCGCGCGGGGCCGCAAAGCCGTCCCAGGCCTCGCGCAGGATGAAAAGTGCTGCCAGCACGATGAGCACGCCCTCCAGCACCGCCGAGAAGAATTCCGCCTTGTGGTGGCCGTAAGGGTGGTTGTCGTCTGCCGGGCGCTTGGCCACGCGCAGGGCCACGATCACCGCCAGCGCGGTGGCGAGGTTCACAAGGCTTTCCAGCGCGTCCGACATCAGCGCGACCGAGCCGGTCACCTGCCAGGCCACCAGCTTCAGGGCCATGACGAAAAGCCCCACCAGCACCGAGCCGATGGCCAGCCGCATCACCCGATCCATCGTTTTAGCCTTTCTTGTGGCGCGGCACGCCGTAAAGCTCCAGCCGGTGCCCGACCAGCCGATAGCCCAGTTTCTCGGCGATCCGCTCCTGAAGCGCCTCGATCTCGGGATCGACGAATTCGATCACTTCGCCCGACTGCATGTCGATGAGGTGGTCGTGATGCTCGCGCTCGGCATCCTCGTAGCGCGCGCGCCCGTCGCCGAATTCGAGCTTGTCGAGAATGCCCGCCTCCTCGAAGAGCTTGACCGTGCGATAGACCGTGGCGATGGAGATGCGCGCATCGCGCGCGGCGGCGCGGGCGTGCAATGCCTCGACATCCGGGTGGTCCTCGGCCTCTTCCAGCACCTCGGCGATGGTCCGCCGCTGCCCGGTCATGCGCAGGCCCTTGGCCTCGCAGCGTTCGGTGATGGTGTCGGGCATCGCGCCTCTCCGGTCGGGTCGTGGCGAGGGGATAGCGGGAGAGGCCGCGCTTTTCCAGCCGTTTTCGCCGTTCAATGCGGCGACACCTTCGAGAAAAGCTGGATAACCACGATCCCGGCGAGGATCATCGCCGTGCCGATCACCGCAGGCAGGTCGAGCTTCTGGCCGAAGATCACATAGCCGATGGCGGCGATGAACACGATCCCCAGCCCCGACCAGATGGCATAGACCACGCCCACGGGCATGTAGCGCAGCGTCTGCGCCAGAAGGTAGAAGCTGATCGCATAGGCCACCACCACGATCACTGATGGCCAGAGCCGCGTGAATTGCTGGCTGGCCTGAAGCGCGGTCGTGCCCGCCGTCTCCGCGAGGATTGCCAGAGCAAGGAAAAGATAGACCTGCATGTTCATCGGATGCCCCGTGACTTGTGTCGCAGCCCCCGGATACGCGCAGACAGGCACCGGGTCCAGCCCGGAGCGGTCGCGCGCATCCGCGCGCTCACACGATTGCGCGCGCCCGCGCCTTGGCCTAGGGTGCGGCCATGGCGAAACAGGATTTTGCCCATGTGACCACATGGGTCTTTGACCTCGACAATACACTCTACCCGCCGGCCGCGCGTCTCTTCGATCAGATAGAGCTGCGGATGACGACCTTCGTGCGCGATTTCCTCAAGGTGAGCACCGACGAGGCCGACCGCATCCGCCACGACTATTGGCGCGAGCATGGCACGACGCTGGCCGGGTTGATGCGCTGCCATGATCTCGATCCCGGCCCCTATTTGCAGGCCGTGCACGATATCTCGCTCGATCATCTGGCACCCGATCCTGATTTGCGCGCGGCCATCGCGCGGCTGCCGGGGCGGCGGATCGTCTATACCAACGGTTCGGGCGAGTATGCCGGCCGGGTGGTGGCGGCGCGCGGCCTTGCGGGGGTGTTCGACGCGATCTATGGCGTGGAGGACGCGGGCTATCGCCCCAAGCCCGAGGCCGGGGCCTTTGCCGCCGTGTTGACGCGCGACGGTTCGGCGGCGGGGCGTTCCGCGATGTTCGAGGATGATCCGCGCAATCTCGAAGCCCCGCACGCGATGGGGATGCGCACCGTCCATGTCGCTCCCGCACCGGTCAGGGCGGCGCATATCCACCATCACACGGACGATCTGGGCGGGTTCCTCGGGCGGCTGGTCTGAAAGCTGGTTAAAGGGGGGCGGCGCACCTGCGGCGAGACGTCTCTTTGAAGGTGGCGGGGGGGCCGCATATCTGAGCCTCATACTCAGCTTTTGCAAAAGGATCGCCCGATGAGCCTGACCGACACTCATGCCGCTGCCCATGCCCCAAGCCACGCCCCTGCCGAAGGCGAGACCGCGACCGTGCTGAAAATCCTGTTGAGTGTGGCCGTCTTTGTCGCAGGCTGGGCGACAAGCGTTGTGCTCTGGGGGATTCCGGGGCTTTATATCCCGGCGCTCCTCCTCGTTCCGGTGGTCTGGGCGCTGCTTCTGATCATTTCGCGCGGTTAGGCGCGGGCGAAAGGCACGCAGATGACACGCGAGACTGTCGATATCCTGATTTCGGGCGGGGGCGTGGCCGGGCTCACCGCCGCAGCCCTGTTCGGGCGCGCGGGGTTCTCGGTGCTTTGCGTCGATCCCGCGCCGCCCGTCACCACGCGCGACGCCGAAGGGTCGGACCTGCGCAGCACGGCCTTCCTGCAACCCTCGCAGGCGCTTCTGGACCGCGCAGGTCTGTGGGAGAGGCTGGAACCCCATGCCGCGCCGTTGCGGATCATGCGCGTCGTCGATGCCGGTGGTGCGGTGCCCGAGCCGCGCATCGTCAAGGATTTCGACGCCTCGGAGATTTCCGACCGGCCCTTTGGCTGGAACCTGCCCAACTGGCTCTTGCGGCGCGAGATGGTGGCGCATCTGGACGGGCTGGAAAATGTCACCTTCCGCCCCGGCACCGGCACGGTTTCGCTTTTCACCCGAGAGGCGGAGGCGCGCGTGAGGCTCTCGGATGGCAGCCGCGTGCGCGCGCGGCTTGTGATCGCCGCCGACGGGCGCAAGTCGCCCATCCGCGAGGCGGCGGGTGTTGCCGTGAAAACCACGCGCTACGGGCAGAAGGCGCTGGCCTTTGCCGTCACCCATCCGATCCCGCATGACAATGTCTCGACCGAGATACACCGCTCCGGCGGGCCGTTCACGCTTGTGCCGCTGCCCGATCACGAGGGGCGGCCCTCCTCTGCCGTGGTCTGGATGGAGGAAGGGCCGGAGGCGGCGCGCCTGGCCGCCCTGCCGGTGGCGGCGTTCGAGGAGGCGATGAATACGCGCTCGTGCCTGCTTTTCGGCCCGCTCACGCTGGCCTCGCGGCGCACGGTCTGGCCGATCATCAGCCAGATCGCCGACCGCATGTATGCCGAGCGCGTGGCGCTGGTGGCGGAGGCCGCGCATGTGGTGCCACCCATCGGGGCGCAGGGGCTGAACATGAGCCTGGCCGACATGCGCGTGCTGGCCGACCTGGCCCTTGCTGCGCCCGACCGGCTGGGCGAGCGCGCCATGCTCGAAGACTATCACCGCAAGCGCCACTGGGAGGTGGCGGCGCGGGTGCGCGGCATCGACCTGCTCAACCGCGCCTCGATGCTTGCGGCCCCGCCGTTGCGCGACGCGCGCGCCAGCGCGCTCAACGCGCTTTATTCATTGGCCCCGGTGCGCAAGACGCTGATGCAGATGGGGCTTGGCGCGCGGGGGTGAGGCGGGCGGCGTTTGGCCTGAAGGGGACGTTGGTGGTGCCGCGCGAGGGCCCGACCGCGGGTGGGCGCTGCTCGGGCTTTGGTGGGCGCTTTATGGTGCCAAATACTGGAACGATTGAAGGGAGTTTGACGTTGCAGAAGCGCCCGCCCGGGGGGCGGTCGGGCGCTCGCGCGGCGGCGTGCAAGCACGCCTTGATTCCGCGCGGGGGACAGGGGGCGACCGTCCCCTTCAGGCCAGTCGCCCCCCGTCACAACACCCGCTCAAGCACCGTCTCCAGCCGCGCAAGCGCGCCCTCCACATCATAAAGCTTGTCCAGCCCGAAAAGCCCCAGCCGGAAGGTGCGAAAGCCCTCCGGCTCTCCCACCTGCAACGGCACACCGGCGGCAATCTGCATCCCCTCTGCGGCGAATTTCCTGCCGTTCTGGATGTCGGGATCGTCCGTGTAGCTGACCACCACCCCCGGCGCGCCAAACCCCTCGGCGGCGACCGAGGTCACGCCGCGCGCGGCCAGCATCGCGCGCACGCCGTTGCCCATCTCCCACTGTGCATCGCGCAACCGCTCGAACCCGTAATCGCGCGTCTCGATCATCGTGTCGCGGAAGGCGCGCAGCGCATCGGTGGGCATGGTCGCGTGATAGGCATGTCCGCCACCCTCATAGGCAACCATGATCGCGCGCCATTTCTTGAGATCGAGGGCGAAACTGTCCGATGTGGTTTCCTCGAGCCGTGCCACGGCGCGCGCCGACAGCATCACCAGACCGGTCGAGGGCGAGGCCGACCAGCCCTTTTGCGGGGCCGAGATCAGCACATCGACGCCGGTGGCCTGCATGTCGATCCAGGCGCAGCCGGAGGCGATGCAATCGAGCACCATCAGCGCGCCCACCTCATGCGCGGCCTCGGCGAGCGCCGTCACATAGTCGTCGGGCAGGATCAGCCCGGCAGAGGTTTCCACATGCGGGGCAAAGACCACGTCCGGCCTCACCTCGCGGATCTTCGCTACCACCTCCTCGATCGGGGCAGGGGCAAAGGGCGTGGTGGCACCATTGCCGGTCTGGCGCGCCATGCAGACGGTGGTGTCGGCTGTGAACTGGCCTGCGTCGAAAATCTGGCTCCAGCGGAAGGAAAACCAGCCGTTGCGCACGATGAGCGCATGGGAGCCGCGCCCGAACTGCCGCGCCACAGCCTCCATCGCGTATGTGCCGCCACCGGGGATCACGGCCACCGCATCGGCGTTGTAGACCTCTTTCAGCATGGCCGAGATGTCGCGCATGACCTCCTGAAACGAGGCCGACATGTGGTTGAGCGACCGGTCGGTGAATACCACCGAATATTCCAGAAGGCCGTCGGGATCGACATGGTCGAGAAGGGCGGGCATGGGGATCTCCTGATGCTGTGTCGCGGGCAGAGTGCGCAAGACCGGCGGAAAAGTCCACGCGTCTAATGGTCGTGCCAATCTTTCCACCAGCGTTGCCAGCGGCGCGCGAGGGCCGCGGGGTCGTCCTCGAAGAGCCGTGCGCCAAGCGCGAGCGCCCCGGCCTCCATCCGGGCCATCTCTGCCGCGATGGGGGCCTGCATGGCGGCCACTGCCCTGGAGGGGAAATCGCCCGTCGCCAGATGCGCGCGCATGTCGTGAAGGTCGTGATGATCGCCCAGCATCTCGCCCAGGGCCTTGGCAAGGTCGCGCTGCGGGTCGATCCGCCGGGGCTTCACCGGGCGCAGGAGTTGCGCGTGATACCAGTGGTATTTCACCGGCTTGCGCCAGTCGTGGAACGCCTCCGCCGTGCCGCTCTGCCGTGCGCGCTCCAGCCCGCGCTGCCCCTGCGCATAGGTTTTTTGCAACCCTTTGCGCGCGGGGGCAAAGCCCCTGGACGAGAGCCGCCAGTCTGCGATTCGTGCGCGCGCATCGCTCAACAACGCGCGGAAGGCGGCGATATCGGCGTGGCGGTCGGTGGCAAGGTGGGGCAGGGCCTCGGCTTTGAACCGCGCGCGGATCGCGGCCAGCGCGTCCGCGTCCAGACCGTCGGGCGCGGCCGCGCGCAGCCGGTCGAGCGTTTCCAGCCCGGCACCGCCCGCGCGCAGGCGTTCGAGCGCCTTGGCCGCGTCGCGGAAGGCCGCATTCTCGGCGTCGAAACCGGGAAAGGCGGGCCGCACGAGACGGATGAGGCCGCGCAACTTCTTGCACCGCGCGCGGGCCTCATGGATGTCGCGCGGGATCTCGCCGGGACGATCGGCGGCCTCGAGCGCGCCGTCGATCTGCGCGCGGGCGATGCGGCGCAGCGCCGCCGTCAGGCTCTTGTCGGATGTCTTGAGGCGATAGACCATGATCCCCCGAAGATAAGCGTTCCGCGCGCGCCCACAAGCCTGCCTCAACCGATCGGGCCGGGCCGCCGCTCCTCGGACAACAGCACGTTGGCCTCCACATTGCCAACGCCGGGGAGGGTCATGATCCGCCGCCGCAGCACACGCTCGAAATCCGATATGTCGCGCGCCACAACGCGCAGCCGGTAATCGTAGAGCCCGAGGATGTGCTCGACCGTCTGCACCTCGGGGATGGCCGAGACCGCGCGCTCGAAATCCTCGAGGCTGACGCGGCCCTTGGTGGCGAGCTTGACGCCTAGAAACACGGTCACGCCAAAGCCCAGCTTCTCGTGATCCAGGTCGAGCCGCTGGCCCTTGATCACCCCCGCCTCCTGAAGCCGCCGGATGCGCCGCCAGGTCGCGGGCTGCGACAGGCCGAGCGCGCGCCCGATGGCCGTGGCACTCTGCGTCGCATCCTCGCAAAGCGCGCGCAGGATCTGCCGGTCGAGCGTGTCGAGCGCGATCATATCGGCAGCGCCTCGTCGGACTTGATCCGCGCCACATGCATCAGCGCCTCGATATCGGCGATATGCGGCAGGGTCAGGATGGCGCTGCGATAGAGGTCCTGATAATGCGCCATGTCACGCGCGATGACCGAAAGGCGCAGATCGACGCGCCCCAGAAATGTCTGGATTTCCAGCACTTCCGGCACAAGTCGCGCGGCGGCGATGAATTCGTCAAAGGCGCGCGGCTGCGTCTTGTCGAGCGCGATGCGCAAGCTCACCTCGACCGCGTAGCCAAGCGCGCGCCAGTCGATCACCGCGCGATTGGCGCGGATGATGCCCATGGCGCGCAACCGCTCCAGACGGCGCGCACAGGTGGCCGGGGCAAGGCCCGCGCGCTGCGCCAGCTCCGCCGGGCCAAGATCGGGCGCATGCTGATATTGCCGCAAGAGGCGGCGGTCTGTGTCATCGAGCATGAAATTTCCATCAAACCTTCACTGTTCGAATAAATACTCAAAAATCCGACCGAATACACGCGAAATAACACGCGCTATTCCGGGTGCATGCGCTTAGTTTGCCCCTATCCAACCAATCTGAAGGAGACCGCCATGCGCGTCTATTACGATCGTGACTGCGACATCAACCTGATCAAGGACAAGAAGGTGGCCATTCTCGGCTATGGCAGCCAGGGCCATGCCCATGCGCTGAACCTGCGGGATTCGGGCGCGAAAAACCTTGTTGTCGCGCTGCGTGAGGGGTCGAAATCCGCGAAGAAGGCCGAGGCCGAGGGCCTCAAGGTCATGGGAATCGCCGAGGCCGCCGCGTGGTGCGACCTGATGATGTTCACCATGCCGGATGAGCTGCAGGGCGAGACCTATCGCAAATACGTGCATGACAACATCAAGCCCGGTGCAGCGATTGCCTTTGCCCATGGTCTCAACATCCATTTCGGCCTGATCGAGCCGAAAGAGGGCGTGGACGTGATCATGATGGCCCCCAAGGGCCCCGGTCACACCGTGCGCGGCGAATATGTCAAGGGTGGCGGCGTGCCCTGCCTTGTGGCGGTGAACAACGATGCCTCCGGCAAGGCGCTGGAGCTGGGCCTCAGCTATTGCTCTGCCATCGGCGGCGGGCGCTCGGGGATCATCGAGACCAATTTCCGCGAAGAGTGCGAAACCGATCTCTTCGGCGAGCAGGCGGTGCTGTGCGGCGGTCTGGTGGAACTCATCCGCATGGGCTTCGAGACGCTGGTCGAGGCGGGCTATGCGCCCGAGATGGCCTATTTCGAGTGTCTGCACGAGGTGAAGCTGATTGTCGATCTGATCTATGAGGGCGGTATCGCCAACATGAATTATTCGATCTCGAACACCGCCGAATATGGCGAATATGTCAGCGGGCCGCGTGTGCTGCCCTACGAGCAGACCAAGAAAGAGATGAAGGCCATTCTGCGCGACATCCAGACCGGCAAATTCGTGCGCGACTTCATGCAGGAAAACGCCGTGGGCCAGCCCTTCTTCAAGGGCACGCGCCGGATGAACGATGCCCATCAGATCGAGGAAGTGGGCAAGAAGCTGCGCGCCATGATGCCGTGGATCTCGGCGGGCAAGCTGGTGGATCAGGACAAGAACTGAGCCCACGTTCTGCGCGGGACACCTTTCGGGGTGCCCGACCCATGCCTTGCAAACCCGGTCATCATGGCCGGGTTTGTCGCATCCGGCGTCGCGCGCGGCCTCAGCTTCCCAGGATCACCTTGACGTAGTTGCGCGTCTCCTTGAACGGGGGCACGCCGCCATATTTCTCGACCGCCTGCGGCCCCGCGTTATAGGCGGCAAGCGCCAGCCGCCAGGAGCCGAACTTGCGGTATTGCTCGGCCAGATAGCGCGCGCCCCCCTCAAGGTTCTGGCGCGGGTCGTTCGGGTTCACCCCCAGCAGGCGCGCGGTGCCGGGCATGAGTTGCGCCAGCCCGATCGCCCCCTTGTGCGAGACCGCATCCGCGCGCCAGCCCGATTCCTGCTGCACGAGGCGCAGAAACAGGCTCTCGGGGACGTCGTGCCGCCGCGCCGCCTGTTTCGCCATCTCGAGATAGGGGCCACGATAGGCACCGCGAAACATCGGGGACGGATCAAGATCGTCCCACATCGTCGGGGCTTTGAAGCTTTGCGGCTGAAGCCGGACCGAATTGCTGTATTGCTGGCTTGCGCGGCTGTCGAGCACGCGCGTCTGCGACTTGAACACGCCGATGCGCCCCTTGGTCGACAGGGTGTCGGCCTCAGCCGCCGCAGGCAGAATAAGTCCGGCCACAAGCGCCAGAACAGTGACTCGCATCAAAAACCGTCCCCAACCCGTTCCTCAGCGAGCACTATATGAATTTCACCTCGAAATTCGAGCGATTTTCGCGCATGTTACAGGGCGCGCGCGGGAAATCGCCGGTTTGTGGCGAATTTTAACCTTTCCTTCATCCCGGTGCGATGATGTAACCGGGCAAACACCATCCGCAAGCGGCAGGAGGGAACTGAATGGCCGGGTCCGTGAACAAGGTAATCATCGTCGGCAATCTTGGCCGCGATCCAGAGGTGCGCACATTCCAGAACGGCGGCAAGGTGTGCAACCTGCGCATCGCCACCTCCGAAACGTGGAAAGACAAGACCACAGGCGAGCGGCGCGAGCGCACGGAATGGCATTCGGTGGCGATCTTTCAGGAAGGGCTTGTGCGTGTGGCTGAACAATACCTGCGCAAGGGTTCCAAGGTCTATCTCGAGGGCAAGCTGCAGACCCGCAAATGGCAGGATCAGTCCGGTCAGGACCGTTATACCACGGAGGTTGTGCTTCAGGGTTTTGACGGAACGCTCGTGATGCTCGATGGCCGTGGCGAAGGCGGCGGCGGTGGCGGCGGCGGCGGCGGCTATTCCGGCGGGCAGGATCAGGGCTATGGCGGCCCCGATTACGGGGCCGATCAGGGTGGCGGTGCCCCGGCAGGCCGTCCGTCGCGTGACATGGATGACGAAATCCCGTTCTGAGGGCGCTTTGCGGGCTTTGGCTCTGGCCTTTCTGCGTCGCGGCGTCTAAGGCGCGGGCGGAACAGCATCAGGACACGTCCCAATGGATATGCGCAACATCGCCATCATCGCCCATGTCGACCACGGCAAGACCACGCTCGTGGACGAACTTCTCAAGCAGTCCGGCGCGTTTCGCGCAGGGCAGGCGGTCGATGAGCGCGCGATGGACAGCAACGACATCGAGCGTGAGCGCGGCATCACCATCTTTGCCAAGCCCACCTCGGTGGTGTGGAAAACCACCCGCATCAACATCGTCGACACCCCCGGCCACGCCGATTTCGGCGGCGAGGTGGAGCGGATCCTGTCGATGGTCGATGGCGTCGTGCTCTTGGTCGATGCCGCCGAAGGCCCCATGCCGCAGACCAAGTTCGTCACGTCCAAGGCGCTGCGCCTCGGGCTGCGCCCCATCGTGGTGCTCAACAAGGTCGACAAGCCCGATGCCGAGCCGGACCGCGCGCTTGACGAGTGTTTCGATCTTTTCGCCAATCTCGGGGCCAATGAGGATCAGCTCGATTTTCCGCACATGTATGCGTCCGGCCGTTCCGGCTGGGCCGATCACGAGCTTGACGGCCCGCGCAAGGATCTCTCGGCGCTGTTTGACCTCATCATCAACCATGTGCCCGCGCCGAAGCAGATCAAGCATGTGGATGAGGATTTCCGCATGCTCGCCACCACGCTCGGGGCCGATCCCTTTGTCGGGCGATTGCTGACCGGACGGGTGGAATCGGGCCGTCTCCGGGTGGGGCAGACCGTGCAGGCGCTCTCGCGCATCGGCCAGAAGATCGAACAGTTCCGCGTGACGCGGATTCAGGCGTTTCGCGGCCTCTCCTCGCAGGATATCGAAGAGGCCAGCGCGGGCGATATCGTGTCCATCGCGGGCATGTCCAAGGCCACCGTGGCCGATACGATCTGCGCGCTTGCCGTCGAGGATCCGATTGCCGCGCAACCGATCGATCCGCCGACCATCACCGTCACCTTCGGCATCAATGACAGCCCGCTTGCGGGCCGTGACGGCAAGAAGGTCCAGAGCCGGGTCATTCGTGAGCGGCTGATGAAAGAGGCCGAATCGAACGTCGCCATCAAGGTCACGGATACACCGGGCGGCGAGGCGTTCGAGGTCGCGGGGCGCGGCGAATTGCAGATGGGCGTTCTGATCGAGAACATGCGCCGCGAGGGGTTCGAGCTCAGCATCTCGCGCCCGCAGGTTCTGATGCGCGCGGGCGAGAACGGCGAGCGGCTGGAGCCGGTCGAAGAGGTCACCATCGACGTGGACGACGAATATACCGGCGCGGTGATCGAGAAGATCACCGGCGCGCGCAAGGGCGATCTGGTCGAGATGAAGCCCTCCGGCGTGGGCAAGACCCGGATCGTGGCGCATGTGCCGTCGCGCGGGCTCATCGGCTATCACGGCGAGTTTCTGACCGACACGCGCGGCACCGGCGTGCTCAACCGCGTGTTTCACGGCTGGGTGCCGCATCGCGGGCCTATCCCCGGGCGGCGCGCGGGCGTGCTCATCTCGATGGAGAACGGCGAGGCGGTGGCCTATGCCTTGTGGAACCTCGAAGAGCGCGGGCGGCTTTTTCTGGGCGCGCAGGCCCCGGTCTATACCGGCATGATCATCGGCGAGCACAGCCGCGAGAACGACCTCGAGGTGAACCCCCTGAAGGGCAAGAAGCTGACCAACGTGCGCGCCTCCGGCACCGATGAGGCGGTGCGCCTGACCACGCCGATCACGCTCAGCCTCGAAGAGGCCATCGCGTATATCAACGACGATGAACTGGTCGAGGTGACACCGAACGCCATTCGTTTGCGCAAGCGCCATCTTGATCCGCATGAGCGCAAGCGCGCCTCGAAACAGGGCTAGGGCCTGTTGCTCAAAATCGGGAACCGGTTTTGGGCGTCTCTATCATGCGAAATGAGAAAGTTCAGGGCGCGATCAGGTAGCGCCCGACGGGCACAAGGCCCGTGGTCCCGCGCCGTGTCACGATGATCTCGCCCGAGCCGACGCCAAGCCCGGTCAGGGCGGTGATGTTGACCTGATGGGTCACGATCAGAAGACGGGTATCCTCGGGCAGTGCCGCGATCAGGGCGAGCGCCGCCTCGGTCTGCGCGGTCCCGTCGCCGCGACCGGCGAAGAAGGAATCGAGCGGCGGCATCTCCTCGGGCGTGCCCATCTCCATCAGCGCCGCAGTGTCGCGCGCCCGACACCAGCGGCTTGTCCAGATCCGATCGAAGGTCACGCCCGCCGCCCGCAGTGCCGCGCCGGTGCGCGCCGCCTGCGCGCGGCCGCGCGCATCGAGATTGCGTTGCGTGGCGCAATTGCCCGGCACGAACCCCGCCGGATCGCCCGTGCCGGGGGCGAGCGCGTGCCGCATGAGCGCCACCACGCCGGGGGCCTTCAGGGCCTCGTTCGGCTCCGCTGCCACGGCGCCTGCCGTCAGACACATCCAGATCGCCAGCACGATGCGCATGGTTGCCCCCTTTCACGGGGTCACATAGCGGGCAGGGGGTGCGTGGCAACGCCCGCTCACGGCGCAAGCGGAATCATCGTCCCCGTCATGAGCGCGACATGGCTCTCGCGCCCGTCCTTCAGCGCGTGCACATCCGCCTGAACGATCACCAGCCGACGGCCCGGACGAATCACCCGGCCCGTGGCGACAAGCAGATCGCCCGTCGCGGGCGCGAGCAGGTGGATCTTCATTTCGGTGGTGAGCACCTCATGCCCCTCGGGCATCATGCTCAGCGCGGCATAACCCGCCGCACTGTCGCCGATGGCGAATGTCAGCCCGGCATGGGCAAAGCCGTGCTGCTGGCGGCTGCCGGGCAGGATCGGTGCCTCGATCCGCACCTGGCCCCGCTCCACGCCGACAAGCCGCGCGCCGAGCGTCGCCATCATGCTCTGCGCGCCGAAACTCTGGTGGATGCGCGCCTCTTGCGCCGGGGAAAGCGCCGCGTCATTTCCCATCACCTTTGCCCTTCTGCCCGGTCATGTTCGGATCACATATTCCAACTCCGTGTTGGAATTGCAAAGCCCGCCTGATAGATACACGTAAGAAGGGTATGAGCAAGGGTGTCGAGTTGATCTGGTCCGAGTTCCGGCGTCATGTCATGCGGACATTCGCCGTGTTCAAATCGCTGACCAGCCTGTCGGTTCTCCTGACAGGATGGCTCGTGGCCGTGGTCGCAGGCCCGTTCGGGACGTTTCAGACCATGTCCATGCCGCTGCGCCTTGTTTATTGGGGTGCGGTGATCCTGTCGGGTGTGGCGCTCGGGGCCGTCAGCCGGGCGACGCTTCTGACATTTTGCGGGCATTGGCGGCCCTTGTTGCTCGATCTCAAGATCAGCCTTGCCACCACGACCCTGCTTGCGCCGCTCATCTACACGTTGCGGGCCACGCTCGATCCGGCCCTGACGCATGCCGATCTGTTGCCGGGGTCGATCTGGGTCAACACGCTGTTCTTCGTCACTCCGGTTTTCCTGTTCCACCGTCAGTTCGGGCTTGGGACGGCCGAGGCCGGGGACACGCCGCCGCCCCCCCGCCTTGTGCGCCGCCTGCCCGAGGCCTTGCAGGGGGCACAGATCCTGCGTCTCTCGGGGAGCGGCCACAATGTGGAGGTGGTGACGGACCGGGGAACGGAGACCCTGCGCCTGCGTCTGTCGGATGCGATCGACGAGATGGAGCCGGTCGAGGGCCTGTGCACCCATCGTTCGCACTGGGTGGCGCTTGCGGCCATCACCGCCAGCGAGCGGCGGCAGGGCAAGGTGTTCGTGCGCCTGAGCAATGGCGAGCGCGTGCCGGTCACGCGCACCTATGCGCCGAATCTGGAAGCGGCGGGCCTGATCCCGCCGCGTTCCGAGGTGGCGGAGTGACGCGGCTCAGCCAAGCCGCGCCATGTCTCCCAGCCCGCGTTCGCGCGCGATGCGCGCCGCGACCGAGGCCACGGCCAGATCCTGCAACCCCACGCCGGTGCCGTCGAACAGCGTGATCTCGTCGTCAGAGCCGCGCCCCGGATGGCTGCCGTTGATGACCGCGCCGATGGGGGTGATGTCGCCTTCGGCGATCAGCCCCTGCGCCACCGCGTGCTGCGCCTCGCCGATGCTGATGGATTGCGCGATCTCGTCGGCAAAGACCGTTGCCCGCTTGAGCAGGGCCGGGTCCACCTCCTGCTTGCCCTTGGTATCGGTGCCCATGCAGGCGATGTGCGTGCCGGGCTTGATCCAGCCGGCCATGACCAGCGGCTCGAACGCGCTTGTGATCGTGATGATCACATCGGCCTCTGCGCCCAGTTCCTCCTGGCTCACCGCCTCGAAGGCCAGCCCCAGTTCCTCGGCCACCGCGCCGAGGCGCGGCAGCATGTCGGGATGCGGGTTCCACGCCACGACCTTCTCGAAATCGCGCTGCTCGACGGCGGCGCGCAGCTGGAAGGTGGATTGATGGCCCGCGCCGACCATGCCCAGAACCTTTGCGTCCTTGCGCGCCAGATGGGCGATGGAGACCGAGGATGAGGCCGCCGTGCGCAGCGCCGTGAGGTAATTGCCGCCCACCAGCGCCGACAACTGCCCGGTATCGGGATCGAAGAGGAACACGGTGGACTGATGGTTGGTCAGCCCCTTGTCCATGTTGCCGGGCCAGTAGCCCCCCGCCTTCAGGCCAAGCGCCAGCCCCGCACGATCAAACCCGCCCTTGAAGCCGTAAAGCGCGTCCGCGTGGCCGATCGCCTCGCGCACCACGGGAAAGTTATACGCATCCCCCCGTGCCATGGCGGCGAAGACCGCCTCCACCGCGCCGAAAGCATCGGCGCGGGTGATCACCTCTTCGCAGATCGCCTCGGAGACGATGACAATGCCCTGCGCCGTGCTCTGCGTGTCCATGCCCATGCCCTCAATAGGCCCGGCCGCGCGCCGAGACCGGCCAGACGGTTTCGACCTTGCCGCCGCGCACGCCCACATACCAGTCATGGACATTGCAGGTCGGATCGCAATGGCCCGGCACCAGCCGCAGCTTCTCGTTGACCTTGAGCACGCCTTGCGCATCGGCCACCACGCCATGCTCGTCCGAGCATTTGACATATTGCACATCCGTGCGCCCGAAGATCACCGGCAGGCCGCTATCCACCGACTGTGCCTTGAGGCCGGCATCGACAATAGCCTTGTCGGCCTTGGCATGGCTCATCACCGAGGTCAGGATGAAGAGCGCGTTTTCCCACTCGCCCTGGTCGATGCGGTTGCCGTCCTTGTCGAGGATACGCCCGTAATCGGCATCCATGAAGGCGTAGGACCCGCATTGCAGCTCGTTATAGACGCCCGAGGTGCCTTCGAAATAGTAGCTGCCCGTGCCGCCGCCGCCGACGATGTCGCAGTCCAGCCCCTCGGCCTTGAGCGTGTCCACCGCGTCCTTGACCATGGCCACGGCCACCTCGATCTTGGCCTTGCGATCCTCATAGCTGTCCATGTGCTGCATCGCGCCCTGATAGGCCTGGATACCGGCGAATTTCAGCCCCGGTGCGGCGTCGATGGCCTTGGCAATCTCGATCACGGCGGGGGTGGTCGTCACGCCGCAGCGTCCCGCGCCGCAGTCGATTTCGACAAGGCATTCGATCTGGGTGCCGTGCTTGACCGCCGCCGCCGACAGGTCCGCCACATTGGCCAGATCGTCGACACAGCAGATCGCGCGCGCGCCCAGTTTCGGCAGCCGCGCCAGCCGGTCGATCTTGGCCGGGTCGCGCACCTGGTTGGACACCAGCACATCCTTGATGCCGCCGCGCGCGAACACCTCGGCCTCGCTCACCTTCTGGCAGCAGACACCGCAGGCGCCGCCAAGGCTTTCCTGCAATTTCGCCACATCGACCGATTTGTGCATCTTGCCATGGACGCGGTGGCGCACGCCATGCGCCTTTGCCCAATCGCCCATCTTCTTGATATTGCGCTCCAGCGCGTCAAGATCGAGGATCAGACAGGGCGTCTGGACATCCGCCTCGGCCATGCCGGGCAGGGCGGGGATGTCGAAGCCCACTTCGTATTCGTCAAGATTGATCGCGTCTTTCATGGTATCCTCCGGTTGTTTTACAGGGGCGCGCGCTCGGCGGCCTCACTTGATCCAGGGCAGGCTGTCGAGATCGACATTGCCGCCTGTGATGATGACGCCGACGCGCTTGCCGGCAAATATCTCGGGGTTCTTCAGGATGGTGGCCAGCGGCACGGCGCAGCTTGCCTCCATCACGATCTTCATGCGCGCCCAGGTGAGTTTCATCGCGTCGATGATCTCTTCCTCGCTCGCGGTCAGAACATCCTCCACGAAATGGCTCACGAAATGCCAGGTGTTTTCCTTGAGGGGCACCTTGAGCCCGTCGGCCACCGTTACCGGCGCGTCGTCGGCGATGATATGGCCCGCGCGGAACGACCGCGCCGCATCGTCGGCCTGCTCCGGCTCGGCGGCGTATATCTTCACCCCCGGCGCGAGATTGGACAGCGTGAGACACGTGCCCGAGACCATGCCGCCGCCGCCGATGGGGGCGATCACCGCATCGAGCCCCTCTACCTGCTCGATCAGTTCCGCCGAGCAGGTGGCCTGCCCCGCGATCACGCGCGGATCGTTGTAGGGATGAACGAACTCCGCCCCCGTGCGCGCCTGCACCTCGGCAAAGACCGCCTCGCGGCTCGTGGTCGAGGGCTCGCATTCGGTGATGATCCCGCCATAGCCGCGCACGGCGTCCTTCTTGGCCTGCGGCGCGGTATGCGGCATGACCACGTGGCACGGGATTCCCCGCCGACCGGCCGCGTAGCTGAGCGAGAGCGCGTGGTTGCCGCTGGAATGGGTGGCAACGCCGCGCTTGGCCACCTCGTCGCTGAGGCCGAAAACCGCGTTCGAGGCACCGCGCACCTTGAACGCACCGGCCTTCTGGAAGTTCTCGCACTTGAAGAACAGCTCCGCCCCGGTCAGGTCGTTGAGGAACGACGAGGTCAGCACCGGCGTGCGGTGGATATAGGGCGCGATCCGCGCGCGCGCGGCGAGCATATCGTCAAGCGTCAGATCGGCCCCGGTCTTGTCTTTCACGTCAAGCATGGTCTCTCCCCTCATGCGGCCTTGGTCAGCGCGGGTTTCGCGGTGGCGCGGAAATGCTCCTGCGCCGCCGTCACACCGCTGCCCAGGCGGATCGGATACCCGAGATCGGCCATGGCCATCTCGATCGTGGCCAGCCCCGACAGGACCATGGAATCGGTCAGGCTGCCCAGGTGGCCGATGCGGAAGGCCCGACCGTTCATCTCGCCCAGACCCACGCCAAAGCTCATCCCGTAAGTGGCGAAAGCGTGGTTGACTAGCGCGTTGCTGTCAAACCCTTCCGGCACGAATATCGCGCTTACCGTGTCCGAGTAAAGATCGGGCGATTGCGCGACAAGGCGCAGCCCCCAGGCATCAACGGCACGCCGCACCCCCTCGGCCAGTCGTGTGTGGCGGGCATAGACCTTGTCCAGCCCTTCCTCGAACAGCATCTCGAGGCTCTCGGCCATGCCGAAAATGAGTTGCAGTGGCGGCGTGTAGGGAAATCCGCCCTTGGCGTTGGCGCCCATCATGTCGCGGAAATCAAAGAAGGTGCGGGGCAGGGTGGCCGCGTCCATCGCCGCCAGCGCCTTGGGGCTCACCGCAAGGATCGCCATGCCGGTCGTCAGCATGAAGCCCTTCTGCGAGCCCGCAACGGCGATATCCACGCCCCAGGCATCCATCTCGAACGGCATCGAGGCCAGCGACGAGACGCAATCCACCATCAAAAGCGCCGGATGTCCGGCCGCGTCCATGGCGCGGCGCACGGCGGCGATATCAGAGCGCACGCCGGTCGCGGTCTCGTTATGTGTCACCAGAACGGCCTTGATCGTGTGGCCCGTATCGGCGCGCAGCGCCGTCTCGAACCGGTCGGCGGGCGCACCGCTGCCCCAGGCGCATTCTAGGATCTGCACGTCCAGCCCGTGGCGCTGGCACATGTCGATCCAGCGATGGCTGAACATGCCGTAGCGCGCCACAAGAACGCTGTCCCCGGCCGAGAGCGTGTTGGTGATCGCCGCTTCCCAGCCGCCGGTGCCGGAGGCGGGAAACGTCACGATCTCGCCTGATGTCGTGCCGAAAACCGTCTTGCACCCGTCCAGAACCGGGGCAAGAGCGCCGGCAAAGGCGGGCGAACGGTGATCCATGGTCTGCACCTGCATCGCACGGCGCAGGCGGTCGGGAATATTGGTCGGGCCGGGGATGAACACCGGATTCTGATCTGACATGGCAAAGCCCTCCTCAAGATGCGCCATAATCGCCTGTCATCCAGCGAGATGCAATTTTCTTGAAATATTTTTTCATTTATAGTAAAGTTTTCATAAGACTATGATTTAAAGCTATATTTCGTTTTTCAACTACTGCGGTATGAAAAATATTTGGAAATATTTTTCACTTTGCCTATCCTCTTCTCTGAAAGGAGTGCCCCATGACCCAGACCAAGCGCCCCCGCGGTCGCCCCAAATCGCAATTCACCGAGAGCAGTGCAGGCACCATGCAGGCGCTCGACCGCGCGCTGTCGGTCCTCACCGCCGTCGCGCAGCATGACGGTATCAGCCTGACCGATCTCTCGCGCGTCCTCGACATCCCCACCGCCACCACGCACCGCATCCTGACCACCCTGCAAGCCCGGGCCTTCCTGCGTTTCGACGAGGAGCGTCAGGACTGGTCCATCGGCATCGAGGCCTATCGCACGGGTGTTGCCTATCTCAAGCGTGCGGGGCTTGCCGATATGGGCCGCCCGGTCATGCGCGCGCTGATGGAAGAAACCGGCGAGACCGCCAATCTTGCCGTGCCCGACGGGGCCGAGGTGGTCTTTATCGGTCAGATCGAGACCGCGAACCCGATTCGCGCCTTCTTTCCCCCCGGCTCGCGCACGCCGATGCACGCCTCGGGCACCGGCAAGGCGATCCTTGCCGCCCTGCCGGAGGCGCGCCGCGCGCGGCTTTTGCCCGCGACAGGGCTTCCGGGCTTTACCGCGCGCACCCATGTCAGCCTTGCCAGCCTCGCGGCCGATCTCGATACGATTCGCGCGCGCGGCTGGTCCTTTGACCGTGACGAGCGGTATGAGGGCATGTCCTGCATCGGCGCGGCCATCTTCAACGACCGGGGAGAACCCTGCGCGGGCATCTCGATTTCGGGCCCGTCCTCGCGCTTTGCCGAGGATCGCCTGACCGGGTTCGGCACCGCCGTGGCGGAGGCGGCGCGCCAGATCACCGCGCGGATCGCCGGACAGACGATCCTCGGATGACGGCATCCGCGTTGCGCCATTTCGAGCCCGTGCGCCCCCCGGCTGGTCGCGGACCCCTCGCAGGGCCGCAGCGGCCGCCCTACGCGTCGAACGGATCGACCGGATAGCGCACCCCGGCCAGATAGAGCCCGTGCGGGGGGGCCACGGGGCCGCAGGCGGCGCGGTTGCGCGCCTCCAGTGCCGCGCGCACATCGTCCGGCGGCCAGGCCCCGCTTCCCACGCGTTCGAGCGTGCCCACAAAGCTGCGCACCTGATTGTGCAGGAACGAGCGCGCGGCGAAATGCAGGTGTATTTCCGGGCCGGTGGGGGTTTCGACCGCGTCGATGCGCACCTCGTCGAGTGTCTTGACCGGGCTTTGTGCCTGGCAGATCGACGACCGGAAGGTGGTGAAATCGTGATGTCCGACCAGATGCGCGGCACCCGCGCGCATGGCGTGGATGTCAAGCGGGTGACGCAGGTGCCAGACGCGGCCCGCCGCGATGGCAGGCGGCGCACGGCGGCTGAGGATACGAAAGACATAGCGCCGTCCCGTCGCCGAAAACCGCGCGTGCCAATCGTCGGCTGTGCGCGCGCAGGCGGTAATGGCGACGGGCAGCGGTTTGAGGTGATGGTTGAGCGCCTCGGACAGGCGGAACGGATCCCAGTCGCGCGCCAGATCGCATTGCGCCACCTGCGCCATCGCATGCACGCCCGCATCGGTGCGTCCGGCAGCGGCGATGGTATGCGCGCCCGGCTCCAGCCTTGCCAGCGCGGCCTCGATGGCACCCTGCACCGAAGCGTGCTCGGCCTGCCGCTGCCAGCCGGCAAACGGCGCGCCGTCATATTCGACCCTGAGGGCGTAACGGGGCATCGGGCCTCCTTTCTCGGGGCCGATCTTGTGCGCGCTCGGGCGCGGCGGGGCAAGTCCAATCCGTGCCTTTCGCCCGGCCCGAACGCGGTATAAGTCTGGCACGGACCAGACCGGAGACGCGCCCATGCCGATCATCCTGCCCGAGACCGGGCTGATTTTGCAGATGCTCGGACTGCTGATGGCGATCGGCGCGGTTGCGGGGGTTCTGGCGGGGCTCTGGGGCGTGGGTGGCGGTATCGTGCTTGTGCCCGCGTTCTTCTACGCCTTCCGGACGCTCGGCTATGACAGCCCGCAGCTCATGCAGATCTGCCTCGCCACCTCGCTGGCGACCATCGCTGTCACCTCGGTGCGTTCGGTGCTCGGCCACCACCGCAAGGGAGCGGTCGATTGGGCGATCCTGAAAAGCTGGGGACCGTGGATCGCGGCGGGGGCGCTTTTGGGGGTGGTGGTTGCGGCGGGGCTGCGGTCGGTCACGCTTCAGGCAATCTTTGGCGTGGTCGGCGTGGTCATCGGCCTGCAACTGGGGCTGGGCCGCCCCGACTGGCGGCTGGGTGACACCATGCCTGGCGGCCTGAGGCGGCTGGTGGTGGCGCCGGTGCTTGGCTTTCTGTCGGTGCTGATGGGCATTGGCGGCGGCGGGTTCGGGGTTACGGTGATGAGCCTTTACGGCGTGCCGATCCACCGGGCGGTCGCCACGGCGGGGGGCTTCGGGCTCAGCATCGCCGCGCCGTCGGTGCTGGGCTTTCTCTTCGTCGCGGTCGCCCCCGAGGGCCGCCCGCCCCTGAGCGTGGGTGCGGTCAATCTGGTGGCCTTCGCCGTGGTGGTGGCGATGACGATGATCACCGCGCCCTGGGGGGTGCGGCTTGCCCATGCGATGGACCCCAAACCGCTCAAGCGGATCTTCGCGGGTTTCATCATTCTCGTGGCCCTCAACATGCTGCGCAAGGCGTCGGGATGGTAGAGGGGCTGCTTGACCGGGGCTGGGCGGTGTTTGCGCCCGAACCGGCGCTGAGCGCGTGGGCGCATGCGGCGCGGGCTTTGGTGCTGCCGGTCATCGCGGGGGCCGCGCGGGAATGCGAGGGGACATGGGTGGTCGGCGTTGATGCTCTGCCCAACGATGCCGGGGGCGGGGTGGGGGGCGTCCCGCTTGCCTGCCAGGCGCGGCAGGTGGCCGAGGCGCTCTGGGGCGCGCTGTCGCTGCACCGCGCACAGGTCTCGGTGATCTGGCCGGGCTATCCGCGCCCGCGTGCGGGCGAGGGGGCGGCGGCGTTTCAGTACCGTTTGAGGCGCGACGCGGCCCATGTGGACGGGCTTTTGCCGGTGGGATCCGGGCGACGGCGCAAGCTGCGCGAACGCCACGCCTGGATCCTTGGTCTGCCGCTCACCGAGGCGGATGAGGGGGCAAGCCCGCTTGTGGTCTGGGAGGGCAGCCACCACGTCATGCGCCGCGCCTTCGGGACGGCGCTGGCGGGGTGTCCTCCGCGCGACTGGGGCGAGGTGGACCTGACCGAGACCTATCACGCCGCCCGGCGCGCGGTGTTCGCGACCTGCCCGCGCGTGGCCGTCCATGCCCGTCCCGGTGCGGCCTATCTTCTGCACCGCATGACGCTGCACGGCGTGGCCCCGTGGCAAGAGGGGGCAACGGCCCCGCCCGAGGGGCGCATGGTGGCCTATTTCCGGCCCGAACTTCCCGACACTGCCAGCGCCCTGTGGCTCAACCTGCCCTGAGGATCAGCCCCGCGCCAGACGCGCCGCGCGCCCGCCCCGGCGCTTTTTCAACAGGTCGGCGCGGTCGGGCAGGGCGGCCATGATGGCACGGCGCTCATCGGCACTCAGCTTTGACCAGCGGCTGATCTCGTCGATGGAGCGCAGGCAGCCGGTGCAGATGCGCGCCTCCGGATGGACCACGCAGATGCGCACGCAGGGGCTTTCGACCTCGTCGCGTTGCCAGACATCATCCGCCATGCTCTGCCCTCATATGGCGCATCCGGTCGAGCGCCCCTTGCAGGATATAGCTTGCGGCCACCGCGTCGATCACCTCTGCGCGACGTTTCCGCGACGTATCCGCCTCCAGGAGCGCGCGTTCGGCCGCCACGGTGGACAAACGCTCGTCCCAGAAGCCGATCGGCAACGCGGTGAGCGCGGCCAGATTGCGGGCAAAGGCACGGGTGGATTGCGCGCGCGGCCCCTCGGAGCCGTCCATGTTGCGCGGCAGGCCGAGCAGTATGCCCCCCGCCTCGCGCTTGGCGGCAATCTCCAGCAGGCGCGCGGCGTCAAGGGTGAATTTCTGCCGTTTCACCGTCTCGACGGCGGTCGCGCTCGACAAGAGCCGGTCGGAAAGCGCAACCCCGATGGTCTTGGTCCCGAGGTCGAGCCCCATGACGCCCCGTGCGGAGGGCAGCGCGGCGGCAAATCCGGCGATGTCCTCGTGGATCATTCGGCCACGCCCGCGCTCCGGGCTGCGGCGCGCAGGGTCGCAAGCGCGCCCGCGTCCTGCGCGAACACGCCTTTTGCCTCATCCCATATGCGCTGCGCGTTTTCCCGCTCGTCCAGCACGCCGTAAGCGTTGATGAGCCGCGCCCAGTCCTCGGCCGGGCCGCCCTCGGTGGCAAGCCGCTCCGACAGGCGCGCGACCATGCCGCGGATCATCTCGTTGCGCGCCTCCGGGTCCATCCCGGCGGCGGCCTGCATGTCAGCGGCAGAGGGGCCAGGACCCAGAGGGGGCAGGCTGTAGCGCTCACCCGCGCGCATGGCGATTTCCTCGATGTCGGCGCGGATCACCGGCACCCAGGGGGCCTGATCGGTGCTTTCCTCCAGCAGGTCGCGCCAGAGGCGAAAGGCCCGGTCGGGCCGGTCCACCTGAAGGAAATAGAGCCCCAGATAAAACCGCGCGGTCGGCGCGCGCGGATCGCGCTCGAGCGTTGCGCGCAACGCGGCCTCGGCATCGCTTGACACGTAACCGCCCGCAGCCTCGATCATCAGCTCGGCCAGCGTGGCGTGATCTGTCGCCGTTGCCGCCGCGCCGCGCAGACCGACAAGCTGCTCCTGTGCGGCACGCGCGGCGACCATATTGCCAAGAGCGGCCTCGCTGCGCACCAGAAATTGCAAGCCCTGCTCATCCTCGGGCCGCGTCGCCACCACCGCGCGCAATTGCTCGACCAGGGCCAGATGCTCCTCGCTTACCCCCTCGGGCGGGGTGCTCTCGGGGCCGAACCGCGCCTCGGCCTCGGCCTGCGAGAGGCGTTCGGCGCGCGCGGCGTCGGAGGCGGCGATGCGCTGCGCCATCGGCAGATCGGGATATCCCGGCGCGCCCACCTGCCCATAGATCCAGACCCCGCCACCGGCGAGCACGATGACGCTCACCGCCGCCATGCCAAGACCCATGATGCGCGGCTGCCCGCCCGTCTGGCCGCCCGCGCGCAGTTGCGCATCCGCGGCCAGGATACGACGCGAGATTTCGGCGCGCAGCCGTTCGGCCTCGTCCTCGGCGATCACCCCGCGCTTGAGGTCGCGCTCGATCTCGCCAAGCTGGTCACGGTAGACGCGCAGATCGTAGGCGGCGGGGGACTCGCCCCCGGAATGGCCGCGCAGAAGCGCCAGCGCCATAAGCATCCCCGTGCCGAGCGCCAGCGCCCCGGCGATGATCCAGAAAGTCATGAGCCCATCCTTTTGCACCCCATCTAAAGCGCGCGCGCGCCGGAAAAAAGGGGCAAGCGACCGACTACCCGCGCCGCGATGTCGCAATGTCGCAATTTGCTGGCGAAGCGCCGCCCTCAGTCACCTGTTCAACGCGCCCCCGTCGCATTACCATCCGGACCGAGACCGGACCCCGAATCCACGAGAAAGACCCGCGCATGAAACGCTATTCCGTCTTTGCCATCGCCCGCGAGGCCCTGCGCGACCACATGGGATGGGAGCGGGCCTGGGCCTCGCCCGAGCCGAAAAAGACATACGACGTGATCATCGTGGGCGCGGGCGGGCATGGTCTGGCCACCGCCTATTACCTCGGCAAGAATTTCGGCATCACCAATGTCGCGGTGCTGGAAAAGGGCTGGCTGGGCGGCGGCAACACGGGCCGTAACACCACCATCATCCGCTCGAATTACCTCCAGGACCCCTCGGCGGCGATCTACGAGAAATCGCGCTCGCTTTACGAGACGCTGTCACAGGACCTCAACTACAACATCATGTTCAGCCCCCGTGGCGTGATCATGCTGGCGCAGACCGAACACGAGGTGCGGGGCTACAAGCGCACGGCGCACGCGAACGCGCTGCAGGGCGTCACCACCGAATTCATCCCGCCCGCCCGCGTCAAGGAAATCGTGCCGATCATCAATCTCGACGGGCCGCGCTATCCCGTCCTGGGCGGGCTCTGGCAGGCGCGCGGCGGCACGGCGAGGCATGATGCGGTGGCCTGGGGCTATGCGCGGGCCTGCTCGGCCATGGGGATGCACATCCTCCAGAAATGCGAGGTCACGGGGATCAGCCGCGAGAATGGCCGCGTCACCGGCGTGACCACAAATCGCGGCGATATCGGCTGCAAGAAGCTGGGGATCGTCGTCGCCGGTCACTCCGGCCACCTGGCCGACATGGCGGGCTTTCGCCTGCCGATTGAATCCGTCGCGCTTCAGGCGCTGGTGTCGGAACCGATCAAGCCCTGCATGGATTGCGTCGTCATGGCCAACACCGTGCACGGCTACATGTCGCAATCCGACAAGGGCGAGATGGTGATCGGCGGCGGCACCGACGGCTATAACAACTACACGCAGCGCGGCTCGTTCCACCATATCGAGGAAACGGTGCGCGCCCTGATCGAGACCTTCCCGATGGTCGCGCGGCTGAAAATGCTGCGCCAATGGGGCGGCATCGTGGACGTGACCGGCGACCGCTCGCCGATCCTCAGCAAAACGCCGGTGGATGGCATCTTCATCAACTGCGGCTGGGGCACGGGCGGCTTCAAGGCCATCCCCGGCTCCGGCTGGGGCTTTGCCGAACTGATGGCCAAGGGCCACTCGCCGCTCTGCGATGAGTTCGGCCTCGACCGGTTCTATCAGGGCCGGTTCATTGATGAATCCGTCGCCGCTGGCGTCGCCCACTAAGGAGGGACAAGACATGCTGATCCTCACCTGCCCCTGCTGCGGCACCACCGGCGAAGAGACCGAATTCCACCAGGGCGGCGAGGCGCATCTCAAGCGCCATGGCCCCGGCTCAACGGATGACGACTTCCACACCTACATGTTCGCCAAGGAAAACCCCAAGGGCGCGCATTTCGAGCGCTGGCGGCACAACAATGGCTGCGGCAAGTGGTTCATCATGGCCCGCGATACCGTGACGCTCGAGGTCTACGGCACATACCCGGCCCAGACCCATGAGCCGCCCCAGCATATCCGCGAGGCCATCACCGCCAAGCGCCCCGGCTGGACATGGCGCGACTTCGCATGAGCCTTCACTGTTCCGAAAATACTCAATCGACGACGCCCGCCACGGGCAAGAGGGGCTGAGACATGAGCACCAGACTGGCCACCGGCGGCCGCCTTCTCGACCGCAGCCGCCGCTGCGAATTTAGCTTCAACGGCAAGCGGATGCAGGGCCACGCGGGCGACACGCTCGCCTCGGCGCTTCTGGCCAACGGTCAGATGCTGGTGGGCCGCTCGTTCAAGTATCACCGCCCGCGCGGCATTGTGGCCTCCGGCGCGGAGGAACCCAATGCGCTGGTGGGGCTGGGCGAGGGGGCGCGCTTCGAGCCCAACCAGCGCGCCACCACGACCGAGCTTTTCGACGGGCTGACCTGCGTGAGCCAGAACCACTGGCCGAGCCTCGAGACCGATATCGGCGCGGTCAACACCCATCTCGCGCGGTTCCTGCCTGCGGGCTTTTACTACAAGATGTTCATCCATCCCCGCCCGTTCTGGAAACATGTCTACGAGCCGTTCATCCGCCAGTCGGCGGGCCTTGGCCGCGCGTCCAATCCCGGCGACCCGGACCGGTATGAGCATTTCCATTTCTTCTGCGACGTGGCGGTGATCGGCGGCGGTGTGGCGGGCCTGCAAGCGGCGCTGACGGCGGCAGAGGCGGGTGCCAAGGTGCTCCTGATGGAGCAGACCGCCCATTGGGGCGGGCGCGCGCCGGTGGATGGGGGAGACATCGACGGCCAACCGGCCGCGGACTGGATCGCCGCAACCCTTGCAAAATTGCAAGATATGCCCCACGTCACCCTGCGCAAGCGCTGCATGGGCGCAGGGGTCTACGATCACGGCTATCTCTTGGGCTATGAGCGTGTGGCCGATCACACCCCCGGCACGAACGCGCCCCGCCACCGCCTGTGGCGCATCCGCGCGGGCCAGATCGTGACGGCCACCGGGGCCATCGAGCGCCCGCTGAGCTTTGCCGGCAACGACATTCCCGGCGTGATGCTCGCAGGGGCGGTGCGCGATTACGCGGTGGATTACGGCGTCTCCATCGGCGACCGCACCGTGGTTGTGACCAACAATGACGACGCCTACCGCACCGCCATCACGCTGAAAAAACTGGGGCTGGAAATCCCCGTCATCCTCGACGCCCGCCAATCGGGTGGCGGTGCCTTGGCCGATGAGGCGCGCAGCATGGGTATCCGCGTCGAAAACGGCAAGGGCATCGCAAAGGTCAAGGGCGGCAAGCGCGTGACCGGCGTCGCCATCTGCGCGCAGGCGGGCGAGGGTGCCGTGCTGGAAGAGATCGCCTGCGACGCGGTCGCCATGTCGGGCGGCTGGTCGCCGGTGGTGCATCTGTGGTCGCATTGCGGCGGCAAGCTCCTCTGGGACGAGGCGAGCGCCCATTTCCGCCCCGACCCGGCGCACCCGCCGCGGGGTGCCAAGGGCGAGGCATTTGTCATCCCCGCAGGTGCCGCCAATGGCGCGGGCGATCTGGCCAGCGTTGTCGCGGATGCGCATGGCGCGGGGCAAGCCGCCGCAAAGGCCATGGGCCACACCGCCAAGGGCAAGGCGCCTACGGCCAGCACCTCGCCCGAGGCGGCGATGGAGCCCGTCTGGCTCATGCCGCAGGGTGCGGGCATGAAGCTGCGGATGAAGGCCTGGCTCGATTACCAGAACGACGTGAAGGTCTCGGACGTGCAACTGGCCGCGCGCGAGGGCTACGAGAGCGTTGAGCACGCCAAGCGCTACACCACGCTCGGCATGGCCACCGATCAGGGCAAGCTCAGCAATATCAATGGCCTCGCCATCCTGTCGGATGCGGTGGGTCAGCCGATACCGCAGACCGGCATCACCACCTTCCGCCCGCCCTACACGCCGATTTCGCTCTCGGCCATCGCGGGTGGGGCGCGCGGCCCGGTCTTCCAGCCGGTCCGCAAGACGCCGATGCATAGCTGGCACGAGGCGCATGGCGCGCATTTTGAACCTGTCGGCCAATGGCGCCGCCCCTATTGCTTCCCGAAGGGCGAGGAAAGCCACCGCGAGGCCGTGAGCCGCGAAATCACCCAGACACGCGCGCGCCTTGGCCTGCTCGATGCGTCCACCTTGGGCAAGATCATCGTCAAGGGGCCGGATGCGGGCAAATTTCTCGACATGCTCTACACCAACATGATGAGCACGCTGAAACCGGGGCGTTGCCGCTACGGGCTGATGTGCAACGAGAACGGGTTTCTCATGGATGACGGCGTTGTGGCGCGCATCGACGAGGACACGTTCCTCTGCCACACCACCACCGGCGGGGCCGAGGCAATCCATGGGCATATGGAGGATTGGCTGCAATGCGAATGGTGGGACTGGAAGGTCTACACCGCCAATGTCACCGAGCAATATGCGCAAGTGGCCGTCGTCGGCCCCAAGGCGCGGGACACGCTGGCGAAACTCACCAATGCCGACATTGGCAATGACGCGCTGCCCTTCATGGGCTGGGCGGACCTCACGCTGGCGGGCATGTCGGTGCGCGCCTATCGCATCTCCTTCTCGGGCGAGTTGAGCTATGAGCTGGCCGTCCCGGCCAGTCAGGGACGCGCCCTTTGGGATGCGCTGTTAGAGGCCGGGGCCGAGTATGGCGTGACGCCTTATGGCACCGAGGGCCTGCATGTGATGCGCGCCGAGAAGGGGTTCATCATGATCGGCGACGAGACCGACGGCACGGTGATCCCGCAGGATCTCAACATGCAATGGGCCATTTCCAAGAAGAAAGACGACTATCTCGGCAAGCGCGCGCAGGAACGCGCCCATATGGCCGATCCAAACCGCTGGAAACTGGTGGGGCTGGAGACGCTTGACGGCGAGGTGCTGCCGGATGGGGCCTATGCCACCGCGCCGGGCCACAACGCCAACGGTCAGCGCAAGACCCAAGGGCGCGTGACCTCGACCTACCATTCGCCCACGCTGGGGCGTGGCATCGCGATGGGGCTGGTGCTGCACGGGCCTGACCGGATGGGCGAGGTGCTGGACTTTCCCAAACTCGATGGCGGGATCGTCAAGGCGCGGATCGTCGATCCGGTTTTCTATGACAAGGACGGGGAGAAGCAGAATGTCTGAGGCCGTCACCCCCCTGAACGGGGCCCGCTATGAGGGGCTTGCCACCATCGCCGATGCGGGCCTGACCGGCATGATCACCCTGCGTGGTGATCTCGCGTCAGCCGAGGTCAAGGCGGCGGTGAAACAGGCCGTGGGCCTTGGCGTGCCTGAACAGCGTCAGGCCCTGATGGGGCAGGGAACCGCCGCGTTCTGGATGTCGCCGGACGAGCTTTTGCTGATCTGCGCCTATGACGGGGTGGCCGAGACCATCGCCACGCTGGAAGAGGCATTGAAGGGCCAGCATTTCCTTGCTGTCAACGTCTCCGACGCGCGCACCTACCTGCATATTTCGGGCGCGGGTGCGCGCGAAACCCTGGCCAAGCTATGCCCGGTGGATCTTGCGCCGCACGCCTTCACCCCCGGCATGTTTCGCCGCACGCGGATGGCGCAGATCCCGGCCGCCTTCTGGCTGGATGACAGGGGCGTGTTTCACCTGATCTGCTTTCGGCCCGTGGCCGACTATGCCTTTGGCGCGCTTCGGGACGCGGCCCTGCCGGGGGGCGAGGTCGGCGTCTACCGCTGACGAAATCCCGACAGAAAAACTCTGTCGCAGGGTTGACGTTCCGCGCTCCACCGCTCCATGTATGGGCACAGGTTTCAACGCAGACGAACAGGGGGACCCCCATGGCCTTTGAACTTCCCGATCTTCCCTATGCCCATGACGCGCTGGCCGCGCATGGCATGTCGAAAGAGACGCTCGAATATCACCACGACATTCACCACAAGGCCTATGTCGACAACGGCAACAAGCTGATTGCCGGGACCGAGTGGGAGGGCAAACCGGTTGAGGAGATCGTGCGCGGCACCTATCAGGCGAGCGCCGTGGCGCAATCGGGCATCTTCAACAATGCCTCGCAGCACTGGAACCACGCGCAGTTCTGGGAGATGATGGCACCGGGCGGCACGGGTATGCCGGGCGCGCTGGAAAAGGCGATCACCGAGAGCTTTGGCTCGGTCCAGAAGTTCAAGGAAGATTTCGCCGCCGCCGGTGCCGGTCAGTTCGGCTCCGGCTGGGCGTGGCTTGTCAAGGACAGCGACGGCGCACTGAAAGTCACCAAGACAGAGAACGGCGTCAACCCGCTCTGCTTCGGGCAAACAGCGCTTCTGGGCTGCGACGTGTGGGAACATTCCTACTATATCGACTTCCGCAACAAGCGGCCCGCCTATCTCACCAACTTCCTCGACAACCTGGTGAATTGGGAAAACGTCGCCTCGCGGATGTGATCCCGGCCTTGATCCCGGCGCATAGCCGGTTTGCGCGCCCCGCCCGTCACTTTCGGGCGGGGCGTTTTCGTGCGAAGGGAAAGGCCGGGGAGGACAGGCATCATGCGGGAGGCGACGAAAGGCATCATCGCGCTGGTCGGGACCTGCACGGTCTGGGGGCTGTCGGGCATCTATTACAAGCTGCTCGAACATGTGCCCCCCATCGAGATCCTCGCGCATCGCACGCTCTGGTCGCTGATCTTCTTCGCCGCGGCACTGGCGGTGCAGGGGCGGCTTGCGGCGCTCATGGGTGCCATCGGCACGCGGCACGCGCTGATGCTCACGGCGCTGGCGGCGCTGATGATCTCGACCAACTGGTTCGTGTTCATCACCTCGATTCAGGTGGGCCGCGCGATGGAGGCCTCGCTGGGATATTACGTGTTTCCGCTGGTGGCGGTGCTTCTGGGCGCGGTGGTGCTCAAGGAGCGGCTGGGACGCGCGCAGCGGGTGGCGGTGGTGCTGGCGGCTCTGGCGGTGGTGACGCTATCGCTCGGGCTGGGCGTGCCGCCCTGGATCGCGCTGATCCTGTCCATCAGCTTTGGCCTTTACGGTCTTGTTAAAAAGGGGCTTTCGGTCGGACCGGTGGTTTCGGTCACGGCCGAGGTTCTGCTGCTTGCGCCGGTCGCGCTGGTTGTCCTGTGGCTTGCCCATGCGGATGGCGGCGGGGCGTTCGGGACCTCCGTGAGGGACAGCGCGCTCTTGGCGTTTTCCGGCCTTCTGACGGGCGCGCCGCTGATTCTGTTCAGCTATGCCACCAAGCGGATCACGCTGGCCACGGTCGGGCTGGTGCAATACCTCAACCCGACACTTCAATTCCTGGTCGCAACCTTCTGGTTTCTTGAGCCTTTCAGCCCCTGGCACGCGCTTGCCTTCGGCATGATCTGGGTGGCGCTGGCGATCTACACCACGGCAAGCTGGCGTCAGGACAGGGCGGCGCGCAGGGCGGTGTTCAGATCCTGAACCGTGTCGATGGATTGCACGAAGGTCTTGAGAGACTCATCGGCAAATCCCTGCGCGATGACATGGTCGATCAACTGCATGAGGGGTGTCCAGTAACCTTCTGTATTCAATAAAAAGACCGGTTTTTCATGCAGGCCGAGCTGCCGCCATGTCAGCACCTCGAAAAACTCGTCGAGTGATCCCGCGCCGCCCGGCAGCACCACGACGGCGTGGGAATTCATGAACATGACCTTCTTGCGCTCGTGCATGGTCTCGGTCACGACATAGCGGGTCAGGTCGCGCTTGCCCACTTCGCGGCGCACGAGATGCTCGGGGATGACGCCCATCGTCTCGCCGCCCGCCGCCTGCGCCGCGCGCGCCACCACCCCCATCAGCCCGACATCCCCCGCGCCATAAACAAGCTGCCAGCCGTTCTCGGCCAGCATCCGGCCCGTGGCCTCGGCGGCCTCGGCGTAGGCGGGGTGTGCGCCATTGCGTGCGCCGCAAAAGACACAGACGGCATTTTGTGGCATGGGACGGCTCCGGCACAAGAAGGGTTGCTTTGACCCGTGATACCCTTGTTGATATGCTCCTTCAACCGGGCGCGGTGTCCCGGCTGGGGATGACGGAAAAGATGAGCAAATTCGCCGGTTTGGGAGCGGGGCCCGTGCTGGGTATCGCGGGGGCTGTGGTGGCCGGGGCGATTGCGCTCGGGGTCTTTGTGCTTTCACAGCGGGTGCCGGATCCGGTGGCGGACCGGCCCGTTGAAACCGTGACGCTGCCCGCGCCGCAGCCAGCGGCGCCGGTGGTGGCGGATGTTGACGCCGCCCCCCCGGATGTGTCGGGGCCGGAGGCCGGGCACGTGCCCGACCCGGTGGAGGCCCCCGCCGCCCCGATACCTGCGCCGCCCGCTCTCGATACGTTCCGGCTCGAGGCGGATGGGCGGATGCTCGTGGCGGGGCGCGCGGTGCCGGGTGGATCGGTGGCGATCCTTGTGGATGAGGCGCGGCTGGGGCTGACCGAGACGGACGGGGCAGGCAAGTTCGTGGCCTTTCTCGACCTGCCCCCGGCGGATGTGGCGCGCGCGCTGAGCCTGTCGCTGCTCTTGCCCGACGGGCGCGAGGTCCGCTCGCTTGAGGATATCCTGATCGCGCCGACGCCCCGCGCGGTGCCCGGGGACGCTGTCGCGGAACCGCCAACCGAGGAGGCAACCGGGGGGGCCCCGGCCGATGTCGCGGCGACGCCGCCCGGGATATCGGCAACCACCGCCCCCGTCGCCCCGGTCGCGCCGGAACCGCCGGTGGAGAGCGCTTCCATCCCGACCGGGATCACCCAACCCGCATCGCAACCCACCCCGGAGCCGCCCACGGTGCTCTTGTCGGATGAGGCGGGCGTGCGCGTGCTTCAGGTCCCCGCCGGGCCGGGGCCGGAGGTGCAGTCCGTCGCGCTCGATTCGATCAGCTATTCCGAGGCGGGCGAGGTGGAGCTTGCCGGGCGGGCCTCGGCCTCGGAGGGGTTCGTGCGCATCTATGTCGATAACCGTCCCGTCACCACCTCGCGGATCGGCGAGGATGGGAGCTGGCGCAGTGACCTGCCGGATGTGGACAGCGGCATCTATACGCTGCGCGTCGATGAGGTCGGCCCCGATGGGGCCGTCACCTCGCGGGTGGAAACGCCGTTCAAGCGCGAGGAGCCAGCCGCCTTTGTGGCACCGGACACCCCCGCGCCACCACGCATGTCGGTGGTCACGGTGCAGCCCGGCTCTACTCTCTGGGCGATTTCGCGCGAACGGTATGGCGAGGGCATCCTTTACGTGCGCGTGTTCGAGGCCAACCGCGACCGCATCCGCAACCCCGACCTGATTTATCCGGGGCAAGTGTTCGAACTTCCTGAATAGGGCCGCGCTCTGGTCATCGCTCCCGCGCACCGCTATCTGTTGCGCGCGCAAGCGAGAAGGCCAGCGATGCAGACCGACGCCCCCCACCCAAGCGAGACCGCCGCGAGCGGCTGGCGCACCATTGCCCGTGTCGCCCCCTATCTCTGGCCCGAGGGTCAGCCATGGGTGAAGCGGCGCGTGGTGCTGTCGCTCTTGCTGCTGGTGGCGGCCAAGCTTGTCTCGGTCATCACGCCGTTTTTCTACAAGGGTGCGGTCGACGTGCTGGCGGGCGAGGGGCAGGAAGCGGCCTGGATGCTGGGGGCAGGGGCCATCGGCCTGACCGTGGCCTACGGCATGGCGCGGCTGATGAACGTGGGCTTTCAGCAGTTGCGCGACGCGGTTTTCGCCAAGGTGGGCCAACGCGCGCTGCGCCGTCTGGCGCTGCAAACCTTTCGGCATATCCATGCGCTCTCGCTGTCCTATCACCTCACGCGCAAGACCGGGGGCCTGAGCCGGATCATCGAGCGGGGCGTCAAGGGCGTCGATTTCCTGCTGCGCTTCCTGATCTTCTCGATCGGGCCGCTGATCCTCGAATTGCTGATGGTGGGGATCATCCTCTGGGTTCTCTTCGACATCTGGTATCTGGTGGTCGTCGCGGGCGTGATCGCGGCCTATGTGGCCTTTACCTTCAAGGTCACCGAATGGCGCGTGAAGCTGCGCCGCGAGATGAACGATCAGGACACCGACGCCAATCAAAAGGCCATCGACAGCCTGCTGAACTACGAGACCGTCAAGTATTTCGGGGCCGAGGCGCGCGAGGCGGCGCGCTATGACCGCGCGATGGAGGGCTATGAGCGCGCGGCCCTGCTGACCGCCTATTCACTCGCCTTCCTCAATTTCGGCCAGTCCTTCCTCATCACCGGCGGTCTTGTGGCGGTGATGGTCATGGCCGCCATGGGGGTGCAGGCGGGCACGATGACGGTGGGCGATTTCGTCATGGTCAATGCCTATATGATCCAGATCACCATGCCGCTCAACTTCCTCGGCACCGTCTACCGCGAGATCCGGCAGGCGCTGGTGGATATGGGCGAGATGTTCGGCCTGCTCGAGCAACCCCCCGATGTGAGCAACCTCCCCGGCGCCACGCCGCTCAAGGTCGCGGGGGCGCATGTCCGCTTTGACGCGGTGGAATTCGGCTATGATCCGGCGCGGCCCATTCTCAAGGGCGTCACGCTCGATGTGCCTGCCGGACAGTCGGTGGCGGTGGTGGGCTCTTCGGGCGCGGGAAAGTCGACCATCGGGCGGCTTCTCTTCCGGTTTTACGATGTGCAGGGCGGCGCGGTCACCATCGACGGGCAGGATATCCGGCATGTCACGCTTGACAGCCTGCATGCGGCCATCGGCGTCGTCCCGCAGGATACCGTGCTCTTCAACGATACGATCGGCTATAATATCGCCTATGGGCGCGGGGACGTGACCCGCGCCGAGATCGAGGATGCCGCGCGCGCGGCGCAGATCCATGACTTCATCCAGGGCTTGCCCCGGGGCTATGACACGCAGGTGGGCGAGCGCGGGCTCAAGCTATCGGGCGGCGAGAAACAGCGGGTGGGAATTGCGCGCACGCTGCTGAAGAACCCGCCCATCCTGCTTCTGGACGAGGCGACAAGCGCGCTCGATACCGCCACCGAGAGCGACATTCAGGATGCGCTGGCGCGCGCGGCCCAAGGGCGCACCGTGATCATGATCGCGCATCGCCTCTCGACCGTGGCGGGGGCGGATCGCATCGTGGTTCTGGAAGAAGGGCGCGTGGTGGAGGAGGGCAGCCATGCCGACCTGCTGGCGCGTGAGGGCCGCTATGCCGCGCTGTGGCAACGCCAATCGCGCGAGGAGCGGGGCGCGGCCGCCTGAGCCTGTCACATCGGTTTTACGAAAGCGGGCTAGAACGCGGCTAGATGTGCGGCGATATCGGGGGCTTGCCAGCTTGACGCCACGATATATAGTAGCACTTGAGAGGGTGATCGGGGGCCGGGAAAGAGGCGCGTGACGCGATGGACGGAGACTTCAGAACCGAGTTCGTAAGGGACCCCGCCGCGCTGCGGCATTTCCCGGCGCTGGTGCTCAATGCCGATTACCGCCCGCTCTCCTATTATCCGCTCTCGCTCTGGACCTGGCAGGAGGCGATCAAGGCGGTCTGGTCCGACAGGGTCGATATCGTCGCCGAATACGATCACGTGGTCCACAGTCCGAGCACGGCGATACGAATACCCTCGGTGATCGTTCTGCGGGATTATGTAAAACCTCAAAAGCGCGTGGCCTTCACGCGCTTTAATTTATTTCTGCGCGACGAATTTCTTTGCCAGTATTGCGGGGCAAGGGGCGATCTGACCTTTGATCATGTGGTGCCGCGCGCACGCGGCGGGCGCACAAGCTGGGAAAACGTGGTGGCGGCCTGTTCGCCCTGCAACCTGCGCAAGGGTGCGCGCAGCCTGCGGCAGGCCGGCATGAACCTGCGCAAGCCACCCCGCGCGCCGGGGGCCGAGGAATTGCGCAACATGGGACGCAAGTTTCCCCCCAACCACCTGCATGAAAGCTGGCTCGATTTCCTCTACTGGGATGCCGAACTCGAGGCCTGAGCGCTGAAGTTGCCCGGATGTCAGGGAGACCACGATGTCCGCGACAACGGGCCTGTTGGTCGGGAAAGTAACAGATCAAGGGAGCATCGCGCTCGGTCACTGGCGCGACCATGACGCAACAGCAGGTTGGCGGCGTCGAGCGCGGGGGAAACCCTAACGGCCCTTGTCGTCGCCAATCCCTCTCGGCGTTATTCCGTGAAAGCCAATGGAATACTGCGCGATGAACGCCAATAGCTGACCCCGGGACAGCTTCTTGCGAAAAGCGACTGATCCGTTGTGGCGCGCGCCATGAAGCTGGAAGACACGCTTTGCCAGATCAATTCCGATGATGGTAACCTCGGACATGGATGGTCTCTCACTCATGTGATGGTTTCAACACTCATCACATTGGCACATTACGATGCCGTCGGGAGGGGGCATCCACGCCATCAACAGAGCCGCTCTGCCGCCTAACTCCCTACGCCCTTTGGCAGGATCTGCTCGAACCTGTTGCCGTCCGTGTCGGTGGCCAGGACCCGCAAGGCAGGTGTGCCGTTATCGGCATAGGAAAAGCGGAACACCGGGTTTTCCGAGATCGATATGCCGCCATCCATGGTGAAGAGCAGATCCTCGCCCTGCCAGACCTCGAGATGGTCGATGAAATGGGCGGGGATGAAAAGCTGGGTGATCTGGTCGCGTTGCAGGCCCGAGTAATTCGGGTGGCGCACCATGATCTGGGCCTCGCGGCGGGCGGGCGACATCTGCGGCGCGGCGGTCTCGGTCAGGAAGCTGCGCAGCTTCATCTCGCCCATGGTGGCAAGCGCGACCTGCGGATCGCGGCTGGCCGGGGCGGAACAGCCGCCCGACGCCTTGACGAAGCGCCCCGTCATGGCAAGCCCCGCGTCGGTTTCGGCGATCACGCGGATGTTGGAATACTGGTTCACCCGCACCCGCAACTCAAAGTCGATCGGGGCCATGGCCGAACCGAAGCCCAGTTCGGCGGCGACCGGGGCGGGGTTTTCGTCGATCACCACGGTGGCCTTGCGGATCGTGGCGGAGAGGTCGGTCTGGTGCAGCACGATCGGCACCGTGGCGGCGTCATGGGCGCGGTAAGGCGCATCGAGCGTCAGCAGGGCCGCACCATCGGCGATTTCCGCATCGCCCACGATATCCTCGCGCAGCATGTCCCACATCTCGCTGGGTTCCAGCGGGTTCGTCACCTCGCCGGCATATGCGGCGGTCCCGAGCATGAGGGCAAGGGCTGTGGCGCGGATCAGGGCGCGGGGCATGGCTGGCTCCTCTTCATATTCCCGGGGCTGTATATCACGGATCAGGTCTTGCGCGAAGCCCGACCAAAGTTGGCGTGGCACACATCCGCGTGTAGGCTGAGGATCAGGCGCGACAAACCGGAGTGCGGCCATGTTCGAGGCGATCCTTACCCTTTGTCTGGCAGGCGTCGGGGGCGATGCCCCGTGCCGCGAGGTGCTCTTGCCGGGATATGAGGCGGCGACAGAGGCCGCCTGCGTAGCCGCGTTGTCGGCGCGCGCGCCCGACGGGGCAGGGGAGGCGCGCTGCGTGCCCGTGGGGGCCGCGCTCGACGTGGACGAGATCGCGCCGGGGGTCTTCGTGCATCTGGGGCAGGTCGCCGAACCCGATCCCGAGAACCTTGGCGACGCGTCCAATCTGGGCTTCGTGGTTGGCCGCGCGGCGGTGGCCGTGATCGACACCGGTTCGGCGGCGTGGATGGGCGAGGCGCTCTGGCGCGCGATCCGTGCGCGCACCGATCTGCCCGTCACGCATGTGATCCTGACGCATATCCATCCCGACCACGTTTTCGGGGCAGG
Source organism: Roseovarius sp. MBR-6 (assembly GCF_040547525.1). NCBI lineage: Bacteria > Pseudomonadati > Pseudomonadota > Alphaproteobacteria > Rhodobacterales > Roseobacteraceae > Roseovarius > Roseovarius sp. MBR-6. The sequence goes on along the minus strand of NZ_JBEPPW010000004.1, from coordinate 38,657 downwards.
GCCCTTCGTGGCGGCGGGGGCGCAGGTCTGGGGGCACGCGGATTTCAACCGCGCGCTGGCGGACCGGTCCGGGAACTACCTTGAAAGCCTTGACCGGGAGATCGGGCAGGGCGCGATGATCGGCACGGCGGTGCCCGTGGTGACGGCACCGGTGGCGGGGCGGTCGGACATCGACCTTGGCGCGCGTGTGCTGGTGCTGGAGGCCTGGCCGATGGCGCATACCGGAACGGACCTCACGGTGCATGACGTCGCAACCGACACGCTTTTTGCGGGCGATCTGGTATTCGACACCCATCTGCCCGCGCTCGATGGCAGCCTGCGCGGCTGGCGCGCGGTGCTGGCCGGGTTGCAGGCACGCGCGTTTGACCGCGTGGTGCCGGGGCACGGCGGCCCGACCCTTGACTGGCCCGATGGCGGGGCGGCCACGGCGCGCTATCTGTCGGTGCTGGAGCGCGACACGCGCGCGGCGATTGCCGCAGGCGCGCGGCTGGGCGATGCGGTTCTGGAAATCGCGGCGGGTGAAGCGGCGCAATGGGCGCTGTTCGATGCCTATAATGCGCGCAACGCCACCGTGGCCTTCACCGAACTGGAATGGGAATAGACGGTCAAGAGAGCGCCGCCAGAAGGCGCGCCGCCTCGTCGCGGGGATGGCTGAGGCCGTCACGGTCCTCGCCGGGATGGAACCGCGCGCGCGTGGCCGTGGGCATGGGGGCAGGCGTCAGGATATGCACGCGCGGGCCGGTCTTGACGCTTTCCGCCTGCCAGCTTCGGGCAAGCGCGATCTGCGCCGCCTTGGTCGCCCCGTAGGCCCCGAAGAACCTGGTCCCGCCGCGCGGATCGTCGAAGAACACCGCCTGACCCGCCTCGCCCAGAAGCGGCGCGACGAACGGAATCAGAAGCCCCGTGGCCGATGCATTGACGGCGACCGAGCGCTCCCAGTCCTTCTCGGCCAGATGCATGGCAGGGCTGAGGGGGGCCGCGTGAACCGCTGCGTGAATCCAGAGCGCGATGCCGCCCCAGCGGTCATGGATCGCACGGCAAAGCTGCGCCATGGCCTCGCGGTTGGTGATGTCCATGGGCGCCAGCGTGGCCTGTCCGCCACGCGCCTTGATGCGGTCGTCCAACTCCTCGAGCGCGCCCACGGTGCGGGCGACGGCGACGACGTGATGGGCGGGCGTCAGCGCCTCGGCCATGGCCGCCCCCAGCCCGCGCGAGGCGCCGGTGACGAGGGCAACGGGGAGATCCTGTGTTTCGCTCATAGGCGGCAATTCCCACCTGTCGCGCGCCAGATCAAGGACTATCGCTTGACTTTTTCGCGCCTGCGGCGAAAAAGTCAGCCCGACAACCGGAACAATGGAGGGACGCGACATGCGCGCACAGGTTCTCACTCAGGCCGTCATCGGCCACGATACGACGATCCGCAAGGCGGGTCTGGTGCTTGGCGGGTCGCTCTTCATCGCGCTGGCGGCACAGGTGAGCGTGCCCTTCTTCCCGGTGCCGCTGACACTCTCGACGCTGGCAATCCTGATCGTGGGCCTCACGTTCGGGTCGCGCCTCGGGGCTGCGGCGGTTCTGGCCTATCTTGCCGAGGGGGCGATGGGGCTGCCGGTCTTCGCGGGCGCGCAGAGCACGGCCTCGCTCATCGGGCCGACCGCCGGTTTCCTTTACGGTTTCGTGGCGATGGCCTGGCTCGCCGGTCTGGCGGTCGAGCGCGGGATCGCGCGCGGCGTGGTCTCGACGGCGCTGGTGGGGGTCGCGGTTTCGGCGCTGCTTTATATTCCCGGCCTCGCCTGGCCCGCGCTCGTCATGGGCAAGGCAATGCCCGACCTCTGGGCCTACTGGATGGCGCCGTTCCTTCTGGGGGATGTGGTCAAGGCCGTGATCGCCGCGATGGTGGTCTGGGGCGGCTGGACCGCGCTCAAGTCGCGCAAAGGCTGAAACCCGGCTTGGGAAATGTCAAAGGTCGCGCTCTCGGGCGCGGCCTTTTTCGTTTTGCCTCACGCTCCGCGATACGGCTCCACATATTGCAGGGCCATGTCCCACGGGAAGAAAATCCACGTGTCCTGGCTCACCTCGGTGATGAAGGTATCGACCTGCGCGCGGCCCATCGGTTTGGCATAGACCGTGGCCACATGGGCGCGCGGCATGGTCGCGCGCACCACTTCCAGCGTGCGCCCGGTATCGACCAGGTCATCGACGATCAGCACCCCCGCACCGTCGCCCACGATCTCCATATCCGGGAACTTGATGATGCGCGGCGCGGTCTGTTCCTGATGGTTGTAGGACTTGACGCTGATCGTGTCGACGGTGCGGATATCGAGTTCGCGCGCGACGATCATCGCGGGGGCCATGCCGCCGCGTGTGATCGCCACCACCGCGCGCCAGCCGCCCTCCGGGGCCTCGCCCTGAAGCCGCCAGGCCAGCGCGCGCGCATCGCGGTGAATCTGGTCCCAGCTTACGTGAAAGCCCTTTTCGTGGGGGAGGCGGTCCATCATGTCAGTCCCTGCTCAAGAGAAGTTTCAGCCCCAGCGCGCCAAGCAAAAGTGCTGCCGCGCGGTCGATCATCGGTTTGGCACCCAGATAGGCGCGCCGCGCCGTGGTCCCGCTCAGAACCGTGGCGAAACCGGCGTAAAACAGCCACTCCACCACCATGTGATTGGCGGTGATGAGGGCGATGTCGCTGGCCGAGAGGCCCTTGGGAAAGATCACCACCAGCACGGAAGCCGCGAACAGCACCGATTTGGGATTGCCGAGGTTGATCAGCACCCCGTCGAGAAACGCCCGCCCGCGCGGTTTGCGTGGGCCTTCGGCTGCGGGCTGCCGCGCGGCGCGCCACGTGGTCCAGGCGATGTAGAGGAGATAGGCCGCCCCGGCGATCTTGAGCGCCATGTAGGCCCATGGGAAAAGGCCAAAGAGCGCCTCGAGCCCCAGAAGCGCCGCCAGCGTCCAGAGTGCGGCGACCAGCCCGAGGCCCAGCCCCGCCGCGATGCCCGCCCCCCGCCCGTCGGCCAGCGCCGTGCGCAGGGCAAAAAGCAGGGCGGGACCGGGGCTGAGGATGGCGGCGGCCAGAACGGCGTTGAAGGCAAGAAGGTCGAGCGCGCTCACGGGCGTGCCTCAGGTGGCGTCTATATCGGGCGCATCGACGGCCTTCATGCCGACAATGTGATAGCCCGCATCGACATGAAGCACCTCGCCGGTCACGCCGCTGCTCAGATCCGAAAGGATATAAAGCGCCGAGCGGCCCACATCGTCGATGGTCACGTTGCGCCGCAGCGGTGAATTCAGCTCGTTCCATTTCAGGATATAGCGGAAATCGCCGATGCCGCTGGCCGCCAGCGTGCGGATCGGTCCGGCGCTGATGGCATTGACGCGGATGCCGTCGCGGCCCAGGTCCTCGGCCATGTATTTCACGCTTGCCTCCAGCGCGGCCTTGGCCACGCCCATGACGTTGTAATGCGGCATGACCTGTTCGGCGCCGTAATAGGTGAGGGTGAGCGCGCTGCCGCCTTCGCCCATCATCTTTTCGGCGCGCTGCATCACGGCGGTGAAGGAATAGACCGAGATATCCATGGTGCGCAGGAAATTGTCGCGGCTGGTATCGACATAACGGCCGCGCAATTCGTTCTTGTCGGAAAATCCGATGGCATGGACGACGAAATCGAGACTGTCCCAATGGGTCTTCAGATCGACGAAGAGTTGATCGACCGAGGTCATGTCGCCCACGTCGCAGGGCAGCACGATATCGGAGCCAAGTTCCGCCGCCAGCGGATCGACGCGCTTTTTCAGCGCCTCGCCCTGATAGCTGAACGCCAGTTCAGCGCCCGCGCCCGCGCACGCCTTGGCGATACCCCAGGCGATGGACTTGTCGTTGGCAAGCCCCATGATCAGCCCGCGCTTGCCCGTCATCAATGAGTGCGACATTCCCATCCCCCGCCCTTATGCGATTTTTCTGACCTTTAGGCGATTGGGCAGGGTGCATCAAGGCCTGCCCTCGCGGCGCGAATTGGCAATGCTCATGGACTGTCCTAAAACGGTCATAATCACGGTGGATTGATCACGCGCGGAGGCGACAGAATGGAACGGGACGGAATTTTCGCGGGGGATGACCCGTTTGCGATCGCGCGCCGCTGGCTGGCCGAGGCGGAGGCCGCCGAGATCAATGACCCCAATGCCATGGCGCTGGCCAGCGTGGGCGAGGCGGGGCTGCCCAATGTGCGCATGGTGCTGCTCAAGGAAATCGCCGATGACGGGTTTGTTTTCTATACCAATTACGGCTCCGCCAAGGGGCAGGAACTGAGCGCGCATCCGCTGGCGGCGGGGGTGCTGCACTGGAAATCGCTGCGCCGTCAGTTGCGCTTTCGCGGCACGGTCACGCGCGAGGAGGGCGCGCGCGCCGATGCCTATTATGCGTCGCGCTCGCTCAAGAGCCGCCTTGGGGCCTGGGCCTCGCAACAGTCCCGCCCGCTCTCGTCGCGCGCTGCATTGATGGCCGAGGTGGCCAAGGTCACGGCACAGAAGGGGCCGAACCCGCCGCGCCCACCCTTTTGGGGAGGTTTCCAAATCACGCCGCTTGAGATTGAGTTCTGGGCGGACGGGGCGTTTCGCCTGCACGACCGCTTCGTCTGGCGGCGCGCGTCACCTGCCGACGAATGGGACATTCGGCGCCTGAACCCGTGAATTTCACGTTGCGTGAAATGCAAAACGTTGAAAGAGCGCCGTATTTTTGGCTTGCATGATGCTTTCAATATGAAGCAAGTCTAGGCTCGGTCTTGGGGATGAAGGCTGTAAGGTAGGGCACTGTGACAGAAGAAGAAGAGATCCTCCGCGTGAGGGGGCGTGTAAAGTGGTTCGATCCGGTCAAGGGCTTCGGCTTTGTGCTGGCCGATGAAGGTGGGCCTGATATCCTGCTCCACGCGAATGTGCTGCGCAATTTCGGGCAAAGCTCCATCGCGGACCGTGCCGGTGTTCTGCTCGACGTTCAGACAACCTCGCGGGGGCGGCAGGCGGTTCAGGTTCATGCGATCGAGCCGCCCGATGATATGGAGCACTCGGGTCTTGCGGACCTCGAGGAGATCGACCCGGAGTTGATTCGTGCCGCACCGCTTCTGCCTGCGCGCGTGAAATGGTTCGACAAAGGCAAGGGGTTCGGCTTTGCCAATACCTTCGGCAGCGCCGAGGACGTGTTTTTGCATGTCGAGGTGCTCCGCCGCTCCGGTCTTGCCGATGTTCAGCCCGGAGAGGCGCTGGCCATTCGCGTGATTGATGGTAAAAGAGGCCGCATGGCAACCGAGGTCTGCGGATGGGAAGCGGCAACACATTCAAGAGAGTGATCGGCGCTCTGACGGGCGCGGCGCTTCTTGCTCTGTCGGCGGGGGCCGCGTCAGCGGAAACCTGCCGGGACGAGATGGTGCATCTGCGCGGGCCGGGGGGCGAGGCGGCGTTTCACGTCGAGGTCGCCGATACCGACGCCCTGCGCGCGCAGGGTCTCATGCACCGTGAAAGCCTGGCCTCCTCGGCGGGGATGCTTTTTGTCTACCCCAGCCCGCGGCCGGTGGGCTTCTGGATGAAGAACACGCTCATTCCGCTCGACATGATCTTCATGGACGCGACCGGAACGGTGCAACGGATCGGCCACGAGGCACAGCCGCATGACGAGCGCCCGGTGATGGGCGGCGACGGCATTCAGACCGTGCTCGAGATCAATGGCGGGCTGGCGCGGCGCATCGGGATTGCCGAGGGGTGGGAAATGCGCCATCCGGCGGTCGATCAGGCCGCTGCCGCCTGGCCCTGCACCGCCGACTGAGGCGCGGCGGTTTTCGCTTTTCAACGCGGGCAAAGCGGCTTATCTGGGCGCATGGTCCGGGGCGTGGCGCAGTCTGGTAGCGCACCTGTTTTGGGTACAGGGGGTCGTGAGTTCGAATCTCGCCGCCCCGACCATATCAACCGGCACAGTCCGGCTGCCTCACCTCACATCTGAACATTGGCCGCCAAGCGGGCGGACAAAAAGGCTTTTTTGACGTCTTTCCTCTTCAGGGCGCCTGTTGGGGAATCGGCACGGCGCGGGGCCGTGTTGCGTGGCGGTCGGGTCAAATCCTTTTTCTCTCGAATTGGCGATTTTTCCCGTTGACCGAGAGCGGTGTTTTACGTCAGTTTGTGTGGGCGGGCTTCAAGGCCACAAGATATAGTGGTTGAGCCCGACAGGGACATTCGGACCAAAGCAACATGATCGCCGGTTTTCCGGGCCTTCCAACTGCCAGACAGGGTGTTCTGGCGGCACGCATGAGGCGTATCGGACGTTCGGCGCGACGCAGACAACAGGCCTGAAGGCCATATCACAGGACGGGGCAGCGACCATGAAGATCGAACGCAAATTCACCAGTGCCGGCAAGGACGCCTATGCAGCGCTTGAATTCGTGACCACCAGTTCCGAGATTCGCAACCCCGATGGCAGCACCGTCTTCAAGCTTGATGGAATCGAGGTGCCGGCCGGCTGGAGCCAGGTCGCCAGCGACGTGATCGCGCAGAAATATTTCCGCAAGGCGGGCGTGCCCAACAAGCTGGCGCGCATCAGGGAAGAGGGCGTGCCCGAATTTCTCTGGCGGTCGGCCGCGGCCAAGGACAATGACGGTTTCGGCGGCGAGACGAGCGCGCGGCAGGTGTTCGACCGGCTGGCGGGGGCCTGGGCCTATTGGGGCTGGAAGGGCGGCTATTTCACCACGGAGGAGGATGCGCGCGCCTATTACGACGAGATGCGCGTCATGCTGGCGATGCAGATGGCCGCGCCCAACAGCCCGCAGTGGTTCAACACCGGTCTGCACTGGGCTTACGGCATCGACGGGCCGAGCCAGGGTCATTACTACGTGGATTTCGAGACCGGTGAGCTGACCAAATCCGCCTCTGCCTATGAGCATCCGCAGCCGCATGCCTGTTTCATCCAGTCGGTCAAGGACGATCTGGTGGGCGACGGCGGGATCATGGATCTCTGGGTGCGCGAGGCGCGGCTGTTCAAATACGGCTCCGGCACGGGCACCAATTTCAGCAGCCTGCGCGGCGAGGGCGAGCGGCTTTCGGGCGGCGGCAAATCCTCTGGCCTGATGGGCTTTCTCAAGATCGGCGACCGCGCGGCGGGGGCGATCAAGTCGGGCGGCACCACGCGGCGCGCGGCCAAAATGGTGATCTGCGATGCCGATCACCCCGATATCGAGGAATTCATCAACTGGAAGGTGAAGGAAGAGCAGAAGGTCGCCAGCATCGTCGCCGGATCGAAGGCGCACGAGGCCAAGCTCAACGAGATTTTCGCCGCGATCCGCACCTGGGATGGCAGCAGCGAGGATGCGGTGGACCCCGCGAAGAACCCCGACCTGAAAGCCGCCATTCGCGGCGCCAAGCGCGCCCATATCCCGGAGACCTATGTCAAGCGCGTGCTGGATTACGCCAAGCAGGGCTATGGCAGCATCGAATTCCCGACCTATGACACCGATTGGGACTCCGAGGCCTATGCCTCTGTCTCGGGGCAAAACTCCAACAACTCGATCCGCGTGACCGATGCCTTCCTGAAGGCGGTGCGCGACGATGCGGATTGGGCGCTCATCAACCGCGTGGACGGCTCCGTCGCCAAGACGATCAAGGCCCGCGACCTGTGGGAGCAGGTGGGTCACGCCGCCTGGGCCTGCGCCGATCCGGGCATTCAGTATCACGACACGGTCAACGCTTGGCATACCTGCCCCGAGGATGGCGCGATCCGCGGCTCCAACCCGTGCTCGGAATACATGTTCCTCGACGATACCGCCTGCAATCTCGCCTCGATGAACCTCCTGAAGTTCCACAAGGACGGCCGGTTCGACGCGGAAAGCTATATGCACGCCACGCGGCTCTGGACGGTGACGCTGGAAATTTCGGTGCTGATGGCGCAGTTCCCCTCGAAGGAAATCGCGCAACTGAGCTATGAGTTCCGGACGCTCGGCCTTGGCTATGCCAATATCGGCGGTCTCCTGATGAACATGGGCCTGGGTTACGATTCGGCGGAGGGGCGCGCGCTCTGCGGGGCGCTGACGGCGATCATGACCGGCGTGGCCTATGCGACCAGCGCCGAGATGGCGGGCGAACTGGGGGCCTTTGCAGGCTACAAGCGCAACGCCAAGCATATGCTGCGCGTGATCCGCAACCACCGCAATGCCGCCTATGGCGCGACCGAGGGCTATGAGGCGCTGGCGGTCAAACCGGTGCCGCTCGACCATGCCAACTGCCCCGATGCACGGCTTGTCGATCTGGCGATGGCAAGCTGGGACGAGGCGCTCAAGCTGGGCGAGAAACACGGCTATCGCAACGCGCAGACCTCGGTCATTGCCCCCACGGGCACAATCGGGCTGGTGATGGATTGCGACACGACGGGCATCGAGCCGGATTTCGCACTGGTCAAGTTCAAGAAACTGGCGGGCGGCGGCTATTTCAAGATCATCAACCAGTCGGTGCCCGCCGCGCTTGAAAAGCTGGGTTATGGCCCGGCGCAGATCGGCGAGATCGTGAGCTACGCGGTCGGCCACGGCAGCCTTGGCAATGCGCCGGGGATCAACCACACCTCGCTCATCGGCCACGGGTTCGGCGAGGCGCAACTCGTCAAGATCGAGGCGGCCCTCGGGTCTGCCTTCGATATCCGCTTCGTGTTCAACCAGTGGACGCTGGGGGAGGAGTTCTGCGCGGGCGTGCTGGGTATCCCGGCGGCAAAGCTGAACGATCCGACCTTCGATCTCCTGTCGCATCTGGGCTATTCGCGCCGCGACATCGAGGCCGCCAACGATCACGTCTGCGGGACGATGACGCTCGAAGGCGCGCCGCATCTCGATCCGGCGCATTACCACGTCTTCGACTGCGCCAATCCCTGCGGCAAGAAGGGCAAGCGCTATCTGAGCGTGGAAAGCCATATCCACATGATGGCGGCGGCACAGTCGTTCATCTCGGGGGCGATCTCCAAGACCATCAACATGGCCAACGACGCCACCATCGAGGATTGCCAGAAGGCCTATGAGCTCTCGTGGTCCCTGGGCGTCAAGGCCAACGCGCTCTACCGCGACGGCTCCAAGCTCAGCCAGCCGCTCGCATCGGCGCTGGTGGAGGATGACGACGAGGCCGCCGAAATCCTCGAATCCGGCAGCCAGCAGGAAAAGGCCGCCGTTCTGGCCGAAAAGATCGTCGAGAAGGTGGTGATCAAGGAAATCATCCGCGCCGCCCGCGAAAAGTTGCCCGAGCGGCGCAAGGGCTACACCCAGAAGGCCATCGTCGGCGGTCACAAGGTCTACCTGCGCACCGGCGAATATCAGGACGGCAAGCTGGGTGAAATCTTCATCGACATGCACAAGGAAGGGGCCGGTTTCCGCGCGATGATGAACAATTTCGCCATCGCTGTGTCCGTGGGCCTGCAATACGGTGTGCCGCTGGAGGAATTCGTCGATGCCTTCACCTTCACCAAGTTCGAGCCCGCAGGGCTCGTGCAGGGCAACGATTCGATCAAGAACGCCACCTCGATCCTCGATTACATCTTCCGCGAACTGGCGGTGAGCTATCTCGACCGCACCGACCTTGCCCATGTCAAACCCTCGGGTGCCAGCTTCGACGATCTGGGCCGGGGCGAGGAGGAAGGCGTGCGCAACATCTCCGAGATGTCGCAGGAGGCCGCCAACCGCTCGCTGGAGGTTCTCAAGCAGATCAGTTCCACCGGCTATCTGCGCAAGCGCCTGCCTCAGGAACTGGTGGTGTTCCAGGGCGGTCAGGCCAATGGCACGACCGGGCTGATGGGCGACGCCGCGACGGCGCTGCGGACGCTGGTCCCCGAGACCATGAAGGCCAGCGTGACCACGGCGACCGTCGCCACGGTCTCGCTCGACGCGCGCACCAAGGCCCGGATGCAGGGCTACGAGGGCGAGGCCTGCGGCGAATGCGGCAACTACACGCTGGTGCGCAACGGCACCTGCATGAAATGCAACACCTGCGGCTCGACGAGCGGGTGCAGCTGAGGAGACTGAGGGTTGGAGCGCGGAACCGGTACGTCCGCGCTCCGGCCAATCCTGCGATAGAATAGCACGCTGCGGGACAAGCGAAACCCGGCCCTCTCGGGTCGATAGCGACGAACCGCACCTGATGACGGGAACGCGTTCCGGCTCGGTGACTGTTTCAGCAGCCTAAAGCAAATGCCCCGATTTCGCGGCCTTGGTCGCCAGATAGGCGTGATTGTGCGGGTTCTCGCCCAGTTTGAGGGGCACGCGCTCGGCCACGCTGAGACCGTTCTGCGCCATCATGGCCAGTTTCGCCGGATTGTTGGTCATCAGCCGCACGGCGGAAAACCCCATCCGCCGCAGGATCTCGGCACCGATGCGGAAATCGCGCTCGTCATCCTCGAATCCCAGCCGGTGATTGGCCTCGACCGTGTCGAACCCCTGATCCTGCAACGAATAGGCGCGCATCTTGTTGGCGAGGCCAATGCCGCGCCCCTCCTGGTTGAGGTAAAGCAGCACCCCCGCGCCCTCGGCCCCCATCTGCGCCAGCGCGCCGCGCAGTTGCGGGCCGCAATCGCATTTCAGGCTGCCCATGAGATCGCCGGTAAAGCAGGCCGAATGCAGCCGCGCCAGCACCGGAGCCGCGCGGTCCGGCTGGCCGATTTCGATGGCGTAATGCTCTTCTCCGCCATCCTCGGGGCGAAAGATGTGCAGCCGCCCGGCCTCGGACACGGCAAGCGGCAGGCGCGCGCTCACCACCGGGGTGAGCGGGCTGGTTTCCGTCAGGCGCGGCAGGGCGGCGGCGGCGTCGATCAGCGTGAGGCCATGCGCGGCGGCAAAGCCCGGCCCGTCGGCAAGCTCAAGCACGAGCGCGGCAGGCAGGAGCCGCGCGCCCTTGGCCAGAAGAATCGCCAGCCGGTGCAGATGCGCCGCACCCTCGCGGCGTGTGACGAGGGGGCCTTTCATCGGAACGCGCAGATCGTCCGCCGGATCGGCCACCGCCAGCACCCAGGAGAGCCGCGCATCGGGCGGCAGCGCCACGCGCGCCAGATCGCCGTCATAGGCGCGCGCCTTGAGCGTGGCCGCGCGCCGCGCGGTGATGGCAAGGACCGGCGCGCCGCCCAGCGCCTGAAGATCCGCGAGCCGCTGCGCCCCCAGCGTCTCGGCGGCCAGCACCAGCGCCGCGCCGCCGTGCCCCGAGAGCACGACCGGCACGCCCATGCGCAGATCGGCCCGCGCGCGAGCGAGGATTTCGAGGATGTCCGGGGAAAGCCCCATGCGTTTTCTCCGCTGTCTCGACACCGCTCTAGCGTATTCTGTAACGAAGTGAAAGAAACGCTCGCGCTGCAACACTTGGGCGTGAGGCGCATGTCGTCACTCTTGCCCGGACGGCACGGCTTGCGCATGTTGCCCGACAGGAAGAGGATAGCAGCATGGCACAAGTAAAGAAAATATTGCTGGTTGACGATGATGACGACCTGCGCGAGGCGCTTGGCGAACAACTCATCATGACCGAGGATTTCGATGTCTTCGAGGCCGGCACCGGCGTGGACGCGATGGCCCGGATCAAGGACATGATCTACGACCTTGTCATTCTCGATGTCGGCCTGCCAGATACCGACGGGCGCGAACTGTGTCGGCGGATGCGCAAGCAGGGGGTCAAGTCGCCCATCCTGATGCTCACGGGCCACGATGGCGACGCCGACACGATCCTGGGGCTCGATGCGGGTGCGAACGACTATATCACCAAACCGTTCAAGTTTCCGGTGTTGCTCGCGCGTATCCGCGCGCAGCTTCGCCAGCATGAGCAGTCCGAGGATGCGGTGTTCCAGCTTGGCCCCTACACGTTCAAGCCCGCGATGAAGATGCTGGTGACCGACGACGAGCGCAAGGTGCGCCTGACCGAGAAGGAAACCAATATCCTGAAGTTCCTCTACCGCTCTCCCGAAGGCGTGGTGGCGCGCGACGTGCTCTTGCATGAGGTCTGGGGCTACAATGCGGGTGTGACCACCCACACGCTCGAGACGCATATCTACCGGTTGCGCCAGAAGATCGAACCCGATCCCGGCAATGCGCGTCTGCTGGTCACGGAATCGGGCGGCTATCGCCTTGTGGTTTAATAGTCACGCTGGCTTGACCAAGATCAAAGTCTTATCCTCGTTTCACGATTAATATGGTATCGTTCACTTACGGTTATACGTGAACCTCCCTGTTGGACTGGCCCCGGCATTGCCCGGGGCCCTTTCTTTTCCGGGGGTTATCTCGCCGACGCATAGAGCGCGAGCATGTCGCAGGCGAGCGTTGCCGCCGCGAGCGCGGTGATTTCCGAGACGTCATAGGCGGGGGCCACCTCCACCATATCCATGCCGCGCAGCGCGATTCCCTCCAGCCCGCGCAGGATCTCCTGTGCCTGAAAGGTTGTAAGCCCGCCGATGACCGGCGTGCCGGTGCCGGGTGCCATCGACGGGTCGAGCGCGTCGATGTCAAATGTCAGGTAACAGGGCCTGTCGCCCACGATGTCGCGCACCCGCGCGGCCACTGCCACCGGGCCGGTCAGATGCACCTCGCGCGCGTCGATCACATGCACGCCCAAGGGATCGGGGTTGTGGGTGCGGATGCCGACCTGCACCGAGTGCTCGGGCACCACCAACCCGTCGCGCACCGCGTGCCAGAGCATCGTGCCGTGGTCGATGCGGCCCGGCTCGTCCTCCCATGTGTCGGAATGGGCGTCGATCTGGATCAAGGCCAAAGGCCCATGTTTTTCGGCATGGGCCTTCAGCAGCGGCCAGGTGATGAAATGATCCCCCCCCAGCGTCAGGAGGGCGGTGTCGGTGGCCAGCACATCGCGCGCGGCCTGTGCGATGGTTTCGGGGATCGCCGTGGGATAGCCGTGATCGAAGAACACATCGCCGTAATCGACGATGGACAGCCGCTCGAACGGATCGAAAGGCCAGGGCCAGGGCGCGGACCAGGCGATATGCGCCGACGCCGCGCGGATCGCGCGGGGGCCAAGCCGGGTGCCCGAGCGCCCGGACACGGACATGTCGAAGGGCACGCCCATGACCGCCACATCGGCACCGCTCAGATCGCGTGTGTAGCGGCGGCGCATGAAGCTGAGCGCGCCGGCATAAGCAGGCTCTGCGACGGTGCCGCGCGGGTCGGGCCGGGTAAAGGCAAGATCGCTGGCGGTCGGGTTGATGCTCGTGCTGTCGGTCATGGGGGGCCTTCCGGAAGCTGCGTTTGCCCGGAGAGTGCCTTCGGGTTTGACCGGTGTAAACCTCAAGCGTCGCTTGACGTCCGCCCGGAGGGGGTATTTCCGATCGGGCGCGCCGGGGGCATGTCGGGATGCGGGCCTGTTGCTGACATTGGTGTAGCCGTGCGAGGGCCCGACCGCGGGTGGGCGCTGCAACGGTTTCGGGGGGCGCTTTATGGTGCCAAATACTGGAACGATTGTAGGGGTTCAGCGTCGAAAAAGCGCCCGCCCGGGGGGCGGTCGGGCGCTCGCGCGGCGGCGCGCAAGCGCGCCTTGATTCCGCGCGGGGGCTTCACTCCAACGACCGCTTCAGACCACACCTGCCCCCTCTCCGGATTTCCGCTTGCCCTCGCCCGCGCCCTGCGGTCATTTGCGCCCGAGACGCCACATGCCGGAGTGCCCATGCCCTTTACCCTTGCCACCTGGAACATCAACTCGGTGCGGCTGCGCGCGCCGCTTGTCGCGCGGCTCTTGCGCGAGGAGGGGCCGGATGTGCTCTGCCTTCAGGAATGCAAGAGCCCGGTCGAGAAGATCCCCGCCGAGATTTTCGCGGCCCTCGGCTATCCGCACATGATCGCGCGCGGCGACAAGGGCTATAACGGCGTGGCGATCCTGTCGCGGCGGCCCATCGAGGAGGCGGGCAGTTTCGATTTCGCCGAACTGGGCCACGCGCGCCACATCGCCGGACGGCTGGAAAACGGCGTGGTGATCCACAATTTCTACGTGCCCGCCGGGGGCGACGTGCCCGACCGCGAGGTGAATGTGAAATTCGGCCAGAAGCTCGATTACCTCACCGACATGCGCGACTTCTTCCAGGAGAACCGCCCGGAAAAATCCATCCTCGTGGGCGATCTCAACATCGCGCCCCGCGAGGATGACGTGTGGTCGCACAAGCAGCTTCTGAAGATCGTCAGCCACACGCCGGTTGAGGTCTCGCATCTGGGCGATGCGATGGAGGCGGGGGGCTGGTGCGACATCACCCGGCAGGACATCCCCGAGGGGCAGCTTTACAGCTGGTGGAGTTACCGCGCCCGCGACTGGGACGAGGCCGACAAGGGCCGCCGCCTCGATCACGTCTGGGCCAGTGCCGATATCGCGGCCGCGGGCCATTCCAGCCGCGTCCTGCGGGCCGCGCGCGGCTGGGATCAGCCCAGCGACCACGCGCCGGTTTTCGCGACATTTGATCTTTGACACTGCCGGATGCACCCACATATACCGGGCGCAACCGGATGAAGGGGAGACAGGACATGCTGGAACTGGGCAAGACAACGGGCCCCACGGCCGCCGATCTGGTGCGCGACGTGACCGAGGCGGATTTCATGGCCGAGGTGGTGGATGCCTCGATGACCGTGCCGGTGATCGTCGATTTCTGGGCGCCGTGGTGCGGCCCGTGCAAGACGCTTGGCCCCGCGCTCGAGGCGGCGGTGATCAAGGCCAAGGGTGCGGTGCGCATGGCCAAGGTCGATGTGGACCAGAACCAGATGATCGCCGGACAGCTTCGCGTGCAATCCATCCCGACGGTCTATGCCTTCTGGCAGGGCCAGCCGATCGACGGCTTTCAGGGCGCGGTGCCGCCCTCGGAAATAGAGGCTTTCGTGGCCCGCGTGGTGCAGGCGGCGGGCGGCGACGCGAGCGGCGGACTTGACGAGGCGCTTGACGCGGCCGACGAGATGCTCGAGGCGGGCGCGCTCGGCGATGCCATGCAGACCTATGCCGCCGTGGTGCAGGAAGACCCGGAAAATGCCCGCGGCTTTGCCGGGATGGCGCGCGTGCAGATAGCCCTTGGCGAGCTTGATCAGGCCGAGGCGGTGCTGAACGGCGCGCCCGCCACCATTGCCGGCAAGGCCGAGATCGAGACGGTTCATGCCCAGATCGCCCTTGCGCGACAGGCTCAGGATGCGGGCCCGGTGGACGCGCTGCGCGCCGCCGTCGAGGCCGATCCCGAGAACCACCAGGCCCGCTTCGATCTGGCGCTGGCGCTGCATGCCAACGGGCAGGTGGCCGAGGCGGTTGACGCGTTGCTCGACCTCTTCCGCCGCGACCGCGAGTGGAACGACGGTGCCGCGCGCGCGCAGCTTTTCACCATATTCGAAGCGCTGAAACCAAACGATCCGGTGCTTCTGAACGGGCGGCGCAGGCTCTCGTCGATGATATTTGCCTGAGCGGCGCGTCGGGCTAGCTCCACGTCATGACATACACCCACGATCTGCCCGAAATCATTCCGGTTTTCCCGCTGCCCGGCGCGCTCATGCTGCCGCGCGCCCGGCTGCCGCTGCATCTCTTCGAGCCACGCTATCTTGCCATGCTCGACGACGCGCTCAAGACGCCCGAGCGGGTGATCGGCATGATCCAGCCCAACCGCGTGCCGGGGCGCGACGGGCACGGGCTTCATACCATCGGCTGTGTGGGCCGTGTGACGCAGTTTTCCGAAACCGAGGACGGGCGCTACATGATCACGCTCTCGGGTCTCTCGCGATTTCGCGTGATCGAGGAGGTGGAGGGCTTTGCCCCCTACCGCCGGGCAAAGGTGAGTTGGGCCGGGTTCGAGCGCGACCTTGGCCCGCCCGAGACCGATCCGGGGTTCAAGCGTCCGAAGTTCATGGCCCTGCTTGCGCGCTATTTCGAGACGCGCGGTTTGCAGACGGATTGGGGCTCTTTGAAAGAGGCGGAGGACGAATTGCTGATCAATTCGCTGTCGATGCTTCTGGGGTTCGAGCCCGAGGAAAAGCAGGCCCTTCTCGAAGCGCCCTCCCTCTCGACCCGGCGCGAAACGCTGGTCACGCTGATCGAATACACCCTGCGTGGCGGCGACAATGAGGACATCATGCAATGACCGAAGCATCTGCGCCCGCCTTTGACCGCCGGATGCTCGAGGCGCTGATTTGCCCGCAGACCCACGGCCCGCTTGATTACGACGCCGCGCGGCAGGAACTCGTCAGCCGCCGGGCGGGCCTTGCCTTTCCGATCCGCAACGGCATCCCGGTGATGCTGATCGACGAGGCGCGCACGCTGGAGTGACGGCCCGCGTCACCGCTGCTCTTCGAGCTTCGCCGCGTTCCAGAGCGCGTCCATTTCCGCAAGGTCGCTGTCCTCGGGGCGTCGGCCCTGCGCGGCCAGACGGGCCTCGATCCACGCGAATCGACGGGTGAACTTGGCATTGGCGCGGCGCAGCGCGGCCTCGGGGCAGAGCGCCATGTGCCGCGCAAGATTGGCCATGACGAAGAGCAGGTCGCCGAATTCGTCCTCGATCCTGTAGGGGTCCCCGTCGGCCGCGGCTTCATGCAGTTCTTCAACTTCCTCCCGTATCTTGTCGAGAACCTGAGACGAGTCTGGCCAGTCAAACCCCACCCGCGCGGCGCGCTTCTGCAATTTCACCGCGCGCAGCAACGCAGGCAGGCCAAGCGCCACGCCCTCAAGCGTGCCGCGCTGCCCCTGTTCCGCGCGTTCGGCGGCTTTCACCACCTCCCAGTCGCGGGTTTGCTGTTCGGCGGATTTTTCGCGGCTCTCATTGCCGAACACATGCGGATGCCGCGCCACCATCTTGTCGGAAATGGCATTGGCCACATCCGAGATGTCGAAAAGCCCCTTGTCCTGCGCAATCTGGGCGTGGAACACCGCCTGCAACAACAGATCGCCCAGTTCCGCGCGCAGGTCCTGCCAGTCGGCCCGTTCGATGGCGTCGGCAACTTCGTAAGCCTCTTCAATGGTATAGGGGGCGATGGTGGCGAAATCCTGTTCGATGTCCCACGGGCAGCCCGTCCTGGGATCGCGCAACCGCGCCATGATCGCAATCAGCCGGGGCAGCCCGCCCTTGGAGTCGTGAATAAGAGCATCGTCAGCCATTGCAGCGCCTTCGTCTTTGGGATTGACTGCACCCTGACCTGACCGAGGGGGGAGAGTCCAGCCATGGCCGTGATCAACCGCATCAGTGGTTTCGCCGACGAGATGACCGCGTGGCGGCGGCACCTGCACGCCCATCCCGAAATCGGGCTTGAGTGTCACGAGACGGCGGCTTTCGTGGTGGCAAAGTTGCGCGAATTCGGGATCGAGCAGATCGAGACCGGGGTGGCGCAATCCGGCGTCGTCGCGGTGATCGAGGGGCACGGCGCGGGGCCGGCCATCGGCCTGCGCGCGGATATGGACGCGCTGCCGATGGCGGACCTGAGCGGCACGGACCATGCCAGCACCGTGCCGGGGCGTGCCCATGCCTGCGGCCATGACGGGCATACCACCATGTTGCTCGGCGCGGCAAAATACCTGGCCGAGACGCGCAATTTTGCGGGGCGCGCGGTGCTCCTCTTCCAGCCCGCCGAAGAGGGGCCGGGCGGCGGGCGGCTGATGGTGGAGGAGGGCGCGCTCGACCGCCACGGCGTGCGGGAGGTCTACGCGCTCCATACCCTGCCCGGTGCGCCCGAGGGGCAGTTCGAGACCACGCCGGGGCCGATCATGGCCGCCGTCGACACGCTTCATGTGCAGGTGATCGGGCAGGGAGGCCATGCCGCCATGCCGCATGAGACGCGCGATCCGATCCCGGCGGCGGTTGCGCTGGTGCAGGCGATCCAGACCATCGTGACGCGCGACCGTGACCCGCTCGACGATCTGGTCATATCGGTCACGCAGATCCACGCGGGCAGCGCCGATAACGTCATCCCCGACCGCGCCTATGTGGGGGCGAGCATCCGCACATTCTCGGAAACCGTGCAGACGATGGTGCACCGGCGGTTGCGCGAGGTGGCCCATGGGGTGGCGGCGGCGCATGGGCTGCGTGCGGAGGTCGAGATCGAGCTTGGCTATCCGCCGACGGTGAACGAGCCGCAGGCGACCGCCTTCGCCGTCGAGGTCGCGCGCGAGGTCGTGGGCGCGGGTGCGGTGATCGCTGACCGCACCCGCGAGATGGGGGCAGAGGATTTCGCCTACATGCTGGCGGCGCGGCCCGGGTCCTATCTCTTTCTGGGGCAGGGCGCGGGGCCGGGGCTGCACCATCCGGCGTTTGATTTCAACGATGCGGTGGCCCCGGTCGGCGCGTCGTTTTTCGCGCGGCTGGTCGAGCGGGCGCTGCCGCTGCGGGACTGAGTGCCGGTCATGGCAGGTGCGACAGGTGGGTCAATCGCCGGTCGGCGCGCGTCATCCGCAGATCGAGGAGCGCCGCGCGCAAGCGCGCCACCTCAGCCGCTCCTTGGGGTGTTGACGCCAGATCGTGACATTCCAAAGGGTCGTTGCGCCGATCAAACAGCATCGGCGGCACACCGCCATTGAAATGCACAAGGCTGTGGGTCGCGTCGCGCAGGATGGCGGCATTGGCCGTGAGCGGCGTGAGGCCAAGCGCGCGCTCGAACCGCGTGGGCGCGTCCGGCTCGGCGAGGTCGATCTCGGTCAGCGACAGGCCGCGCCAGCCTTCGGGGCGCCTGCCGTTCAGAAAGGGCACAAGGCTTGCGCCGTCCATGGCGGGCGGCACATCCGTGCCCATCAGTTCGAGGATCGTCGGGGCCACGTCCACGGTCGAGATCATATCCGCCACCGATTGCCCCGCCGCCACGCCGGGACCACGCATGACCAGTGGCACGTGATGGGCGGGGGCGAGCACGTTGTCCTTGCCCCAATACCCCTGATCGCCCAGCATCTCGCCATGATCCGACAGTAGCACGACAAGCGTGCGCCCGGCCTGTCCGGTCGCATCCAGCCAGTCAAGCAGGCGGCCAAGGTGGTGATCCACCTCCGCCACGAGGCCAAGGTAGGTGGCGCGCAGATCGGCCGCCTGATCGGGCGAGAGCCGGTCACAGCGCCCGTCGAACCCCCGGAAGAGCCCGTGCTGCGCGGGGGCCGAAAACCACGCGGCGCGGAATGGGTGATCGGTTCCGGCGGGCGCGGGCGCGGGGATGCGGGCGGTGTCGGCCAGGGCGTTCCATGGTTCTGGGGCGACCAGCGGCGGGTGGGGGCGGATATAGGTGAGATGCGCGCACCACGCCCCGTCGCGCCGCGCCTCCAGTGCCTCCAATGTGCGGTCGGTGAGCCAGGCGGTATCGCTGTCCTCGGTCCGGTAGAGCGCGGGCGCGCGCAGCCCCTCGCCGACCGGCTGATAGAGATCGAACCAGCGTTGCGGCAGGGGCGCGGGCAGGTCATAGCCACGGCGGCGCAGATGCCCGATCCAGGCCAACGGGGCCTCGAACCGCATTTCGACGATTTCACGAAAACCGCGCGCGGGCAGCTCATAGGTGGCAAGGTCTGGATCGCCGGGGGGATGCTCGGACGGATCGGCGGCCATGTCGCAATAGCCGAACAGGAGCGGCTCATGCCCGGCGCGGCGCAACTCGGTGGCCACCGTGGCATGATGCGCGGCCACCGGCGTGCCGTTGCGGATGCCGCGATGGTTGAAGGCGTAAAGCCCGGTCAGAAGCGAGGCGCGCGCGGGGCCGCAGGGCACGGCGGCGGTGAAGCATTGGGTGAAGGACGTGCCCTCGGCCATCAGCCGGTCGAGCGCGGGGGTGGGCACGATGCCATGAAGCGCGCCGAAGAGCACATCGGCGCGCAACTGATCGAGCGTCACAAAGAGGAGGTTCGGGGCCATCACCCCTCCGCGTCGAGCCGCGTGAGAAGCGCGGGCAGATCGGCGATGGAATCGATCACGTGATCGGCCCCGGCGTCGCGCAATTCCGCCCCCGCCTGCGCGCGGATCGCGTCGCGCTCGGCCTCGGGCAGCGCCGCAAGCTCTTCGGGCGTGCGTCCCGCGATATTGCCCGAGAGCGCCACGCCCACAACGGTGCAACCGGTGGCGCGGCCCTCCGCGATGCCGGGCGGCGTGTCATCGACCTTGACGATATGGGGGCCGGGCAGGAGCGTCATGTCGGCAAAGACACGATACATCTGCCACGGGCCGGGGCGGCCCTTGGGCACGTCATCGGCGCAGATGCAGACCTCGGGCGCAAAGCCCTGATCGGCCACCACGGGCAGCACCCACGCCATGATCGAGCGGACATAGCCCGTGGTGGTGCCCACGCGGATGCCCTGGGCCGAGAGCCAGTCAAGCGTGGCGGGCGCGCCGGGGACAAGGGTCGCGTAGCGCGCGACCACTTCTTCGTTCATCGGCACGAAAACCTCGTAGAGCCGGTCGATCGCCGCCTCGTCCGGCGCGGAGCCTTGCGCCGCGCGCCAGCCTTCGGCGACATGGGGCAGGGCCATCATGGCGCGGATATGGTCGCGCTTGGGTGCCCCCATCGGCCCGCGCGCATCGGCGATGCTGACCGTCACGCCGAAGCGCGCGAAGGCCTCGACAAAGGCCCCCATCGGCGCGAAGGAGCCGAAATCAATCAGCGTGCCCGCCCAGTCGAAAATCACCGCGTCGAATTTGCTCATGCCATCTCCCTTTCCGCGCGTCGTTTCTCGGCCTGTGCGGCCTCGGGCGGGGCGGCGGAGGCCACGCCCATGTCTTGCAGCGTCGCGCGCGCCGCCTCGACGACCTGTCGCATCACGCCCGCATCGAGCCGCCCGATATGACCCATGCGGAAACTGTCCACCACGGTCAGCTTGCCGGGATAGAGGATAAATCCGCGCGCCTTCATCCGGTCATAGAACTCGGCAAAGCGGAAGGCCGGATCGGCGGGGCAGAAAAACGTGGTGATGATCGGGCTGAGCCAGCGATCCGCGAGCAGCGTCTCGAAACCAAGGCCCCGCATCCCCGCCACCAGCGCATCGCGGTTGGCCGCATACCGCGCGCCGCGCGCCGCCGTGCCGCCCTCGTCCGCGTGCTCATCCAGCGCCTGAAGGAAGGCCGCGACGGTATGGGTGGGGGGCGTGTAGCGCCATTGGCCCGAGCGCTCGAATTCGGCCCATTGGGCGTAGAGATCGAGTGCCAGCGAATGGGCGTTGCCCTTTGCCGCCTCCAGCACCGCGCGGCGGACAAGGGCAAAGCCGAAACCCGGCACGCCCTCGATGCATTTGTTGGCCGAGCTGACCAGCGCGTCAAAAGGCAGGCCCTCGGGCAAGGCCACCGCACCGAAGGCGGACATGGAATCCACCAGCAGGCGGCGGTCTGCGGCGGCGACCGCCTCGGCGATCTCGGCCAGCGGATTGAGGATGCCCGATGAGGTCTCGCAATGGATGGCGACCACATGGGTGATGGCGGGATCGCGGGCGAGGATCCCGGCCACCTCATCCCCGCGCGGCGGCAGGTAATCGCCCTTGTCGAGCACCTCGACCGCGCGGCCCATCTGCCGCAGGGCGGCACCCGCGCGCAAGCCATAAGCGCCGTTGGCCAGCACCAGCGCCTTTCCCTCGCGCGGCACCAATGTGCCCAGCATCGCCTCCACCACGAAACTGCCCGAGCCCTGCATCGGCACGCAGGTGAACGCCTCGCCACCCGGTCCCAGCAGCGCGACCAGCCGCGCGCGCAGGTCCGCCGTCATGGCGCGGAAATCGCCGTCCCAACTGCCCAGATCGCGCAGCATGGCCGCCTTGACGCTGTAGGAGGTTGAAAGCGGCCCCGGTGTCAGAAGCCACGGCTCGCCGCCCTGCGGCGGCTCGATCTTGAGGGTGGTCACGGTATTTCTCTTTCCTTTGCGGGCGTTGTGCCCGCCGGTTCCCTTGATCTACGGAAATCGAACTCCTCGGCATAGTGACAGGCGACGAAATGATCTGAGGCCAGTTCGCGCCAGACAGGCACGTCGAGGGCGCAGCGCGGGCGCGCGAAGGGGCAGCGGGTGTGAAAGCGGCAGCCGGGCGGCGCGTCGGCGGGATTGGGGATCTCGCCCTGAAGGCGCTCAGGGCGAAACGGCAGATCGGGATCGGGTTCGGGCACGGCCGACAGCAGCGCGTGGGTATAGGGATGACGCGGGTGGAAAAAGAGGCTCTCGGTGGGCGCATATTCCGCGAAGCGGCCCACGTAGATGACGGCAACCCGGTGGCTGATGCGCGCCACCACGTTCAGATCATGCGCGATGAACAGGAAGGATGTGCCGGTTTCCTCCTGCAAATCCTTCAGAAGGTTGATGATCTCGGCCTGAATCGACACATCGAGCGCCGACACGCTCTCGTCGCAGACCACGAAATCGGGTCCTGCGACAAGGGCGCGGGCGATGCAGATGCGCTGTCGCTGCCCGCCGGAAAAGGCGTGCGGAAAGCGGCGCAGGTGTTCGAGGTCGAGCTTGCAGCGCGCGGCGATGGCGCGCACGCGGGCGTCGATCGACTCGCGGTCGCGCATCAGGCCCGCGACAACCAGCGGCTCGGCGATGATGTCGCGCACGGTCATGCGGGGGTTGAGGCTGGAATAGGGGTCCTGAAAGACAAGGCTCATGCGCGGGCGCAGCGGGCGCAGCGCCTTCGGACCAAGCGGCACAAGGTCAAGCGGCGCGCCCTCGCCATGAAGCAGCACCTGCCCGCCCGAGGGCGAGATCACCCGCAGGATGGCGCGGCCCACCGTGGTCTTGCCCGAGCCGCTTTCGCCCACGAGGCCCACCGTCTCGCCCCGGCGGATATCGAAGGTGACGCCGTCCACGGCCTTGAGCTGCTTGCGCCTGCCGGAAAAGAACCCGCGCTTGCCAAGATCGAAGCTTACTTCCAGATCGCGGATTTCAAGGAGCGGGCTTTTGTCGGGGATCATGCCACGGCCCTCGTCCCGTGCAGGTGACAGCGCACGCGGCGGCCCACGCCAAGCGTGACCTCGGGCGGCGTTTCGCGGTCGCACAGCCCCGCGATGGCCTCGGCGCAGCGCGGATGGAACGGACAACCCGCGGGCCGCGCGGAGGGCGAGGGGATATCGCCCGGCACCGCCTCGAGCCGTGCATCGAGCCTGTCGGCGCGTGGAATCGCCTTGATCAGGCCGCGCGTATAGGGATGGGCGGGCGATTTCAGCACCTCGCGCGCGGTGCCGGTCTCGACGATGGTGCCCAGATACATCACCGCCACGTCATCGGCGACATGGGCGATCACGCCCAGATCATGGGTGATGAAGATCATCCCCATGCCCAGATCGCGTTGCAGCCCGCGCATGAGGTCAAGCACCTGCGCCTGAATGGTGACATCGAGCGCGGTCGTCGGCTCGTCGGCTATGAGCAGACGCGGCCCGGCGGACAGCGCCAGCGCGATCATCGCCCGCTGGCGCATCCCGCCCGAGAGTTCGTGCGGGTATTGATCGACGCGGGCATCGGGATTGGAGATGCCGACCTTGTCCAGCATGTCCACCGCCAGATCGCGGCCCGCGCGCCCCTTGAGGCCGCGATGCAGGCGGATCGTCTCCATGATCTGGTTGCCGATGGTGTAGACCGGCGAGAAGCTCGCCATCGGCTCCTGAAATATCATGCCGATCTCGCCGCCGCGCAGGTGGCGCAACGCGCGCGCATTGGGCTTCAAGGACTCGATGGCGATTTCCTCGCCGGATTTGGCGGTATAGCGCATCCGCGCCTCTCGAGCGATTTCGGCATTGCCGGGCAGAAGCCGCATCAGCGCCTTGGTCGAGACCGACTTGCCCGAGCCGCTTTCGCCCACGATGCCGAGGGTGCGCCCCTCGGCGACCGAAAACCCCACCCCCTGCACCGGGGTGACGCGCCCCTCGTCGGTGCGAAAGCTGATCGTGAGGTTCTCGACCGTCAGCATCAGCGCGCCTCCGAATAGGGATCGGCCGCGTCGCGCAACCCGTCGCCCAGAACGGTAAAGGCCAGCACCGCCAGCACGACGAAACCGGCGGGGATAAAGAGCCACGGCGCCTGTTCGATGGCCTGCACCGATTGCGCCTGTTGCAGCATCACCCCCCAGGACACCGAGGGCGGGCGCAGCCCGAGACCGACAAAGCTGAGCGCGGTTTCCGACAGGATCATGTAGGGAAACGAGATCACCAGATCGACGATGATGAAGCTGGTGAACGACGGCAGCATGTGAGTGGCGATCACGCGGGCCGGGCGCGCGCCCGCCAGTTCGGCCGCCAGCACGTAATCCTCGCTCCGGATCGACAGAAGCTGGCTTCGGATGCGCCGCGCCAGCGTCGGCCAGCCGAAGAGGCCGAGGATGATGGTCATGGCGAAATAGACCTGCGTCGAGGACCAGTCCTTGGGCATGGCCGCCGCCAGCCCCATGTAAAGCGGGATGATCGGGATCACGCGCACCACCTCGGTCATGCGCTGGATCACGTTGTCGACCATGCCGCCGAAATAGCCCGCCGCCCCCCCGATCACCAGCGCCAGCACGAAGGATATGAGCACCCCCGCCACCCCGATGGAGAGCGAGGTGCGCGTGGCATAAAGCGTGCGCGAGAACACGTCGCGCCCCATCTGGTCGGTGCCCCAGAGGTGCAGGCGCGCGCCGTCCTCCAGCCCGAACAGCCGGGTCTCGATCGGGATCACGCCCAGCAGATGCGCGGGCTGGCCCTCGACGAAAAACGCCACGTAGCGCCGCGTTTCGGGGTCGGGCATAGCGACGGCGCGCAGCGTGACGGGGTCGCGCTCTGTGCGGGTGCCGTGGACGAAGGGGCGCAGGCTACAGCCATTGTCGTCGCAGAACATCGGGATCTGCGGCGGGCCGGACAGGTAGTCGCGGTTGCGCTCAGTGGTGCCGTAGGGTGCGAAAAACTCGGCGAAGAGGCCGAGAATCACCATCAGGCCGAGCACGCAAGCGGCGGCCATGGCCGCGCGGTGACGGCGGAAGCGCCACCAGATCAGCGTCCATTGGCTGGCCGAATAATAGCGTTCGCGCTGGCGGCGCTCGCGCCGTTCGGCGGCGGTCTCGGTGCGGTTCTCGGGGGTGTCGGGCCTGTCGGTCACGTCACCCTCCCAGCCGGATACGCGGGTCGAGCCATGCCAGCAGCAGGTCGGAGACGAAATTCATCACCACGATCACCACCGTCAGCAGCAGAAGGATCGCGCCCGCCACGTTCATGTCGAGATCGAGATAGGATTTGAGCAAGAGATCCCCCAGTTCGGTCAGCCCCAGGACCACCGCGACGATGGGCAGTTCCGAGAATATCCGGTTGACGTCGAAACCGATGGTCGAGACCACCGGGTTGATCGCCAGCCGCGCGGGATATTTCAGCAAAAGCCGCCCCTCGGGCACGCCGCGCGCGCGCGCGGCCATGACCGAGAGCTTGCCCAACTCGTCCGACATGGTCGCGCGCACCGTCTGGATCTGATAGGCCATGGCAGACCAGGCCAGCACGGCGGCGGGCAGCCACAGATGCTTCATCAGGTCCCAGAATTTCGCCCCCGACCACGGCGCATCGGAATATTGCGGGCTGAACAGCCCGCCGATCGAGGCCCCGAACCAGCGGTTGGCGAAATAGAGCATCACCAGCGCCAGAAGGAAATTCGGCAGCGCAAGGCCGAGATATGAAAATACGGTCAGCCCGTAATCGGCGAACCCGCCCCGACGCACGGCGGCATAGATCCCCACCGGGATCGACACGAGATAAGTCACGATCAGCGTGGCAAAGAGCAACCCCAGCGTCAGCCAGACCTTGCCGCTGATGATGGTGTTGACGGAGGTGTCAAAGGCATAGGCCGGTCCGAAATCGCCGCGCAGCACGATGCCGCCGATCCAGTCCAGATAGCGCGTCACGGCTGGCGCATCGAGGCCAAGCTCGACCCGGATCGCCTGCACATCGGCTTCGGTCATGGTGACGCCGGTGCCGGAATATTTGCGGAACGCATAGCGCTCGGCATAGTCGCCGGGCGGCAGTTCCATGATCACGAAGACCATGATCGAGACGAGAACGAGCGTCACGACCATGCCGACGATCCGGTCGATCAGGAAACGGGCCATCTGTGTCCCCCACAGGCGGCACCCGCCCCGGCGCAAGGCCGGGGCGGGCGGCGCTCAGTCCTCAGTTGGCGATGAACCACTGCTGCGGACGGTAGGGATAGGTCCAGTAGTAGTCATAGGTCTTGGACGTGAGAGGCTGCACGTTCTGCACGCTGTTGTGATGCACGTAAGGCGACGGGATTTCCGCCACGACGCCGATCTTGAGCATCTGGTCGGCATGGATGCGCACGATCTCCTCGCCGATCCGGCTCGACGTGGGCGTGCCGAGCGGCTCTGACAGGAACTGTTCGGAGAGATCCCACAGCTTCTGTATATCGGCGGGCGGCTCGATCCCCTCGGCGCCGTTCGTCTGGTGCCACTTGGCCCATTCGAAACCGCCGCCGGGGTTGAAGAAATCGCCGAAGGGCGGCACCAGCATGGTGGCGTCCTGCGCGATGAACGGGCCCGAAATGCCGTCATTCTTCCAGATGAACACGTCCACGTCGTTGGCATTGGCGCTGGAGCGATATTCGTCCGATGTCACCTCGCGCAGATCGACGGTCAGCCCCAACTCTTCCCACATGCCGCGCGACAACTCGTGCAACTGCACCGGACTGCCCTGGCTGGCGAAGAGGATGCGGATGGCGAGCGGCTTGCCGTCGGGGCGCTGGCGCTTGCCGCTGCCGTCGCGGGCAAGGCCCATCTCGTCGAGGAGCGCATTGGCCGCCGCCACGTCATGATCAAGAAACTGCGTGAGCGCATAGTCGGGCACGAAATCGACGGTGCGCGCCTCGACCGGGATGGCCTGCGCGGGCGTGCCCTGTCCGAGATACACGATCTCGCGGATTTCCTCGCGGTCGAGGCCCAGTGACATGGCCTGCGAAAAGCGCGGATCGTTGAAGATGTCGCGGAGAACCGGGTCCTTGTGGTTGCGCGCGAAGGAATAATAGACCGTCTCGCCCAGTGTCGGCGCAAGGCTCACGGTATAGTTGCCCTTGGCCTCGTTCTCCTTCAGGAGCGGAAAGTCGTTCAGCTCCATCGCCTGCTGTTTCCAGGAGATTTCGCCGTTCATGACCTTGAGGTTCACCACGTCGCGCTCGGGGATGTAATCCTCGCGGATCTCCGAGATATAGGGCAGTTGGTTGCCCGCCGTGTCGACCATGTGGAAATAGGGGTTGGCGACAAGGCGGCGGCCGTTGGAATCCTCGGCCACGACGATATGGCTTTCCAGCGTCGGCTTGACGGCGGCGCCGAGGGCGGCGGCCTTGGCCGGGTCCTTCATGAGCGGTGAGGGCACGTCTTTCCAGTCAGACGCGCCGTAATAGAAGTCGATTGCCTCCTTCTCGCTGGCAAAGCCATGTTCGGCGCGCAGCGCGGCGGCACCATCGTTGTATTTGTCCATGAACCGGCCAAGAAAATGGCGCGGCAGGAAGGTCTGGCCGTAATCCATCGCCCAGCGGTTGATGAGGTTGGGCTGCGGCGTGGGAAAGGTAAAGGTGACGGTGACATCGTCCACCGCCTCGACGCGGGCCGGCTCGCCGCCAAAGAGCCAGCGGCCGGGGGTGGTTTCGGTGATCGCCGGATTGGTGAGCACGTCATCATACCAGAAAACAACGTCATGCGCGGTGAAGGGCGCGCCGTCGGACCATTTGTGCCCCTTGCGCAGGGTAAAGGTCAGTTGCGTGTAATCGGCGTTCCACGACCAGCCCTTGGCCACGTTGGGCACGATGGTCTTGAGATCATCGGCGTAGCGCACGAGGTTGACATGACGCACCGACAGCATGTCGGATGTGCCTGATTCGGTGCCGCGCGAGGCCCCGCTCAGCACGCCGCCATATTGGCCGATGGCTGCATAGGGTGCCACGACCAGCGGCTCTTCGGGCAGGCGTGCGGCCACCGGCGGCAGATCCGGGTTGCCCGCGATGCGCGCATTGAGATCGGCCATGGCCGGGTTCTCGGCCAGATCGAGCGTGCAGCTTGCGGCGGACTGCAACTCGGCCAGTTCGAACTGTTGCGGGAAGGCGGGCGCAAGGCCCTTCATGTCGGCCACGGTGGCAGGCGGGCAGGCGGCAAAGGCCATGGTGCCGCTCAGGGCAAGCGCCGTGGTGCTGGCAAGCAGCGATATTTTCTTGGGACGCATCGGTTTTCCTCCAGGTGTTGGTGGCGGGATGTTACCGCTAATTTCAAATCTGTCATCCCTTTGCACGATTCTGTAACGGATAAATGAAACATAAGCATTCATTTGCTTCTCAAATGCTCACGGACGGTTCCCTATCAGGCGGCGCGCTTGCGCAGCCCGGCGATCTCGAAGAGGGCCGCGACCGCGCCCATGTCGCGCTGTTCGGGCAGGGTCACAAGGTAATGTCCGAGGCGCGGCACCGGCTCTTGCAGGGTGACGGCCACGATGCGCGGATCGTCCGGCTCGATCTCGCCGGCCATGGCGATGCCCACGCCCACGCCCTGCGCGGCGGCGAGGCGCATCGATTCCCACGAACCAAGGTCGATGGCGGTGCGCAGGCTGACGCCCTGCCGCGCGGCATAGGCGTCAAAGAGGCGTCGCGTGCCCGAGGCCCCCTCGCGACGAATGAGGTCGAGCGTGCCGACCTCGGACCAGGACACCTGCGCGCGGGTCGCAAGCGCGCTGTCGCGCCCGACCATCAGCACCACATCCTCGCGCCGCAATTCGAGGCAGACAAGGTCCGGCTCCGGCTCGGGCAGGGTGACGAAACAGGCCTCGAACGCGCCATGGCGCAGCCCCTCGAGCAGGTCATGCGAGCCATGGCAGCGTGCCTCGATCCGCACGCCGGGGTGGCGCAAGCGGAATGTGGCGAGAATGTCCATGATGAACTGATGCGTGGTGTAGCCGATGGCCAGGCGCCCAGAATCGAGCGTGGCCAGTCCGCCAAGCCCGTCCGCCACCTCGTCGGAGAGTTGCAACAATGCCCGCAGGCGCGGCAGAAGGGGCATCAGCAGCGCGTTCGCCTCAAGCCGGTGGCCGGAGCGGTCAAAGAGGCGCGCGCGCAGTTTCTCCTCGATCTGCGACAGGTGGTTCGAGACCGACGGCTGCGACAATCCCAGGTCGCGCGCCGCCGCCCCGATCCCACCGCAGCGCGCGATGGCCTCGAGCACCGAGAGTTGCACGAGGGTAAAGGGCGGCTTGGCCATGCGCGGTCCTTTCGCAGTGTTCCGGCTCCGGCCATGCTTGGCCCAAGCGCGCCGCTTGTCCAGTCACATCTGGCGCGATGCGCGGTCTCAAACGCGTGTCAGACTGCGTGACGAGGCTTGTTGCGGCGGGGCTTGGGGCGTATCTATCGCGCAACCGTCAGCTTTCGCGCGAAAGGAGACCCGCTCATGTTCGCCCGCTTCCGCAAATCCCTCTTTGCCCTCGCGCTCGCCGTGTTTCCGATGGCGGCACACGCGCTCGGACCGCTTGTCGATGTCTCCGATCTGCGCGCTGCGCTTGACGCCGAGGCCCCTGTCGTGCTCGATATCCGCGCGGGCGATGCCTACGCCAACGGCCATGTGCCCGGCGCGCTCAACGCGCCCTACGGTCTCTTTCGCGGCCCCGCCGAGAACCCCGGCGAGCTTGTTTCCGAGGCGCATCTGACCGAGGTGCTGCGCGGTCTTGGCATCTCCACCGATACGCCCGTTGTCGTGGTCCATCAGGGCACCAACCAGACCGATTTCGGCGCGGCCGCGCGGGTTTACTGGACGTTGAAATCAAGCGGGGTCGAGACGCTGGCCATTCTCAACGGTGGCATGAACGCCTGGGCTGCCGCCAACGCGCCGCAAGAGACCGGCCCCGCATCGCAGGTCACGCCCTCGGATATCACCGTGCGTTTCTCGCGCGAATGGCTTGCCACGCGGGAGGATGTGCAGGCCATCGTCGACGGGCGCGACAATGCCCAACTGATCGACGCGCGCCCCGAGGCGTTCTGGAAAGGCGAGACCAAGCACGCCGCCGCCGCCCGTCCCGGCACCATCCCGCAATCGCAATATTTCACCCATGATCGCTGGTTCGGCCAAAGCGAGCCGTCGCTGATCAAGCCGGACCTCGTGCGCCAACTGGCCGAGGAAAACGGCTTTGGTCCCGGCGACCGGCTGGTGAGTTTCTGCAATACCGGGCATTGGGCCGCGACAAACTGGTTCGCGCTGAGCGAACTGGCGGGGATCGAGGGCGTGCGGATGTATCCCGAATCGGTGGTCGGCTGGTCCAATGCCGGGCTCGAGATGGCGAATGTGCCGGGGCTGTTTCAAAACCTGCTCGACAAGATCACCGGCAAGAACTGAGGCAATGACATGACCACGGCCGCGCCCGCTGTCCCCACCGCGCCGGGCCTCGTGCCGCGCGCATCGATGCTTGCCCTCGTGGCGGCGACCGTCCTGATTGTGGCGCTGTTCGCGGGGCCGCGTTCGGGGCTGGTGCTGCTGATCGGGCTGGGGTTCGGCCTCACGCTTGAAGGCTTTCGCTTCGGCTTTACCGGGCCGTGGCGGCGGATGATCCTCGAGCGCGACGCCTCTGGCCTTCTGGCGCAGCTTCTGGCGATTGCCATTGTCGCCTGCGCGGCGCTGCCGCTGCTGGCCGCCAACGGGGCCGAGTTGAAGGGGGCCCATGCGCCCATCGGGCTGGCGATGGTCGGCGGGGCCTTCGTCTTTGGCGCGGCGATGCAGATCGTGCTTGGCTGCGGCTCGGGCACGCTGGTCAATGCCGGGAGCGGCAATGCCATCGGCGCGGTGGCGCTGCCCTTCTTCGCCATCGGCAGTTTCGCAGGCGCCTGGCACCTGAGCTGGTGGACCGCGCTTGGCAGCCTGCCGGTCATGGCGCTGGAAGGGACGTTTGGTCTTGGCATCACGCTTCTCGGGCTGGCCGGGGTGGCGGCGCTGGCGCTCGTGATCGGACGCCGCGGCAGTCACCGGCTGCCTGCCCGATACTGGGGCGCGCTGCTGGCGCTGGCGGCGCTGGCCATCCTGCATCTGGTCGTGGCGGGACAGCCCTGGGGCGTGGTCTACGGCCTTGGTCTCTGGGTGGCCAAGGGTGTGGTGGCCGTGGGGGGTGATCTCTCGGGGTCGGTCTTCTGGTCGGCTCCGGCCAATGCGGCGCAGGTCGAGGCCAGCCTTTTGCTGGATATCACCTCGCTCACCGATCTGGGCCTCATCGGCGGCGCGGCGCTGGTGGCGTGGTGGCGGACGGGTCTTGCCTCGCCTGTGGGCGTGCTGCCCGCGCGCGCCTGGGTGGCGGTGATCGTGGCGGGGCTGGTGCTGGGCTACAGCTCGCGGCTGGCCTTCGGCTGCAATATCGGCGCGTTCTTCAGCGGCATCGCCACCGGCTCGGCGCATGGCTGGGTCTGGTTCGCGGCGGCCTTTGCCGGATCCTGGGTGGGGATCAGGCTACGGCCCTCGCTGGGTCTGGAGGCGCGGCGATGAGGCGGGTGCATGTGACGCTTCTGGTGGCGCTGGGGGTGGCCGGGCTGCTGGCGCTCGATCAGGCGCAGTCGCAGCCGCTCAACCCCTATAACGCCCCGCCGATGATTGCGCTCGGCTCGGGTCTGGCGGCCACCGGCGGGCATTGTGCCGCGCCCCCGCCGCCGCTGACGCGCTGAGCGCTCAGGGATTGAGAAACCGGTTGGGATCGACGCTTTCGAACCCGTCGCGCACCTCGAAATGCAGCGCGGCCGCGCCGTCGCGGCGGATCTCGGCGATCTTCTGGCCGCGTGCAACGGTATCGCCCTTCTTGACGCTGAGCGCGTCCACGTTCGAATAAACGGTGAGCAGGCTGCCCTGATGGCGGATCACGATGATGGGGATGCCGTTGGTGTCCTCGGTGATCGCGGCAACCGTGCCCGCATCGGCGGCCTTCACGGGCGCGCCGGGGGTGGCGGCGATGTCGATGCCGTCATTGCGGCCCTTGGCATAGTCGCGGATGATCGAGCCTTCGACGGGCTGCGCCATGCGCGCGCTGCCTGTTGCGGTTTGGCCGAGGTCCGGGGCGGCGACCGGCGGGGTCGGTGTGGCGACCGGCCGGGTCTCTTCTGCGGGCAGGGGCTGTGCCGCGCTTGGCGGCGTGGGTGTGGGCGAGCCGGAGCCGGGCGGGCTGACGGCGGCCGGGGCGGCCGCCGCTTCGCGCGGCGGGGGCGTCGCGCCGGGCGTCGCCACGGGAATGAGCAGATGCTGACCCTCGCGAACGGCGAAATCGGGTCCGAGCCCGTTCCAGTCCGCAAGGCTGCGCACCGAGACGTTGTAGAGCCGCGCGATGGAAAAGGCTGTCTCGCCGCGCTCGACCCGGTGGCGCACGGGCTCTGTGCCCACCTGCGCCGCGGGGGCGAGTGTCGTGGTTCGGACCTGTTGCGCATCGGCGCGCGCGATGGCTCCGCCCGCCACCGAGGCGATATCGACGCCCGAAGGAGGCTGGATCGGCCCGCCGGTCGGTTCGGCGACACGGCGGGGCAGGGCCACGATCTCGCCGTCACGCAGGATGTCGCCGGTCTGGATGCCGTTGAAGCGGGCAAGCTCCTCGGCGTCGGCCCCGATACGGGTGGCCAGCCGCGCGAGCGTATCGTCGCGCCGCGCCACCGCCACCTGATAGCCGGGATAGGAGATGATGCCGCGGTCGTCGGGCTGCGGGCGCGCCGTGCTGGCCGTGCGCGCCGCGTCGGCGGTACTGGGCGCGTTGCCGAAGGCCCCGCGCATGTCGATGTCGAGCGGTTGGCTACAGGCGGCAAGCCCCAAAGCCAGCCCCATGCCGATCGCCAGATGTCGCGGTAACTGTCGCATCCTCGATACTCCCTGTTTCCTGCCTCGTCCTGTCTTTGCGCCTCTTGTCGCGCCGTGCCCGTGCGGGCCCTTACCCATCGCGCCCCAGCCCCTCGACCAGCGGCACGAAGCGCACCGGGCGCAGTTCGTCATACTCGTATCCGGTCTCGTGCCGGGTCACGCGGATGAGATGCTGCACCGCATCGGACTGACCGACGGGCAAGACCATGATACCGCCGATCTTGAGTTGCGCCAAGAGCGGCCCCGGCGGATCCTCGGCCGCTGCCGTCACGATGATCCGGTCGAATGGGGCCTGTTCGGGCAGGCCAAAGCTGCCATCGGCGGTGAGCGCGATGATATTGGTCAGATCGAGTGCCGCGAAAATCTCGCACGCCTCGCGCACGAGGCGGCGGTGACGGTCCACGGTATAGACGCGGCGGGCAAGCTGGCTCAGGATCGCGGCCTGATAGCCCGAGCCGGTGCCCACCTCCAGCACCTTGTCGCGCGGCGTGACCTTCAGCGCCTGCGTCATCAGCCCCACCACCGAGGGCTGGCTGATGGTCTGGCCGCAGGCAATGGGCAGCGGCATGTCCTCATAGGCGCGGTCGGTGAAATAGCCGCGCACGAAGGGGCCACGGTCCATCCGTTCCATCGCGGTGAGCACGCGCGCATCCGTCACACCGCGCGAGCGCAGGGCATAAAGGAACTGCATCTTGCGTTCGGCGATATGATCGTCCCCGTCGCTCATTCGATGGCTTTCAGTGCCTCCAGCGCGTCATGCGCCGTGAGATCCGCGCGCATCGGCGTCACCGAGATATAGCCCTGAAGGTTCACATCCGCATCCGAGCCGGGGCTGGTGGGCATGTTCTGCGGCGCGCCCGTGACCCACAGGAACCGCCGCCCCGAGGGGGAATGCGCGGGCTGCACGCCAAAGCCCATGTCGCGGCGAAAGCCCTGTCGCGCGGCGCGGATGCCCTTGACATCCGCCGCCGGGACGGGCGGAAAGTTGATGTTGTAGAAGATGCCGTAATCGTCGCGCGTCCACACACCCTTGTCCAGAAGACGGCGCAGCACGGGCAGGCCGTGCACGCGCGCGGCCTCGAAAGGATCGGGCGCGTCGCGCTGCGCGGGGCCGTAATACTGGCTGAGCGCGACCGCGGGCACACCGTGCAAGGCTGCCTCCATCGCCGCGCCCACGGTGCCGGAATAGACCGCGTTCTCGGCCGAGTTGTTGCCGCGATTGACGCCCGAGAGAACCAGATCGGGGCGTGCGTCCTTCATCACGTCATAAAGCCCGGCCAGCACGCAATCGGCCGGGCTGCCCTCGGCGGCATAGCGGCGCGGGGCCATTTCGCTGATCATCATCGGGCGGGTATAGGAGATGCAATGGCCCACGCCCGATTGCTCGAAGGCGGGGGCCACGGTCCAGACCTCACCGTCATCGCCCGCAAGTGCGCTGGCGATTTCCGCAAGCACCGCAAGGCCCGGTGCGTTGATGCCGTCGTCATTTGTGATCAGAATGCGCATGTGCCTGCCTCTCGCTGTCTTGCTCCCTCTCTATCGCGCCCATGGGCAGGCAACAAGCGGTGCGCGCACCATGGCCCCATGGCGGCACGGCAGTCAGGGCGGACAAGCCTTGCGCATGACGCAATTCTGCAATGCGGCAATTTCCGGTTGGCAGGGGCGGGGCAGGCGGGTAGGGGGCGGGAGGGTGGAGCGGACAGGCCTTGTAATGGCGTCCTGTCGTCGGTTCCCTGCACAGCTCTCGCACGACAAGGACAGCCCGGCGGCCGCCAATGCCGGACAGGAAACGGATGAACGCATGATCTCTCTCGACGCCTATCGGGCACAATGGTTCGGAAATGTCAGGGGCGATATCCTCGCCGGGCTGGTGGTTGCGCTCGCGCTGATCCCCGAGGCCATCGCATTCTCGATCATCGCGGGCGTGGACCCGAAGGTGGGGCTTTACGCCAGCTTCTCGATTTCGGTGCTGATCGCGTTCACCGGCGGTCGGCCGGGCATGATCTCGGCGGCCACCGCCGCGACGGCTGTGCTGATGATCACGCTGGTGCGGGATCACGGGCTGGAATACCTGCTGGCGGCAACCGTGCTGGCAGGGTTGATCCAGATCGGCATGGGGGTGCTGCGGCTGGGATTTGTCATGCGCTACGTGTCGAAATCGGTGATGACCGGCTTTGTCAACGCGCTGGCGATCCTGATCTTCATGGCGCAACTGCCCGAGCTTGATCCGCGCGCCGTGACATGGATCACCTTTGTGCTGGTGGCGGCGGGGTTGGCGATCATCTATCTCTTTCCGCTGCTGACAAGCGCCATTCCGTCGCCCTTGGTGACCATTGTTGTGCTGACCGCAATCGCCTACTTCATGGGTCTCGATGTGCGCACCGTGGGCGATATGGGCGCGCTGCCCGACACATTGCCGGTGTTCCTGATCCCGCAGATCCCGCTGACCTTCGAGACGCTGATGATCATCCTGCCCTATTCCATGGCGGTGGCGGTCGTGGGCCTTCTCGAAAGCCTGATGACGCAGAACATCGTCGATGACCTGACCGACACCAAATCCAACCGCTCTCAGGAGATGGTCGGGCAGGGCATCGCCAATACCGCGACCGGCTTTATCGGCGGCATGGCGGGCTGTGCGATGATCGGCCAATCGATCATCAACGTGAAATCCGGCGGGCGCGGGCGGCTGTCGTCCTTTTCGGCGGGGGTATTCCTGCTGGCGATGGTGGTGGGGCTCGGCGATGTGGTCAGCCTCATTCCGATGGCGGCGCTGGTGGCGATCATGATCATGGTCGCGGTCGGCACGTTCTCGTGGTCGTCGATCAAGAACCTGCGCACGCATCCGCGCTCGTCCTCCATCGTGATGCTGGCCACCGTGGTCACCGTGGTCTACACCCACAACCTTGCCATCGGCGTGCTGGTGGGCGTGCTCCTGTCGGGCATCTTCTTTGCCGGCAAGATCGCGCAGCTTTTCAAGGTGACGAGCCATATCACCAAAAGCGGCAGCCACCGCACCTACGTCGTGGAGGGGCAGCTATTCTACGGCTCGGTCGAGGATTTCATGAACGCTTTCGACTTCAAGGAAGCGCTGGAAAAGGTCATCATCGACGTGAGCCGCGCGCATATCTGGGATATTTCCTCGGTTCAGGCGCTTGACATGGTGATCCTCAAATTCCGCCGCGACGGGGCCGAGGTCGAGATCATCGGCATGAACGAGGCCACAGAGACCATCGTTGACAGGCTTGCCATCCATGACAAGCCGGGCGCGATGGACAAGCTGATGGCGCATTGAGGGAGGATATGACCATGACGGACAAGGTGATCGCATTGGTGGACGGGTCGATCTATTCGGCCTCGGTCTGCGACCACGCGGCCTGGATCGCGCAGCGCACCGGCGCGGCGGTCGAGTTGCTGCATGTGCTCGGGCGGCGCGAAGGGGCGGAGAAGCAGGACCTTTCAGGCGCGATCAGACTGGGCGCGCGCACGGCATTGCTGGAGGAACTGGCCGAGCTTGACGCACAGCGCGCCAAGCTGGTGGCGCATCGCGGGCGGGCGATCCTGGAAGACGCGCGCGCGATCCTCGAGAAGGCCGAGATCAACGAGATCACCACCCGCCTGCGGCAGGGCGATATCGTCGAGACGGTGGCCGAGGTCGAGCATGACGCCCGCGTGATCGTGATCGGCAAGCGCGGCGAGGCCGCCGATTTCGCCAAGGGCCATCTGGGATCGAACCTCGAACGCATCGTGCGCGCCAGCCACAAGCCGGTTTTCGTGGCCTCCCGCGCGTTTCAGCCCATCGAGAAGGTGCTCGTGGCCTATGACGGCGGCACCTCGGCGATGAAGGCGGTCGATCACATCGCGCGCAGCCCGCTTTTCTCCGGGCTGAAGGTGCATGTGGTGACGGTCGGTCAGGCCACGCCGGACGTCAGGAAGGGTCTGGAAGATGCCCGCGCGCTTCTGGTCGCCGCCGGGATCGAGGCCGAGACGGATGTGGTCGCCGGCCAGCCCGAGACGGCGCTCGGCAAGCTGGTGGAAGAGGCGGGCTTTGACATGGTGGTGATGGGTGCCTATGGCCACAGCCGCATCCGCAGCCTGATCATCGGCTCCACCACCACGGAAATGGTCCGCTCCTGCAAGGTGCCCGTGGTGCTGGTGCGCTGAGCCTTGCCATGCCCCGGCCGCTGGTGTTGACTGCGCCGCGAACAGGACAGGGAGGGACGCGTCATGGCACGCACTGTGGTAATCGAGACAACCGGTGGCCCCGAGGTTTTGACGCTGGTCGAGCGTGAGGTCGGCGCGCCGGGTCCGGGCGAGATCCGCATCCGCCACGAGGCCTGTGGCCTCAACTTCATCGACGTCTATCAGCGCACCGGGCTTTACCCGCTTGCCCTGCCTCATGCCCTCGGGATGGAGGCCGCAGGCGTGATCGAGGCCGTGGGCGCGGGCGTCAGCCATCTCAAACCCGGCGACCGCGCGGCCTATGCCGCCACCCCGCCGGGGGCCTACACGGAGGCCCGCGTCATGCCCGCCGCCCAGGTCTGCCCGCTGCCCGAGGGGATTTCCTTCGAGGAGGCCGCCGCGATCATGTTGCAGGGCATGACGGTGGAATATCTCTTTCACCGGGTCTGGCCGCTGGAAAAGGGACAGAGCGTGCTCTTTCACGCCGCCGCCGGGGGCGTGGGGCTTCTGGCCTGCCAATGGGCGCGCGCCATAGGTATCCGCCTGATCGGCACCGCCGGGACGGATGAGAAATGTGCGCTCGCGGTCGAGAACGGGGCCGAGACCTGCCTCAACTACCGTTCGGGCGATTTCGTCGAAGAGGTCAAGGCGCTGACCGGTGGCGCGGGCGTCGATGTGGTGATGGACGGGGTCGGGCAGGACACGTTCGAGCGCTCGCTCGACTGCCTCAAACCGCTCGGCATGATGATTTCCTTCGGCAATGCCTCGGGCCCGGTCGCGCCGGTGAGCCTGCTGACGCTGGCGGCCAAGGGCTCGCTCAAGATGACGCGCACGACTCTTTTCACCTTTCTCGCCGATCACGCGCGCTGTCAGGACATGGCGCGGCACCTCTTCGACAAGGTCGGCAGCGGCGCGGTGCGCCCCACCATCGGCCGGCGCTACCCGCTCGAGGAGATCGCCGAGGCGCATCGCGCCCTCGAGGCGCGCGAGACCACCGGCTCCACGGTGATCACGCTCTGATCGAAGGCTTTCGGAACGCAGGGCAAATTCAGCCTTGTGTTCCCGCCGCCCGCCCCGTTATACGCATCAGCGGAGCTGTGGCCGAGTGGTCGAAGGCGCTCCCCTGCTAAGGGAGTAGGCCCGGAAGGGTCTCGTGGGTTCGAATCCCATCGGCTCCGCCACTGTAATATGTGGATAATTTTATAATATACATTAAAATCAAACACTTATCTTGATGTGGTTCACGTGAGCTGACCCCTCTCCCTTGTTTTGCTACCCTTTCTGCACCACATTATGCTTCACGAAGCCGTATGTTGGGGAATGCGAGGATGTCAAAACCTGTCCTGCGCGGAAAGACGTGGTATCTGAAGCGGCGAGTTCCGACGCGATTTGCGTCAGTTGAGGAACGAAGTGTCATTTGGGATAGCTGTCACATCCCGGAAGGTAGTATGGCTTCTTCCTGAACAACTGCGGCTTGAGTTTGTGCCAGTCCTTCATCGCCTGCAAGGGCGACCTGCTGCCCAAGGCTGATTGCGGGAGCTGCTGGTTGTAGAGCCAGACATATCGATGAAGTGTGGTCTCCAGTTCCTCGCCTGAGCGGAAGTGGTGGCTTTGAAGAACCTCTTCGATCCGGCCGTTGAAGCGCTCGACCATACCGTTGGTCTGGGGCGATTTCGGCGGGGTGAGGCGGTGCTCGATGCCCAGTTCGGCGCAGAGCTTGTCGAATTCATGCTCGCCGGTTGCGGCAC